>JAATGJ010000044.1 GCA_015654695.1 Chitinophagales bacterium | reverse complement strand
CTATTGGTGGTTCCTAAGTCTATTCCTATTATTTTTCCCATGATTCTTGAGTTTATTGTTCGCTATTGGTAGTCAATCATTATGCCGTCAGGGGTGAATGTGCAAAATTGTCAGTATCCCGGAACAGGTTGAAGAATTATTTGCAGGCCAGGTTCGGTTGATCTCATCCCTCTTATCCTTCTCCTTGCTTCACTTTACTCAACATTTTAGGAGATATTAATTGCCATGGGTCATTCTGAAATGTGAGGGCTGTGTTAGGATAGCGCTCTGCGGAGTCTGGAAGGAGGCTTTTTTGTTCCCCATTTCTCAAATCCATCTTACATTTAATCCTTAAAAAATAGTGCTATGGCTGTCTCCATTTCTGACAAACTAAAGATCAAAGCAAAATCCACTTTGCTTACGCTGCATGCTCCAACGGAATTTAAAAAAGGATTGCAAGGACTACCAGCAGGCGTTAAGATCACTGAATCCGGCAAAGAGTATGACCAGGTACACTGGTTTGTACTGAACAGGGCGCAGTTAGAAAAAGAAATGAGCAAAGTGATGAAATTAGTAAAGCCCGGAGTAATAGTATGGGTCTATTATCCCAAGGGCGCATCAAAGATCCAGACTGACCTGACAAGAGATAAAGGCTGGGATTGTTTATTAAGCGAAGGTGATAAGCTTACCTGGATCAGTCTTATTTCATTTGATGATACATGGTCGGTGTTTGGTTTTCGCGCCAAAACGGAAGCGGATAAAAAGAAAGAGGCTCAACCAAAAGTGGAAAGGGAAGTATTCAAATGGGTGAACCCGCAAACCAGAGAAGTGACACTCCCCGATGATCTCGCTGCTGCTTTGAAAAAGAATAAAAAAGAATCTGATATTTTTAATTCCCTTTCGTTCACCTGCAAAAAAGAATACATTGAATGGATAGTAACTGCGAAAAAAGAAGAAACAAGAAATGGAAGGATAAAAGAAACTATCGAACGGCTTGCAAAGGGATGGAGGAACCCGTCAAATGTGTAAGCTAAAGCTTCATGAGTTTATGGTTTTGTTTCTCTGGTAGAGCCTGATTAATACGGGTTTGATATTTAGGAAAAAGCTAAAAAAAGGCTAACTATAAGTGGTCCGAAAAAGGGGTATCTTTCACGTTTAGTACCTGGTTTATTTGAAACCTATAATATAATGATGCAATGAGCTTAAGGGTGGTTTTTAACTTGCTGTTATTTTTTTCCTTTGCAGTTGTACAAGGCAAGTCACAGCAACAAGGTTTTGACAGATCAGCTCTTTATACAGTAATAGAATCAGGAAACAAAAGTGATATAGACGCCCAGTTAAGTATCGTTAAGGGGTCTTTGCTGCCAGAAAAAGAAGCTTATGAAGGGACGCTTTTAATGAAAAAAGCCGGGTTGGTTGCTAAAGCAAAGGATAAACTGAATTTGTTCAAATCAGGGCGTTCCAAACTGGAGTCTTCCATATCAAAAGATGGCAATAATACTGAATACCGCTTTCTCCGGCTCATTATCCAGGAACATGCCCCTAAAATCGTCAAATACCGAAACGACATGGAGGAAGACAGCAAGCTGATACACACAAACTTTAAAAGCCTTTCACCATTTCTTCAGCAGCAAATTATTGATTACAGTAAAAAATCAAAGGTTTTAAAAACTCCATAGCTACAATTTTCTATCGCATGAATAAAAAAGTTTTGGTCATCTATTTTTCCCAGTCAGGACAACTTGGTGATATTATCAATAGCTTAACCGGTCCGCTTACAGCAGCCGGCCACACCGTTGAAACTATACATGTTCAGCCTGTACAAGCTTATCCTTTTCCCTGGTCAGGTAAAAGTTTTTTTGCAGTAATGCCGGATTGCGTTTTAGGCGTGCCCACGGAACTGCAGCCGTTTCAATTGAAGGAAACAGCATACGATCTTATAGTAGTTGGTTACCAGGCATGGTTTCTCTCTCCCAGTATCCCTTCCAACTCCATATTGAACCACCCGTCTGTAAAACCGGTTTTAAAAAACACTCCCGTAGTAACGATCACGGGCGCCCGCAATATGTGGATCAGCGCTATGGAGCGCATCAGGAAAATGCTCAAAGAAACGGAAGCAAGACATGTGGGAAATATTGTGCTGGTAGATAAACATGCAAACTTTGTAAGTTTTGTTACCATCCTTTACTGGATGTTCACGGGGAAAAGAGACCGTTATTTAAATATTTTTCCCAAACCGGGTGTTGCAGATGCTGATATTGACAATTGTAAAGTATTTGGCAGCGTGCTGGAAAACTATCTTGATAAAGGAAATTATGATGGTATGCAGGAAGAACTGGTGGAGCAAAAAGCCGTTGTGGTGAAATATAATTTAATGTTCATAGAATCCAAAGCAAAACGCATATTTGGGTTATGGGCTAACTTTATTGTGAAAAGAAAAAAAAGAACAGCATGGCTTGTTGCATTCAAATATTATCTCATAATTGCGTTGTTTATAGCAGCCCCGATCATACTAACCGTAGATGCCATTTTTTTTAAGCCTTTTTTATCCAGGCGTATTAAAAGGCAGAAACAATATTATTCAGGAGTAAATTAATCAAGCAAAAATGTCGTTTAGCGAGGTTTATATTAATAATACATCATCTTTTTTCCCCAACGAACCTGTAAGCAATGACGAGATGGAAGAATACCTCGGATATATCAATGCCGCACCCTCCAGGTCAAAAGCCATTGTATTACGAAACAACGGCATCAAACGCAGGTTTTATGCATTGACTAAAGAAGGAATTTCTACACATACCAATGCCCAGATGACTGCACTGGCAGTACAATCTTTGTTTAAGCATCATCCTGCTGATATAAAATCAATAGAGTTGCTGAGTTGCGGAACTTCTTCCCCCGATCAACTGATGCCCTCGCATGGCGTAATGGTACATGGCTGGCTGCCTGAAACAAATCCTGTAGAAGTGGTTTCTCCATCGGGTGTATGTTGCGCCGGTATGCATGCATTCAAATACGCCTACCTGGCTACGAAAACAGGCGATGTTCACCAGTCGGTGGCCACGGGGTCCGAAAGGATGTCTGTTTCCCTGGTTTCCGCCAATTTTGAAGATGAAGCACAACGGTTAAAAGAGCTGGTGGCTGATCCGTATATCGGTTTTGAAAAGGAATTTCTGCGATGGATGTTGTCTGATGGCGCCGCAGCTTTCCATATCACGGATAAAAAAAATGAAACCGGGATCAGCCTTCGTGTAGATTGGATAGAAGGTTATTCCTACGCGAATGAACTGGAGGCATGTATGTATATGGGAGCTGAGAAATTAAAGGATGGCACTTTAAAAGGTTACCTGGATTATACCCCGCAGGAATTAATGGCACAATCCATATTGAGTATCAAACAGGATGTAAAATTGCTGAGCAAAAATATCGTGCTGTATGGCGGGTATGGAGTAAAAGCGGTGTTAGATAAACATGGCATGAAATCAGAAGAGATTGATCATTTCCTGCCGCACATGTCGAGTGAATTTTTCAGGGATAAGATATACCAGCAACTGATAGCAAACGGAACCCCTATCCTATATGATAAATGGTTTGTAAATCTCAGCGAGGTAGGAAATGTAGGGGCCGGTTCTATCTACTTTATGGTGGATGAATTATTTCATAGCGGAAAACTAAAGGTGGGCGATAAAATATTCCTGCTTGTTCCTGAAAGCGCCCGTTTTTCGTATATGTACAGTATGCTTACGGTCTGCTGATAAAATTATGCGTTTAGCGTTATGAGTTGAACCCAACCTAAACTATAAATTATATAAGAGTATGAAAAAAGAAGATATCCCGCAAGATGGTGGCGCTCTTAATAAATTAACCAAAGAAGTAGTATATGCTGTGGATAGTGCCGGTAACTATACCACTGAACTGAGCACAGGCTGGGAAGTAAAAGCGACAGCGCTGGATGTGGCATGGAAAGACATTGAACAAAGAATTGAAAACGCACGGCAGCAGGTATTGAATAATGAAGCAAGCCCCCTGTTATATTTTATGGAATTGAGATTGATGGATGTTGGTATTGTTTCCGCTTATACCGGGTTTTGGAAATGGACGGTCAAACAGCATTTAAAACCCGCCGCTTTTAAAAGATTATCTGAAAATAAATTAAAAAAATACGCCGCTGCATTTAATATAACTGTAGAAGAATTAAAAACCATGAAAGTGCATGAAGAGTGAATTTAAACATTTGCAGGCCGCCCATTGTGAAAACGGAGTGACCACCAATTTATTAAGGGCGATAGGCGTGGATAAAATGACGGAGCCGCTTGTCTTTGGTATAGGGTCGGGTTTATTCTTTGTACATCTTCCTTTTCTTAAAATAAACAAGGGACCGGCCATTGCCTTCCGTACCATGCCCGGGCTTATATTCAAAAGAACCTGCAACTCCCTTCATATTCCTGTAGTAAGAAAAAAATTCAATTCAAAAGAGTCAGCAGAAAAATATCTACAGGAATGTTTGCAATCAGGTCAGCCGGTGGGTTGCCAGGTGGGGGTGTATTATCTCACCTATTTTCCAAAAGAATACCGCTTTCATTTCAATGCACATAATATCATTGTTTACGGAAAGGAAGACGACAGGTATATGGTCAGTGATCCCGTGATGGAGAATGTCACATCACTTTCAAGCTATGAACTGGAAAGAGTACGCTTTGCAAAAGGAGCCCTGGCGCCACGAGGGCAAATATATTATCCCAAAGAAAAAAACATCGTTACCGACCAGCAGATAGGCAAAGCCATTGAAACCGGTATTAAAAGAAATATCACTCACATGCTTCGCATACCCGGCAATATTGCGGGTGTAAATGGGATAGCAGCTACCGGTAAAAAAATAAAGAAATGGCGGGATAAGCTGGGACAACAAACCGCAGGTTTATACCTGGCACAGTTGGTACGGATGCAGGAAGAGATCGGTACAGGCGGAGGTGGATTCAGGTATATCTATGCAGCTTTTTTACAACAGGCTCACGCTTTTCATCCCAATGATACATTACTGGAAATATCAAAAACTTTTACCCAGTCAGGCGATATATGGCGTAATGCCGCCGTGCAGGCTGCCGGTATTTACAAAGGCAGGATCGGCAGCCAGGCTGATTTTGATGTAATGGGCGACTACCTCATCACAATATCCGAAGTAGAAAAAAATGCATTCCAGGCATTGTCCAAAATAAAATGGAATTCATGAGTAGCCCGGCAGTGATGATACAGAACCTGGGATTTAAATACCCCGGCCAGTCTGCTGCCTCTTTAATCAACCTGGACCTCGAAGTAGCCGAAGGAGAACGCTTTGGTTTGTTTGGCCCCAATGGCGCCGGCAAAACGACATTAATGAATTGCATGACAGGCCTGCTTAATTACCAGCAGGGAAACATAAATATCTTCGGTCATGAAGTAAAAAAGAACAGGAAAGAGATCAACAAGCTGTTTGGATTTGTGCCACAGGATTTTTCCTTTTACCAGGAATTAAGCCCTGTAGAAAACCTCGCCTTTTTTGGTGCATGGTCCGGAATGAATAAAGAAGCGATCAAACAAAAATCGGGTGAACTGCTGGATGTGCTTGGACTGGCTGATGTACGCAACAAACAGGTACAGAAATTTTCGGGCGGAATGAAACGCCGGGTAAACCTTGCCATAGGCATGATACATACCCCCCGTATTTTATTTTTGGATGAACCCACTGTCGGTGTGGATGTTCATACGCGGCAGGCCATCATCAGTTACCTGAAAGATTTAAATAAAAACGGAACTACGCTTATCTATACTTCTCACCAGTTAAGTGAAGCGGAAGAACTCTGTGACAGGATCGCCCTGATCGCTGACGGAAAAATCCTGGTACATGATTCGTTAACCCAGTTACTCTCAGACCACCGGGAAGAAGGGCTGGAAGGATTGTTTATTAATTTAACCGGTAAAATGTACAGGGATGCCTGATGTATAAACTCTGGGCTACCATATTAAAAGACCTGCAGATACTGACCCGGGATAAAGTGGGACTGGTATTTATGTTTGTAATGCCCATCGTACTGGCCATCGTCATTACGGCTACCCAAAACAGTACGTTTGAACTGGTGAATAAAAATAAAGTGCCGCTTCTTTTGTGCAATAAAGACAAAGGAGAAGCCAGTAAGCAATTAGTGAACGCTATTGAAAAAGTGGGGATGTTTGACGTGAAGAAAGTATCAGCGGAACAAACTGAACAGCAACTATCCGGCCGCATGCATGAAAAGGATGCGCTGATCGCCATTATCATCCCACCTGATTTTTCTGCCAGGATAGAAGCAAAGGCAAACGCTACTGCATCAAAAGCGCTGAATAATTTCGGGTTGCAAACAGATACGGTAAAAGCAGATACCGGCAGTTTACAACCGATCAGTTTGTTGTATCACCCTGTGTTGCAGGAATCCTTCAGGCAATCCATACAGGGCGCATTGCGCAGTACTTTGCAAATGGTACAAAGCAAACAGGTATTAAAAAGCATATACTATTCGTTAAATGAAACAGAACTTCCGGACTCACTGGAAGGCGAGATCATCAACAACCAGGCTGTCATCAATGAAATTCCCATTTCAAGGGATGGAAGCAAAACGATTCCCAATGCCACGCAACATAATATTCCCGCATGGACGATTTTTGCCATGTTCTTTGTGGTGATATCATTAGGCAGCAGCGTAGTAAGAGAAAAGCTGAACGGGAGTTTTGTTCGGTTAAAAACCTTACCTACGAATTATCTCCTTGCTTTATTGTCCAAACAGATCACTTACCTTTTTGTAACACTGGCACAGGCTGCCATCATTTTTGCCATCGGTATCTGGATATTTCCTTCACTGGGATTGCCGAAGCTGAATTTACCCGCTGATCTTCCTGGATTATTCATTGTTTCTTTTATTTGCGGGTGGTGCGCGGTAAGTTTCGCGATATGTGTGGGTGTATTTGCACAAACACAGGAGCAGGCAAATGGAATAGGCGCTGTATCCATTGTGCTGCTGGCTGCCATCGGGGGACTGCTGGTACCCAGTTTTGCTATGCCGGTGTCTTTTCAGCCTATAATAAAACTATCGCCTTTACACTGGTGCCTGGAGGCTTATTATGGTTTATTCCTGGAAGGAGGTAAACTGAAAGATATTTTATTAAATATTTTACCTTTATTGGGTATTACTATATTAATTCAGTTAATTACATTGTATGGTTTAAAAAGAAAAAACCTGATCTGAACTATTTATCATGGAGACAACAGAATTAAAAGAACAGCTAAAAAAGCAAATAATAGAATTCCTGAACCTGCAATCTGTAAGCCCTGCTGATATCAAAGATGATGAACCTTTGTTTGGCGAAGGACTGGGATTGGATTCTATTGACTCTATTGAACTGATCGTGTTACTCAACCGGGTATACGGCATTGTCATTGAAGATCCCAAGGAAGGCCGCAGGATATTGGTTGATATCAATACTATGGCTGATTATATAGAAAAGCACCGTACAAAATAAAATCATTTTTATTGGACAGGATAGTTGTTACAGGTATGGGCGTGATAAGTGCTATAGGAAATACCGTAGCTGAAAACCGTGCCTCCCTGGTAAAAGGTACATGTGGCCTGGGCTCATTGGAAATGTTTCCTTCAAAATTTTCGACGTTACTTCCTGTCGGGGAAATCAAAATCACTACTGAAGCATTAAAAGAAAAACTGGAGGCGCATGAGAGAGGAATTACCCGGACAACTTTACTCGCCCTTCATGCATTTAAAGAATCTCTTGCAGACAGCCAGTTAACCAGCGAACAGGTATCCTCTTCTGATACGGCGCTTATTGGTGCAAGTACAGTGGGTGGAATGTGTTTAACAGATGAAATGCACAGGGATGCACAAAAAGACACTCCTGGTTCGGAATATATTCCTTCTTATGATTATGCTTCTATAAGCATGTACCTGCAGCAACGCTATTCAATGAATGGTCCGGTCAATACGATCAACACAGCCTGTTCTTCATCGGCTAATGCAATAATGTTCGGAGCCCGGCTTATCAGGAACGGGAGAGCGAAAAGGGCTATCGTAGGTGGAGTTGACAGCCTTGCAAAATTTACCATCAACGGGTTTAATGCCTTGCATATTTTATCACCCGATAACTGTACCCCTTTTGATGAAGACCGCAAGGGATTGAATTTAGGGGAAGGCGCAGCCTTTATCGTTTTGGAAAAAGAGGAGGATGTTGCTGGTAAAAAAATATACGCCTCGCTGAGTGGTTATTCAAATGCAAATGACTCCTTTCATGCTTCATCTTTATCTGACAATGGTGACGGCCCTTACAAAGCAATGAGTGATGCGCTTGCATTGGCAAAACTTGATCCCTCGCAAATTGATTTCATCAATGCACATGGCACAGCTACAGAAAATAATGACAAAGTAGAAAGCATTGCCATGCTTCGCCTGTTTGGAAAAGCTCCTGCGTTTGCCTCCACGAAAGCAAATATTGGCCATACATTGGGCGCTGCCGGCGCCATTGAAGCGCTGTATTGCATTTTAAACCTGGCGGAGCAGGAGTTGTACCCGGGCATTCATTTTAAAAAACCCATAACAGGATTAGGATTGGAGCCGGTTCAGGCGTATAAAAAAATTGCTTTAGAACATATTATGTCTAATTCTTTTGGGTTTGGCGGCAATTGTTCATCACTGATCTTTTCCAAAGCCTGATACCATGTTTTATATACATCAAACATCCTGCATATCACCACAACATACTTTCGGGGATGCGGATATAAATAAATTGGCGGAACCGGCAGAGAAGAGATTACAGGCGATTGAACCTTCTTATGACGCCATTCCACCGGGAGTATTGCGGCGAATGGGTAAAGTAGTACGGATGGGGGTTGGCGCTGCTATGCCACTCCTTCAAAATCATCCTAAGCCGGATGGTATTATTATAGGAACAGCTACCGGTGGAAAAGACGATTGTGTAAAATTCCTGAACCAGATCATTGAATATGATGAAGGGATGCTTACCCCGATAAATTTTGTACAGAGTACACCCAATGCCGTTGCCTCCCAGATAGGTTTGCTGACAAAAAATCATGGGTATAATGTCAGCCATTTACACCTGGGGCTTGCTTTTGAATTTGCGATGACAGATGCAGACATGATGCTCAATGAAAACCCTTTAAACAATTACCTTCTCGGTGCAGTGGATGATATTTGCACCCACCATTATTATTTTGAAGATAAGACCGGTTGGTATAAAAAAGAAGATGTTTCCAATAAGACATTGTATGAAACAAACCCGGCAGCTACCGGTTCGCCGGGCAGTATTGCAGGTGAAGCTGCTGCTATGTTTTGGGTAAATGGAATGGAAGCTGGCGCTGTTGCAAAATTACAGGCAGTGGATACGTTGCACCAGGCAGATGAATCCATTGTAAAAGAAAAATTACAGGACTTCATTGAAAAATATTTACCGGCAGGCGAAAAAATAGACCTGCTGCTAACCGGTGAAAATGGAGATAACCGTTTATTAAAGTATTATTCATCCTGCGAATCAGTAATAAAAGAAGATGTTACGATAGCCCGGTTTAAACACATGTGTGGCGAATATCCCACCGCAACCGCCATGGGGCTTTGGCTTTGCTGTGATATTCTTCAACACCAGCATATCCCCGATCACATGATTAAAAATGCCGTTGTCAAATCCAGGTATAAAAACATACTCATGTACAATAACTATAAAGGCGTACAGCACAGTTTTATATTAGTATCCGGTCAATAACTATTTTTATCCAGGGCCTATCCGCCGACTTTATCATAAATGGCTACCATCAATTGGCGCGGCATAACCCTTATTACAAAGGCCATAATTTTAGATAAAGTGCCCGGAATGATCATGAGTTTTTTATTGAACGTTTCGCGGACCGCTATTTCACCCACTCTTTTAGGACTAACAGCCATTTGCTTACCCAGCCAGCCTAGCCTCTTTTTTGTATCTTTTTCAATCTCCGGTTTTGTAAAAACCGGGCCGGGACAAAGTACGCTGACACTGATATTTTTTTCTTTCAATTGATAACGCAGGGAATAACTAAAAAAAATAACGGCGGATTTGGTAGCCGAATACATATTCTTAACAGGGATGGGAGCCAACCCCGCAATGCTGCCTACATTCAAAATATAGGATGGCGCGCTTTTTTCCAATAAAGGCAGTAATGTAAGACTGAGTGCCATGCAGGATTCAATATTTATATTGACCATATAACGAAGAGAGTCCAAGGAAAGGGTTAAATAATCTTTGGAACCACCAAACCCGGCAACATTACAAAGCATCTTTAAATTAATATTTCTTTCCGTACACCATTTTGCAATTGCCGGTGCGGCTTCTTTTTGACTAAGATCGTACCGCAGGATTTCTACATGAATTTTGTACAGCGATTCCAGTTTATTTTTTGCAGCCATCAAACTATCCATGTGCCTTGCTATTAAAATCAAATTAAACTTGCGTTTGGCAAGCGCTTCAGCAATGGCATAACCAATGCCTTTACTGCCTCCTGCAATAAGGGCAAAAGGATAGGAATTCAGAGAATCAATCTCCGGAATGGGCAAGTTACCAGGAGAGCCGTAAACTTGATGGTGTAGGAACAAAGCATTAGAAGCAATGCTTTCGGGTACTTCTGATTTGTTAATGGCAGTTTGAGTAATTCCTTCAAATAAACTAAACAATGCAATGAGCAACGCCGCCGTTTTTTTCATGAACCGGAATTAATATGAATGGATATCCGGGGAGAAGTTATCCATTTCCGTTCCAATTTTAAATTTCTTTCGAAATCAGTGCAGGTTCAAGCTCAGCCCGTCTTTTCTTATCTGCCATTTTTTGGTGCAGCCATTCAGGCCAATGGGTATTATCTTCCGCATCATAGATACGCACCTCCTGCTGTTCGTCATGTTTTAGCAGCGCTTCTTCCGTAGTATTGAGAATCGTGGCAGCCGTTTTTACACCTGAATAACTGGCTCCTGCCACACCATGCGACATGATACTTGCCCCGCACATATACAGGTTTTCAATTTCAGTTTGTGCAGTATATGAAAATGGGCCTGTCTGGAAAAACCCTTTTTCCGTACCATATACATTACCCTTTGTTGCATTGATATAATATTCGTTGGTCAGTGGTGTACCCAGGTCTAACTGAACGACTTTATCCCG
>JAATGJ010000135.1 GCA_015654695.1 Chitinophagales bacterium | reverse complement strand
CATTACCAACTGGCAACTTTTAATGCCATCAGGGTGAATATATTTATTGATCACACGGTGATTGTTATTATCCAAACTACCAAGTTCAGCCGGTAATGCTTCAGAAGGTTTCATCAGCCTTGCAGGATATTCCTGGTGAGCAGGGCAGGAGAAGAAAATGAATTTGGCCGGGTTTGATTTACTGGTGCTGCTGAATACGATCTTTTGATTGCCTTTGCCGATATAAAGACAATCCTGTTTTTCCAGGTCGTATTTATTATTATCTACTGTGATGCTTCCATTACCTGCGATATTAATGATCCCTATTTCACGCCGGCTTAAAAAGAATTCAGACTTTAATGGTTCGTAAGTACCCAGTTCCAGTTTGGTATTTACCGGCATGGCTGCCCCAATGATCATGCGGTCATAATGTGTGTAAGCACATTCTATCTTATCGGGGGTGACTAAATTTTCCAGTAAAAATTTTCCCCTTATCTGGCTGGTATTGTAGCGGCTAAAATCTTCCGGGTGTACCTGGTGAATGATCTTCATTTATCCATGTATTAATGAGGCGTAAAGCTAAAGTAAAGTTGTTTACGGAAATACCGGATTTTGCAAGTAACGATGCCGGTTAAAATTTAGTTTTACGGGCTGCATCATGGATTGCCGGCGATCTTATGAAAGAGAGGAATTGGCGGCCTGGGGAAGAGGGTTTCTTTTTTTCACAATATCCGAAAAGACTGCTGCCAGGTTATATACGCCACGGGCAATCGTTTTGCTGATTATTCTTATTTCCATCCAAAGACCTGCTTTTCTAACATATACCGCATCCCAGTAATAACGGTTCACAATGCTTTCATCATCTTTTGCGGGACCACGATAGCCTTTTATTTGCGCAAGACCGGTGATGCCGGGTTTTACAAGACTCCTGAATTTGTAAGAAGGGATAACGGAAGAAAACCGGGTGCAATCCGCGATCATGTGCGGCCTTGGCCCGATAAGACTCATGTTGCCAATTAACACGTTGAAAAATTGCGGCAGTTCATCCATATTGGTTCTGCGCAAAAATTTTCCCACCCTGGTAATGCGGTCATCATTTTCTTCCGCAGGCTTTTCATCGGCATCATCGTTTTTTATCATGCTGCGAAGTTTGAAACACCTGAATATTTTTCCTTTCAGCCCGATCCTTTTTTGAACGAAGAATACGGGGCCTTTTGAATCCAGCCTGATCCATAGAGCAATAATGGGTAGCAGCCAGCTTAATATAAGAACAATAAAAAGAGAAGAGAACAGCATGTCCGTGACCCTTTTGACTAATAAATAGTTCTTTCTGCTGGCAACGAGATGGGAAACAATTGCGTTTTCATTTATTACAGCAACTTCTACATCCGTCAATGGCTGAAGTTCTTTATGGTAATCGGTTTTGTACAAATGGGAGGAGTTAAAACGAACAGGATTTTCCTGGAATAATTAATCGGCCAAAAGATGTTACCGGTTGCTTTGATGGTATTGCTATACATATTTTCAAAATCATGATGACTGTTGCATATAAAAAGGAAATGAAAGTCACAGAAAGTACTGAGTCCTGTGTCATAAAGGCGCTGACTTATTTTTCTATTTTTCAATATCCCCTGTCAAAAGAGGAGATAAGAACATACCTGCACCCGGATGCGGAGATGGCCTCTCTTGAAGATACATTGGAGAACCTCGTCAACAGGCGTTGCATTTTTAAAATGGATGAGTTTTATTCACTGCAGAATAATAGCTTACTCGTAAAAAGAAGAAGGGATGGTAATCTCCGGGCCAGCCAGTTGCTGCCAAAGGCCATGAAGATTGGGCAATTTCTTTTTAAATTTCCATACGTAAGGGGAATTGGCATTTCCGGATCTTTGTCAAAAATGTATGCGGATGAAAAAGCGGATATTGATTTTTTTATCATCACCAAGGCCAATCGTCTCTGGATAGCAAGGACGTTCATGCACCTGTTCAAAAAACTCACCTTTCTTACCGGTAAGCAGCATTTTTACTGTATGAATTATTATATAGATGAAAGCGCTATGAAGCTGGATGACCAGAATATTTATACGGCTGTTGAAATAGTTACTTTATTACCGGTTCGCGGCGAAGCCATGCATGATTTCTTTTCGGCTAATAGCTGGGTGAGTGGTTGGTTCGCTGAGTATCCCGGTAACAATAATAATGGAAAGGATAACCCGGAAAGATCATGGGTTAAAAGAGCTATTGAATGGCTGCTGAATAATAAAACAGGCGACCGGCTTGATAATTACCTGGTGAAGATAACAACCGACCGCTGGCAAAATAAGAAACGGAAGGGAATACGGAATGAGGAAGGAAAAGAAATGGATCTTGTGACCGGGAAGCATTTTGCCAGATCAAACCCTGGTATGTTCCAGGAAAAACTACTGGCCCTTTACCAGGAGAAATTAAACCAGGTGAAACGGCAATGGCCTCACTATTTTTGATGCTCAGTCTTTCTTCTTCATCGTGATGATGTAATAATCGCCAATACACTTCCAGGGCCATTTTCCTTTTAACTTCTCTTCTTTTTTTTTCAGCAACTCAAATGTATGGGGATGTTTTTCGGCGAACTTTTCTATATAGGACGGAGGCACCAGCGTACACAAACCTTCAATGCTAACAAGGTCAAATGAATCTTCGAGGTTTCGTTTGACAAATGAAGGATTATAATACCAGCAGCGGAAGAACTGGCCTTCAATATGTGCTTTCGATCCTTTTTTACCGGGGAACCTGCGGAAAGCAGTTTTAAATTTCCCCCTGAAAAGCAGGAGAAATTCCCAGAGACAGAATCGAGGCAGGATCACTAATGTAACAAGTCCACCGGGTTTTAATAAAGTATCGAATGAACGTAAAACTTTTGATAAGTCATTCGTACAATTTAACCCCGCGAAATTGGAAAAGATATAATCGTAAGGGCCGCGGTCAGATAAGTTTTCGAGTTCAGTATAGGTGCAAATTTCATTGCTGATATTCATCTGCAATCCATGCAGCTTTACCTTTTCTTTCAGCATTGTTTGCATGGCATCCGAAATATCTGTTGCATGAACTGTATGTCCCTGCTGTGCAAAGAAGACCGCATCTTCTCCCGTGCCTGCATTTAGCTCAAGAATAGTTGAACAAGGTTTCAGCCATTTCAGCACATGGTCTCTTACCCTTTTTCTTTTGTATTGTATGATGGTATCTCCTGCATACAGCGCATCAAACAAAAGGGCCTGTTTGCTGAAAGCCCGGGAAGCGGCCTGCTCATTGATGGTATGTACAGGTTCATTCATGCAGGTGCGTTTTCCAGTGAATGAAGTTTTTGTTTGTCCATCCAGGCGGCAGGTGCATAATATAGAAACGACATGGCCTTTTTGAAAGTAAAAGAAGTAATAGCAGATGGTTTTGTAAATAATCTTTTTATATGCTGAATGGCTACATGCTTGCGATAGCTTTTGTGAACATAGCGGTGAAGTTGTTTATAAAAAGCCGGGGCGTATGTATTGCGGAACATAAGGGCCAGTTCATCCGAGTCCGTCCAGTTGGTTTTTTCTATCAATTCATTTTTCACCTTTTCATAAAAAGCAGTTCCGGGCAGCGGGTAAGAAACGGAGATGCCGATCTCATAAGGAATAAGTTCATTGATCATCCTGATCGTTTTGGTAATATCATCTTTTGTTTCACCGGGATAACCAAATTGAATAAAGAAAGAAGGATGAATGCCATTCTTTTTTAATAACTGCGTGGCTTTATATATCTGTTCTACGGTGGTGCCTTTGTCCATCGCATCCAGTATTTTTTGTGAACCGCTTTCGGCCCCCATCCATATAGTCGCACAACCAGCTCTTGCCAGGTCTTTAATATAATTTTCCTGTAATAACAGGTCAGCTCTCGCCTGTATCTTAAATGTAAAGCGTAATTGATCTTTCTCTAACAGATCAGCGAACTCATTCACCCATCCGGGCTTTAAACCAAAAATATCATCGCAGAACCAGATATGATCAAAATTGAATTTTTCTTTCAGCATTTTTAACTCTGCTACTACATTCTGTGGGGAACGTGAGTTATAACGGTTGCCATAAATAGGTTTGGCGCACCAGTTACATTTAAAAGGGCAACCTCTTGTGGTTGCCATGTTTAGCGAAAAATAGCCTCTCTGTTTCAACCATGTCTTCCGGTAAAGATCAATATCAACCAGGTCCCAGGCGGGAAAGGGCAAACTGTCTAATTCTTTAAGAACGGTTCGTCTTACTGTTTTTATAACAGCATCATTTTGTTTATACGCAAGCCCTGCTATGGAAAGAAAATCATTTCGCTGTTCACTGATCGCAGCTACCAGTTCAGCAAGCGTTTGTTCTGCTTCACCCAATACAATAAAATCAGCGCCTTCCTGCAAGTATTGTTCAAAATGATCAGTAGAGTCTGAACTTGAAATGATAACCGTACACTTTTTTTGCTTAGCCAGCTTTATCATTTTAAAAGCGGCTTCCCGCATATTGGTCAGGCACATCTTGGTCAGGTAGTTGAAGCCATCATCATATAGTACCAAAAAGCCAGGATCATTTTTTTCCAAAGAGGAGATGATCTCTTCCGGGCTGTGAGCAAACATTGTATCAAAAAAGGAAACGGTATATCCTTTCTCTTTCATTAACGCTGCTGCATACAGGGTGCCGATAGGAGGGTAGGGTTGCCCGGTAGCCCATTGCTTCGGATCAAAGCGCAGGAAATAGGAGTGAGAGAAAAGAATATTTTTCATTACTATTAATAAATCAGGTTTTTCTTACTAAGAAATTTTCCCATTAAGACACAAAGAATACAAAGAAAAACGCTTGGTGCCCCCCGTGGCTTTTTGGGATATATTCCAACTGATGGTCAGCATAGTACAGGCGTTAATTGAGTTTTGTACCCGGTGAAAGGTTCAGGTAACAGACGCATTTTATACAAATGCTGTCTCTATCCATATCGAGTTCTTTCCGGAAACGGATGCTTTCCTTACTGTTTAAAATGCTATCAAGTGATTGCTCCCTGATGTTTCCTATCGGGGGATGAAAGAAACAAGGTCTCACTGTTCCATCAGCTTCCACCACCGCTGACACCCAGGGAGCATTACACTTTTTATATGGAAAGGGATTAAGGCCATAAAACGCAGCATAGTAGCTGTGTATCTTTCGCAGCTTTTCAGGGCTTTCGGCAATGAAATAAGGGTTAGCCGCATTCATTTCGATAACGTGTTCTGTGATTTTTTTTAACTCTTCCAGTTCATTTTCGTGGACCAGGATTTCATGCTGCCGCTGATCACTCCAGAGTACTTCACGGTTGAAGGCGTGACTGCTGACATCCGCCGGTAGAAAACTGATCTGATCAAGACCGAGTTCTTTTGCTGTATTTATAATAGAAGGCCAATGCCGGAAGTTAAGACGATGAATGACTGTTCTCGCCGTTATTCTGAAATTTGAATCAATATTTTTGATATGCTGTACACCTTCTTTTAATTTTTGAAATACATCCGGAATATTCCGGATGGCATTATGCAGTTCTTCATTTCCATCCAGGGATACAATAATATCATTTACCCCATTCACTAACTGCGCTACATTTTTTTTCAATGAAAGACCTGTTGACAGGAGAGAAACTTTTATGTTTTGCTTTTGCAATATTTCACAGAACCTGAAAAAATTTGGATTAAGTAATGCCTCGCCGCCGGACATTAATACCTGTTGGGTACCCAGTCTTTTTAATGAAATCAGCAGATCAATGATGTCCTTCTCATTAAGCTGCTTCAGGTTTTTATTGTCTTTCCAGATATCACACATCACGCAACGGCAATTGCAGGCGCTGTGCGGCATCAGTATCACAAGCGGTAATGCTGTGACCACACCTGTACTCAGCGTCCTGTATCGTTTGAAAGTATGATATATTGACTGGTGGAGCATGTTATTACAATTGAATGCGAATCCAGGGAAAAGGATTTTTATTTCTTAGAAACCTGTTGAATAAACTCTCCGGATCATAAAGCACTGAATAGTTATAACTATCCAGGTCATCAAGGTTGTGATGAAAATACCAGTCAGCCAGTTCAGGAAAACCGGCTGCCTGGTAATATAGCAGCGATCGTTGTTTAGCAGCGCCTAATTCAGCTAAAGAATAAAAATGTGAATCAATAATATGTATCTCACCTTTTGGCTTCAGCAGTTTCAATGCACTATTAATAATTCCCGTCAAAGAAGGAAAATATTGTATGGAAGCGGCGAAAACAATACTATCAAACTGGCGGTCTTCAAACATTCCTGATTCCGCATTACCGTAAATGAAATGCAGGTTAGATATATCATGAAAAACCCTGGCGGCCTGTTGGATTTCTGTAAAATTGATATCTGTTCCAATGACTTTGCTGCCGGTGATTGTTGACAACCTGCGTGACAACCATCCATTTCCACAACCCTGTTCCAGTATATCAACCGGGTGTTTTCTTTTTTTCAGGTATTCAATTAATTTTTCAGATGAATCTTCCCGTACCCGCCATTCCTTATAATGAGGATGTATGGGGGTAATAGCTGGCAACCGGGCTACTTCTTCATCGGTATAAATTCTTCCTTCCTTCTCCCTGAGCCGGGTATAGAGTTTTTCAAAATCACCGGGGATAATATTGCGGGAAGACAGTATCATCCTGTCTTTTCAATTTTGTAAATAAAATTTTTCTCCAGCAGGTTCTTACGCGTATATACACAAAGCAGGTTAAAACCATTTTGTGCGGCCAGGTTCTCAATCATCTCCATATCACACCCGTCAAACAATACCATCAGCACTTCTGAATTTATATGTATATAGTTTGGCAGGTTGTTGAACAGGCCTGAAAAGTATTCCCCATTCTCGCCGCAAAACCACGCATACTCTTTTGCTGTAACGGGTTGTTTTTTATAATAAGGCGGATTAATAGCTATGATGTCGAATAGTTGTTCAGGAATATTTTTGAACAGGTCAGACCGGGTAATAGTTAATTCCGTTTCATTCTGCCGGCTGTTCTTTTGGAGAAACTCAACGGCTATTGGATTGATATCTGTTGCTGTAACGATTGCCCTTTTTTTTGCTGCGTATATGGAAATAAGCCCACTGCCACAACCCAATTCTAAAAAATGTTTACTTTTTAAAGGAAATTGGCTGATATAATTCAACAGCAAACGGGTACTGAAAAAAAATCCCGGGTGAAAAACCTGTGGTGGTATCTCTAACGTGATATCGCCATATTTATACATCCTTGTTTTGGAAAGATATCTTACCAGTAAGGGTTTGTAAGTATGGGCAACGATATTTCTTAATGTAGCTTTCAATTTTTCTCTGCTAGTTTTATCGGTTTACTCTATATAGTGGCTACCTGTATTTCCTTGTTAGACCTCACCCCAACCCCTCTCCAGAGGAGAGGGGCTTTAGAACCCTTCGAGTTCAGGTTGCCTATATTTCCATAATATCTGTAATGCTTTTAATTCGTAAGGTTTCCAGTACATTCCTGTTTTGTAGCGGATGGCAGCAAGAGCCTTCAATGTTTTTCTCTTCAGGCTTGTCAGCCGTACATCAGATACGGTTGGATAATAACCATTCAGTACAGTTTCAAAATCTTTGATCTTATTGATCATCTCCGGGGTAAGCCAGGGTATCAGCGGATTTTTTCTCATATCGAATTTATCCCACTGGGGACTGATCCAGTCTTCCAGCTTTTCCGGGAAATGAAAACCGCTTTGCAATACTTTATTGTACATATCACTGCCCTCCGTAGGCACAGGGCTATATACATAGATAATGATCTCCGTCTTTGGATTGATTTGTTTTATTTCTTTGATAAAAGCAATGTCCTGGTCTATCTGCTTCATCACCTGTTCTGGCGTATCACCCGGAGTACCCAGAACAAAAGAGTATTCAGGAATAATATCAAACCTTGCCATGCGGGCAGCAAAACTCCGGATACCATCAGCAGTTTGTGTTCCTCCCTTATCCATTTTTTTCAATATCTCATCATTACCTGTTTCAGCGCCAAAGAATATCATCCGGCAACCGCTTTCTCTAAGTAATGCCAATGATGCATCGGAATATTTGTCAATCGTATCTATTCTTCCTTCCCCCCACCATACCATATTCTCCGGTTTGATCAGCCGGGCAAACTCTGTTGTTCTTTTTTCGGATACAAAAAAATTATTGTCATGAAATTCGATAGCATTGCCACCATATTTATTTTTAAGATATTTAATGTCTTTGTAAATAAGTTGCGCCGATTTTCCTCTCCATCTTGCATTGTAAATGGGTACCACGGCGCAGAAAGAACATTTGAAAGGGCAGCCCATGCTGGAATGATAAGCGATGGTCTTTGTGCCGAGATAAGTTTTACCAAGGTAGCGGCGCAAAGGATAGAACACATTTAATTTCTCATAAGGTAATGCGGGTAATTCATCCGGGTCGTACAATTCATCTTTGGCAGTTTTAATGACCTGCTCACCTGATTTGTAAATAAGGTTATGAATAAGTTCATAAGGTCTGTTATTATTCAATGCATCCAGCAATGCAGGGAATGATCTTTCGCCCGGGCCGTTCATGACAAAATCCACATAGCCGGAGTTCAGCACCACTTTTGATTGATTGGAAGGAAAATAACCGCCCCAGATGATGGTAATACCCGGGAACAATTCACGTATCTTTTTAGAAATGGGTATTGCCTGTTTTAATTGCGGGCCCGGCATAGAAGTAGCCCCGAAATATTTAAAACCGCCTTCTGCCAGATACCGGTGTATTTTATCCCAGGGATCATTTTCAAGGTTGCCATCCACGACCACATAGTCGTACAGGCCTTCAATAGAAGAGGCGATGCTGAGAATGGAGTTAGGTATCCTCGGCTTATAATTCGCACTGCGTGGATTGAATAGCAATACCCGGTTCATGGATGATAAAGCTGGCTGAAATGTACTTAGAACAAATCGGGTTAACGCAGTAAATAGTTGCCTGGCAAACCTTTATTATGGCGCCAGGTTGCATATACATTGTGAATATGGGCGAGCGTGGCGGAATCGTCTTTTACCAGTTTGCCGGAAACGATCTTAAAGAGCAGGAGTTTGTGGATGCCGTGATCAAAAGACTCCATCAGTTCCAGTTCGCGGTAAAACAGGACGGGTTGTGGCAGGGGCAGGTGGAAAAAACTGGAAACTGATTCGCCGAAAGGAAGTTCATTTTTCTGTTTTAATTCCTGCATGTGATTTTTACCCAGCGAATAGATCATTTTATAGGCATCGCAATGTACCTGTGAAATAACGATCCTGCCTGCAGCTTCTACCTGTTTGCAGGCTTTACCCTCGTGACGAAGTGAGCAGACATAGTACTGTTCATTAACAGGGCCGTGAAGATCGGTAGGGAATAAATTATATAAACTGTCTTTGCAAACCGTGATCAGAGAAATGTTCCTGGGAACGGAATACGCTATTTGAACCTGCTTATATAAATTGTCATGAAGAAATATATTGCCTGTCTTTTTATTGTAAAGCCTGTTGTTCAGCCCGATCATATATTGATGAAAAGAAGAGAGGAATTGGTGTTCTCCTTTAACGCCTTCGTAATAAGAGATGACGATCCCGCCGGCCGGTTGCTTCCTGATCATTTTCAGGGAAAGCAGAGCAATGGCATCCTTTTTTTCAAAATGATCGTTTGGTTGCAGGGGTTGAGGGGTGTAAACAATATCAATATCAGCGGGCAGCTCCTGATTATTGTTCGCAGGAGAATATAAAGTAACAATCAGCGGGCTGTAACCGGTGAATAAATGTGAATGAGTAATGTCTTTAATGATCTTGCCATTGACAGCAAGAAAGACCTGAAGAGGGTGCTGAAAAGATTCCCAGGCGAAGCATAAATATTCCTGCGGGTAGTGAAGACCATTGAGACGGGTTACTATTTTTTTTAACAGCTTCATATTTAAAACTAAGAAAAATATTTTCGGTTAAGTAAGAATAGCGGATATGTTTGATCCAGCCAATATACTCTTTCAATTCCGCAGCAGGTTAAAAGGATTACCACGGGATACCGGCTTTCATCTTGGTTTGAACCAGTCATTTTTCAGAAACGCCAGGGGTGCACGAATACTGGTTTATCATGGTATTTGCCCGGATAACCATCTTAGGTTTAATACTCTTTTTGTAAAACTGAAGACATTTGAATCCCGGTTACGATTGTATAAAAAATATTTTAATATTGTTTCACCCGATGACTTTTACCGGCAACAGTTTAGTGATAAAAAATTTAATATCTGTCTTACGTTTGATGATGGCTTTGCGAACAATTATAAATATGTGTTGCCGCTGCTTGAACAATACCAGGTACCGGCCACCTTTTTTGTAACAGGTATCCGTGATGCAGGGTATGATATTTTATGGAATGATGTATTGTCTATAGCATATAAGTACGGGCCGGCAAAATTGACCCTCGGAAACGAAGAGTTTATCAAAGGAAGCGATAAAAAATATATATCTTCTTCAACAGGAAAGCGTCTTGTTGATATACTACGGTCAACCGGGTTTGAAGAAAAAACAACAATGATAGAATTGTTAGGTTCATTTAAAAGTGAAGCCTCCAATGATTACTGGTTACAGATGACACAAGAAGAGATCAAAGCACTATCGGCCAGTAAATGGGCTACCATAGGCAGTCACAGTTATTATCATAACGACCTGGCAAAAATTTCTATCGGTTCAGTACGTGATGATCTTGCCAGGTCAAAACAATTTCTTGAAAATATCACTGGTAAGGAGGTAAAAGCGCTGGCTTTCCCGTATGGTTCTTATACAAGGGAAGTAGTGGCAGAGGCGAAGAATGCAGGGTATTCGCAACTACTGGCGATTGAATTTCTTTTCGCGGGAGACACCGGTGACGCAACGTTAAGAGAAAGACTTACGATAAATCCATTTATATCAAATGTCAATCAAATGCATGCCAATATTACGGGAAACTATAAGTAATACTGAAAGCAGGGAGTATTCGATCACCCGCTTACATAAAGACAACCTGGCTGATGTGGTGAAGCTGCATAAAGAAGTTTATGGAATTACAGCAGCATTCGATTATTTCCACAAAAAATATGACACGGCTTATACAGGTGTGGAAAACGTTGGCTTTATTGCTTATAATACAGACAATCTGCCTGTGGCTTATTATGGAGTCATTCCCTGTTTTATGCAATATGGGAATACAATTATGCTGGCAGCACAATCGGCAGATACGATGACACCTCCGCGGCATCGCTACAAAGGTATGTTTGTGGAGTTGTCGAACATGACATTTGACCTGTGCCGGGAACTTGGTATCCTCCTCATCTTTGGTTTTCCCAACCAGAATTCTTACCATGGTGCAGTTAATAAACTGGGTTGGAAGATGACAGGGACAATGACTTGCTTTACTATCCCCGTTAAAAGTTTGCTGTTGGAATCGTTTTCAAAGAGATCCGGTATTTTTAATAAGCTATATAAACGATACTGTCGTTTCATCCTTAATAGAAAATCATTGGGCCTGCAGGGTGTCGCTAACTCTGTACTGGCGGACGGTTTTGCCGGTGTGAACCGGCGCGATGAATACATGCTTTATAAAACCTATAGCCATTCAAAGGTGATCCGGATGGGCGATTCAAAAATATGGATCAATAACAAGCATGGCCTGGTGATCGGGGATATAGAGGGCATAAACGAAATGAATTTTAAGATTGTGATTAATAAGCTGAAAGGAATTGCAAAAAGGCTGGGAATACGCCAGATTCAATTTCATTGCAGTTGGGGTACCAGCTTGTATGATCTTTTTATGGCGAATTATAAAGGGATACCTTCTTTTCCCATATTATTCCAGGATTTTGGATCGGCTATTCCTCCTGAAAGGGTCAGGTTCACTTTCGCGGACATTGATATCTTTTGACGATCTTCCCGGCAATCATTTATGAAACTTGTTTTTACCAGCTATACCAGCTCCCCGGAATACAGCCAGCCTGCTCTATGGCTGAAGCGTATAGAAGGATACACCGGTATATTGAAAAGCCTGGCCCGGAATAATATTGTAACCGGTATTGAGAGGATCAGTTATGAAGGAGAGCTTGAGCAAAATGGTGTTCAGTATTATTTTATTAAGCAAAAGAAAAAAGTAGTTCGTCTCCCCTGGCGCATGCACCGGCTGGTTAAAAAACTTCAACCGGATGTAATATTTGTCAATGGATTTATTTTTCCATTGCAAATAATACAACTGCGATTAAAATTAGGCAGAAGGGTTAAGATAATTATACTCCACCGGGCTGAAAGACCATTTACAGGCGTTAAAAGATATTTGCAAAAACTGGCTGATAAATGCGTGGATGCTTACCTGTTTACATCTTCCGCATTCGGTAATGAATGGAAACCGAATATCAGTATCGGTAAGATATATGAAGTAATACAGGCTTCCTCGGTTTTTTATACATTGGATAGAACCCAGGCAAGGAAGATTTTGAATGTAAGCGGGTCGCCTGTTTTTTTATGGGTTGGAATGCTTATTCCCAGGAAAGACCCACTGACCGCTATAAAATCTTTTCTCCGGTTTGTGCCTCATCAGCCCGCTGCTAAATTGTATATGATATACCAGTCCGATGAGCTTTTGCCTGAAATCAATATCCTGCTTGACAACAATAAACAACACCGGGATGCTATTGTTTTGGTGGGAAAGGTATCCCATGAGCAGCTTCTGTACTGGTATAACAGTGCCGATTTCTTTATTTCATCTTCACATTATGAAGGGAGCGGGATAGCTGTCAGCGAGGCAATGTCCTGTGGATGTATTCCTGTCACGACGAACTTTATTTCATTCCAAAAGATGAGGGGACCGGGAAAATGCGGCCTGGATTTTAAGGCTGGAAATGAAAAGGAGTTGCTGGCAGCGCTATTAAAAACACAAGAATTGAGTATTGAAAAAGAACAGGCAAGAACACTACAGCAATTTAATGAAGAGCTTTCCTTTGAAGCAATTGCGAAAAAGATAGAGGAGGTGATGGCTGCGTTGTAAACTTGTATAGTTTTACAGAATAGAAATGGCTGACAAAAGTACATCTCCTAAAGTAAGTATCATTATGTCCACCTACAACAGGGCGGCATATATCGTTGAAACAATTGAGAGCATCCGCACCCAAACCTATCCCAACTGGGAACTGATAATAGTGGATGATGGTTCGGATGATAATACAGAAGAAATAATCGGCCAGATCCATGAGGACAGGATACAGTTCTATAAAGCAGGAAGAATAGGAATTGGCGGTAAAGTGAAAAACATAGGGTTGGAAAAAGCTGGGGGCGAATTGATCGCCTTCATAGATTCCGATGATCTATGGGCTGCAACGAAACTGGAGAAGCAGGTAGCCGCCTTGCAGCAATACCCCGAAGCAGGATTTTCTCTCACGGGTGGGTATAATTTCAAAATAACCGGTGGGCCACTTGAATACTTTTATAAACTCAAAGAAGGAACCCGGGTTGATAATCTTTTTAATTCCTGCTTTACATCTGAAGTAGCGCTTTTCACACAGGTGTTGATGCTGCGGAAGGAATGTATGGAAGTGGCAGGACATTTCCGGGAAGCCAAATCTTTTTCAGATATTGATTTTATTGTAAGCCTTGCTTATCATTTTAAAGGCGTTATTCTTTACGAACCTCTTGTCTTTCGGCGATTACATACTGAAAACTACATTTATGCAAACTGGGAGAAAAGCTATTATGAAGGAATAGAAATCATAGAAATCTATAAAGAAAAACTGCCTGCAAAAATAGTTCGCAGTGCACTGTTTCGCCTGTATATAGATTTCGGCGAGGTATATATGCGTAAAAGGGAAAAGAAAAAGGCCATGGATAATTTTCGAAAGGCATGGAATAACAAACCTCTTAGCATTGTTCCTTTAAAGAAAATGGCGAAAGCGATTTTATATTTTTCAAAGAAATAGATTCATCATTTTTCTTGCTGCACCGTCCATAGATGAAAACAATACTCTTTTGTAAACAATACCCGGGTTTTCTAAAATAGAGATCGTTTTCTGTTTCATTTCTTCTTTCGAACTTACAATATGCCAGTTCTCAATGTCATGCTTCATCGGTTTGCAAAAACTGACGACCTGTGCTGAAGCATAAAGAGCTTCAAGGCAAACACCCGAAAAACCTTCATAAGAAGAAGGGTGAAGAAATACTTTTGTTCTTTGCATCAGTTGCAGTACTTCCGGGTATGGAAGTTCACCGGCGAGTGAAACGGTTGCTTCCAATCCTGATTTTGTAATAAGTGTTTGCAGCCTTTCTTTTTCCGGACCATTCCCCACGAGTACAGCTTTTACAGGAGGTATTTGTTTTTTTATCCCTGCAACCACTTCGAGGAAAATCGCATATTGTTTCAGCTCTATCAATGAACCGGCTGCCAGGATATCAATATCTTTTTTCTCTATTACCGGGTTGAACTGCTTCGCGTCAATTCCTGCGGGTATCACATATTGTGGCCTGGCACCATGATGGATTTCAAATTCATCCTGTAAGAAATCTGACAGGGCGATCAACTCATCCGATTTTGGAGGTATAAGATGAGGATATTTGTTTTCTTTCCCGGCATCCTGTCCTAGTATCCAGCAAAAATGTTTAAGATTATTTTTATCCGCAAACCTTTTGCCGGTCAATGCACATTCGCCATACCAAAAGCTCAGGAGCCCGGTTATTTTATGGGTGGTATTGATCTCTTTTAGTGTTGCATTTAATTTTCTTCTGAGTAATAACCTTGCCAGCCCCCCTTTATTCCTGCCGTCAAAACTGATGACTGTTGTATTAAACCACGTGTACTTTTTTTTAAAATAAGGATATTGAAAACTCAGGATGATGATGTTTAGCCCGGGATATATTTCTTTTAATGAGCGGATAAGATTTTGTTGCATGGGCAGGCAGGTAGTATCCACCTCATTTGCAGGAAAGCCAGGTGTAAGCACTACCAGCATTTTTTCATCCCTGTTCATCCAATGAAATGGTTTTGTTACAGTACAAAAGACTTTTCTTATCGTGGGTGATCATAATAACCATTTTTCCATTCCGCGATAATTCCTGGAAATGTTTTAGCATGGAGATGGCTGAAGCCTCATCCAGTTCATTAAAAGGTTCATCCAGCAGGATAAGGTCAGCTTTCTTATTGAGTGCCCGTGCAATCGTAATTCGTTGCTGCTGGCCACCGCTGATATTTTTTCCATTCTCTGTTATTATCTTATCAAGCCCTTCAGGTAATTTTGCAATAAGTTCATCCAGCCCGGAAACCTTCAAAGCATATTGCAGGTTTTCATTGTTATGACCTTCTTCTTCCAATGTGATATTTCTTACTATCGTATCATGAATAAAAAATGCCTGTTGCCTGGCATAAGAGATGAACGGCCAGTAACTTTTTATTTCTTCAGGGCTCAGAGGATGTTCATTAATAAGAACATGACCCGCAGACGGGTTTAAAAAACCAAGTAGCAGGTTAAGGATGGTCGTTTTTCCTTTTCCTGATTCGCCGGAGATGCCAAGAAAATCTCCTTTTTTTATGGTAAGATTAAAATTGTCAAGTATGGTCTCGTTTGCATATTGAAATCTTATGTTTTGTAATTGTACCGAGTGAATATCACCGGGAAATGTTTTTTCATTTTTCTCTTTTCGTTTTTCACTATGCCGTACCAGGTCTTTCGTTGAAAATTCATAAGTCCTCATTTGGCCGCTTACATTTATTATTTTAACAATACCCGGTATGATCTTATAAGCCGCCGCCATAAAAGCGCCGATCGTTATTAATGCAGCGCTGTCATTATTCCCGCTCCATTTGGCAATAGCGATCAGGATAAACAAACCGAGTACGGCAAATACTTCAATAATGCGCGATGGCATGTTCTGCAAACTGGTAGATTCAAATAAGGCGGTACTGAATTTTCGCCTGGCGCTGATAAAACGATGGGTAAAGAAATTATTACGGTCATAGATATTTGCTTCTGCATACCCCTTCAGGGCATCCAGCAGGTATCGGAATGATCTTTCATTAGCTGCTTGTATCTGTTTTTTGGATGCAGTAAGACGTTTTTTGATAAAATAAAATACCATAATAACCGGGGGCAATAATACCAGGAGCAGTACCAGGAATAATTTCGCATTGAATAAAATGATCGCTGCAATGGTGATGATAATAAGCGATAGCTGGGTAATCACCTGCTGAATGCCCGAAAGCATGTATTGACAAAATTCAAATGGCTGAAACCCGATCTTGCGGATATGGGCGGAGGAATCTATGTTAACAAATTCCTCAAACCCTGCCTGTTGATAGTTTAATAAGTTATTGCGGGAAAGTCTGACAGCCACCCGGCCGATGAACCTATAGTGGGTCCTTGAAATAAAATAGCCCGCTATATTCTTTGCGCCAAAAAGAAAAAAGAAAACAGCTATAAATGCGATGGAGTTCCTGTCAGTCAGCCAGCAGGGCAGGAATGACAGATAGCTGCTGCGGTCCGGCTGAATATAGAATTGTATGATCCAGAGCAACCAAACAAGTGAAAGGATATCAACTATGCTGATGATGATATCAAGAATAATGAGAATGCTAAACTGTTTTTTTTCTTTTTGATCCAGAACGGCCCAGGTATTTTTCAGAATATTTTTCACTTAAGTTGATCCTGGTTTTTGCAATAAAGTAATTTTAGGTTGAATTTGGATAAGATGAAGCATCGGTGCCAACTCACAGTGTTTTAAAAGGATACTGGTATAAAGTGAATGACAGCACTACCCTTCACCCGCAATAGATTTCTTTTGGGCTATCAACGGAGTTGCCAGGGGAGAAGATGCTTTTTTTTGTTTTGATTGCTGAAGTTTAAAGAGTTTGCTGTATTTCAAAAAAACCTGGTGTGAAGTATTGACGGCAATGGTGAACCCGTCCTTGCCGTCAAGAAACCCGCGACGAAAAAAATACCCGTTAATAAACGCCCATGCGGGATGTGCCAGCATTTTAAACCATGAACTGCGGGCGCCGTTATTATATAGTGACGTAGCAGCAATCGAACTGAGCCGGTTATTCTGCCAGATATGATCTTCCAGCGTATTAAATGAGTAATGAAGAATATCTCCTTTTAAATGATGAACAGGAAAACCATTCTGTACTATTATTTTATCATGCGGGTTCAGCCCGCCCCATTTGGCGATCCTGCGGTCAAAGAGGCGTATTTTTTTATCAGGATACCAAAGCCCGTGACGGATGTAGCGGCCGCAATAATTGGTACAGCGGTTCATACTGTAAGCACGGCGAAGAAGACTTTTCTTTTCATGCAGGATAGAAAGGACTAATTGTTCATCCAGTTCCTCATCCGCATCAAGACTGAGAATATAATTGTGAGAAGCAAACTGCATGGCCAGGTTTTTCTGACCGATATAGCCCCTGAATTTTTCCTGGTAAATAGTTGCTCCAAGACTGCGGGCAATCTCAACAGTCCTGTCGGTAGACCAGGAATCCAGTACAATGATCTCATCCGCCAGCATTTTCACCGAATGGATGCACCGGGCAATATTGTGCTCTTCATTAAAGGTGATGATGACTACTGATAACGGCTGCATGTTCTGTTTTGTTTACCGGCTCAGGACGCTGTATATTCTCCTGCTTTCTTTTCAATCGCAGGAATGGGTGAAAAGGTTTGCCAGGCAGGATAAAAAAGGAAAAGAAAAAAGCGTAAAAGAAAATGCCTTTGTTGACATCAAGCAGATTTTCCGACATGGATACGGTGCTAATAATGATCATAAAACTAAAGAACAGGATATCCCTGTTCCGGAAAGCAGTTGTAAAGCCGGCGATAAGGGTTAGTAGAAAAATAAGCAAACCCCAGAGTCCTGTTTTTAAAAGTATGCTCAGGTACTGGTTATGGGCATTCAACTGGTGCAGGTAGGAATTGTATAATTTATTATCGAAATAACTTTCATTCAATAACCTTTTTTCCGATCCGCTGCCATGCCCGTATAAAGGGGACTGTCTGATTACTTCTATAACATAATGCCAGCGGGTAATACGCGGCTCCGGTATCTCATTATTGAGGGAGGTTTGTACCAGGTCGTCTTTAAACTGTTCAACATATCGCATTTTGAAAGAAGAAATAGATGTTATTAGAAAAATAGCAATTCCGGAGGCCACTGTCATGACCGCAATAAATCTTAACCGCTTTACACCCTTAAGTATAAAAAAAGGAAAGCAGGGCGCAATAATAATAGCGCTGATCCAGGCAGACCTTGATGCCAGTTGCAAAAGGCCTGCAAGAAGAATAAGAATGAATAATAAATAAATAGCCCGTCGTGCCCTGCCTGTTTCTGTGAAAAAGGAATACAGGAAAACAATTATAGATAACAATACATATATGGAAAGGTAAGTAGCATGAAGATGGGCTGGTTCTGAGAAGTTTTGGTTGATGAAAGACTGCTTAACGAGATCTGTTAAAGGTAGTTTGTTATAAAATAAAATCCGGGTGGCATCCATATATAAATAAAGAACTGTAAGTACACTGGCAAATGAAAATACTTTCAGGAAATCCATTTTATATTTCTTCAGGTCAATACCTGAAGCTGACAGGAAGAGGGGAAATAATAGAATGGCTGATTGTCTTTGTAAGTCTTTTAATCCCTGGGCTTTATCATGGGAATAGGCGAGGCCGATCAACGTAATCCCAAAAACGGAACTGGTAATAAGCGTTTGAATGGTAAAGACAGAGCGCAGTTTCTGTTTGCTGATGTGTACCAGGCTATGCAGTATGAAACCAATAAGAATTAATTCGCTGTAAAACCTGTCAAGAAACAGCGCTGCCACGAACGCAGCTATATAGCAATAGCTGATCCTGTTTGCCGGGGAATCATCTATGATAAACAGCCGTTTCATTTAAGGTGATTTGCTATGAAGCCAGTTAATAAATGGTTTTGGTAAATAACTTAACATAAAAAATGCATAGTTGTCTGCACGCAAAGGATGAATACGTATTGCCCGTGCGAGATGGCTCCTTGCTTTAACGGGCTGATGATTATTGACTAAAAATTTTTTCCCGCATAATGCATAATAAGCGCCTTCTTTTATTTTTTTATTATCCTGTTCCCTGATGATGGATAATAATTTTTCTCCTTCTGCCGGCGTTACATATCCCTGGTGGATGATCTTTCTTTTTAGCCGGCGAAAGCGGAGGCCTCTCCATTTTTCATCTATGGTAACTGATGATGGATTGAATCTCACTTTAAGCAATCTTTCAGGCAGGTTACAATATTTCCCATATTTTACCAACCGCACCCATAAAAGGTAATCTTCAAAGTTGTGGGCATCGGTTGAATAACGGCCTGCTTTCACTACAGCGTCTTTTCTGTACATAACGGAGGAATGGATGAAAGGGCAATACACATAAAGTTGCTGCATGATTTCTTCATGGGTGTGGCCAATGCACCGGAAATAAAAAAGGTGTTCCCCGTTTTCCGCTATGTATTCAGCGTCGCTGCCGCACAGTATATAACCCGTATTATTTTGTAAAAAGATAACCTGCTTTTCGAGGCGGTCTTCACTACAGATATCATCCGCATCAAAACGGGCAATATATTCTCCTTTCGCTTCCCGCAATCCTTTATTAAGAGCAAATCCGATCCCGGCTTGTTGTTCTTCTATCATCCTTATACGTGGATCATTGAACTGTCGTATTTCATTTGCCGTGTCATCAGTTGAGCCATTATTAATGATCAGTAATTCAAAGTCGGTAAAAGTTTGTGAAAGGACAGACTGAATGGCTTCACCAATTTATTTTACTGCGTTGTAAGCCGGCATCAGTACTGTTACTTTTACATTGGTCATATTATTTCTTTCTTTTTCGCTTCTTTCCTGTTAATCAGCATCAGTAATTCAAATATGATGATAATAGATAATTGTTCGTACCAATAACCTATTGCCATGGCTCCCGCGAAAAGCAACAATAGTGGCATACCATAATTTTTTCTTCCCCCATTTTTAAGAAAATAACCTGTATAGAATACCAGGAAACTAATGAGCCCGGTTATTCCGTATTCTGCCAGCAACTGGTCGTAAACAGAATCAGGACTATTCATCAGTGAATGCACTTCTGTATCCTTGCTGAAATAATTGAGGTGAAGGTTAAGGTGGTTATCCCGGAAATCATTATTGATATAGGCAAACGAGTGCGGATAACCACCTGCAAATTGCAGGCCTGTGGTCCTGAAAGCCAGTTTGGAAGAGAATTGACCTATTCCCGCACCGGTTAAAAATTTGAACGGATGGGCTTTTATAAAATGTAACGTTTGTTGCAGGGCGATCAGCTTACCGGGCAATTGTTTTTTTTGTGTATTGCGGAGGCTGGTATCAAATGCAGGAATATTAAAGACCCCAAATGCAATTAAATTTTTTCTGAATGCTGATGTATCTCTTTTTCTTTGATAAGGCTCAGTGTGGATATTGGCTTTAGGAATTGAGGGTTTAGCCCGAAGGGTTGTTATAGTAACAGGCAGTTCATTTATTTCATCACCAGATGAAGCCGCTTCTTTTCTTTTTCCTGGTTGACTGTTGTAAACGCTGTCAAGATAAAGCGTAGCTATTTTCTTCTTCTTCTCTTCTGTATTCAGCACACTATCGGGTAATCTGCTTAACAAAGGTGGAGTAGTGACAGGCAGTATGGTATCAATTTTTTGGTCTGCTAGTTTCTGCCATACATAAGTAAGGTAGTGTTTATTCTGCGGTGATATTTTTGCAAGAAAGGTAATAAACATCAAAAGACAAACGATGATTATACTTTTCTGGTTCCGGTCACTTTGAAAAATAAATAAAAGAAAAAGGACAACGAAGAGCGATACATTAGTGAAATTACTGGCCGTCAGCAGCATAGTTGCCATACATAGCAGCAGCCAGTAAATTTTGCGGCGATCAAGAAAATATAATACAGCAATAGCGTTTAGTAATGCATTAGTAGTAGATACATCGAAAGTGATGCCTCTCAACAGGTCTCCCGTGCCTATGAAATATTTCTGGTTCATGCCCTGGTAGGTATAAGGGTTTATAGAGCCGGCATCCCACATAAACCATATCAGTTGACAAATAGTAAAAATTGCGTTGAGTATAAAGAATAATGAAACGGTGGTATGAAGTTTGGCAGTATTCGTATCATTGACAAACCTGAAGTTCAGCGCAGCAGCCACTACGCACATTATCCAAAATCCCATACCTGTTATCGTAGCTACAAGGTAATTGGTGGAAACAGATGATATACTGATCAGGAGGTTTAGCAGTGCAATTGCGATCATGCTGAAATAAAACCAGGCAAATTTTTGTTGCAGAAATTTATTGCCTGTCAATTTTTTCCGGAAAATAAGTACCAATACAACAAGCGCTGCGATTTTTATCGCCATTTTTACATTAAGGAAAAGTGCCAGGAAAAGCAATAGCGTCCAGTTTACCTTCCGGCTTTGGGCAATAAAGTTTTGATATAGAGATCGCATGTTTTGGTGCCACATTATATGCTCCGTGGTTATTTTTTTAGCTTAAAACAGCGGAGTAGATAAATCAAATCGGGTTTTCGTAACTGGTTGGTTGCCAGTAATAGAAAACAAAATAGTGGTACTGCAATAGCAAGGCGTACAAACGGTGAACCGGAGAGGAAATAAGCGGAGAATCCACTACCGGCGCTGATGAGCAGGCAAAGAAGCGGTGAGAGCCAGGTTTCCCGGATAGCTGACATTGAGGATAAACGCATAAAGTTGATGTATTCAATAGCGGTAGCAATAAGATAAACCAGTGCGGCGCCTTTGGCGGAATAGAGAGGTATAAATACCAGGTCGCCGGTAAGAATGATGCAAAAAGTAATAAGCGTGATGCGGAAAATAAGTTTAAGATGATCCCGGGCAATATGCACTGACCAGAAAAAATTGTTCATGTACAGGAAAGGAAGGCAGCAGGAAAGAGTAAAAAAAGTGGATTCATTCACAGCGCCATATTTATTTGCCGTGATGTAATCTATAAAAGGTGTCCACACGAGATTTAGTACAAGCGGAATAAAAGTAGCCAGTATCATCTCTGCCCTGATAAGCAGGCTAAGTTCTTGTTTTCTTTGCAGTAAATGAGTTTCATTTTTGGTGCTGAAAAATCTTGAGAACCGGCTAAGCAGAACGGGCGCAAGGATCAGTAATGGAAAAGGAGATAATTCAAAAACCCTATAAGCAAAACTGTACTCACCTGTTTTTTCTGCAGTAGTAAAAAGGCCAAGCAATATCCAGTCTATCCTGGCTATTGAAGCGTTTAATATTACGGCACCAGCTAAGGGCAAAGACTCTCTTATTAATATGAAATAGTCTTTCAGGCCATGCTTTGAATTAATTGATACTTCCAGGTGGTATTTCCCGATATAAAAACAGATCAGTAATTCAGCTAATGAAGAAACAATATAAATAATAAGTATCCACTCAATGGTTAATGACGAAAAAGCAATAACAATCAAAAGCCATATTGCCCGGACGAGATTAGAAACAGATGACATAACAGCCAGGAAACGGAAGTTTTCTTTGCCGTTGGCTAATTGTTTAAAGGGTGATGAAAAAAAGGAAAGCAGGTGGCTGATAGCAAGTATCAGCAGCAGGTCATGTTTTTTAAAAAAGGAAGGGAATAAGAAACTGCCTGCCAGCAGAAGGATATAAAAAAGTAAACCTGTAAATAGTATATGGCCTGTAAAAAGGGTTAATAATTTGGAAGAATTGTGCCCGGCAGCTATGCGGCGAACAACAATTTGTTCCAGCCGGAGGCTTAATATTGTTGTGACAAATGTCAGTACCGCCAGGGACCAGTTCATTTCTCCATAGACCGCTTTATCAAGATAGCGGGAAGTGATAAAGAAAATGATCAATCCCAGGAACTGGTTCAGGATGACCTGGGCCGAACTGGCTGATATATCTCTGATCAATTTTTTGTTCATGTACAATGGCTATTCTGAGTTGCAGGTCAGGGGTAATAATTTTCTTTAGCAATTATCATTTTAGATAAGGTGGTTTTTATTTTTTTAAATAAACTGTGAGGAACAGGTTCTACAAGGATTTCCTTTTTTTCCAGTACAGGCCGGATATGTCTTAGAATGTCGGCAGCGCCGGCCAGTGGTTGATACTTGTTCAGTACAAGTTCACGGGCCTCTTTTACAGCTTCTAAGCGGCTTTGCCAATCATCGCCGTTAATTAAAGAAGCTATCTTTTTGAGGGCCTGTTCAGGGTTTTCTATATCAATTTGTATATAAGACCTTTCCGGAAAATACCGGCTAATGTTCTTACACCCGTAATAGACAGGTACGGTATAAGCAAGAAAGCAATCATTAATTTTTTCTGTAAAATAAAATGGCTGTGAAGAGTTTTCTATGGCAATACTATACCGATATGGCATGAGGCCATCCATTTTATCAGGTAAAAAGTGAGTGCCTTTACCAAAAAATTCTATTTGAGGTATTTGCTGCCGCAATTTTTTTACAAACCCTGTACGAAGGCGATGACCTTCAAGTTGCTTTAGGTTTGAAGCTATGCAGGAAATGCTTTTACTTTTTACAGGTGGAGATAATTTGTTTAAATAAGTATAGTCCTGCTTAAAATACCAACCGGCAAAACCATGTGAAAGGATAGTGTTTTCAGATTGTTGTTTAGGCGAATATACATGGTGGTATTGTTCCAGTCTTTTGAACATCCAGGGGTGTTGAATTTCGACACCCGGCTCCATCATAAAGGCGATGACTTTTTCAGGATAGCATGAAGTATAAATTTTTTCCCCGGGGGTATTCAGCACAAGCAAGGCGTCGCATTCAGGTAAAATTTCGGTGGTAAAAGCAAATTCATCCCAATACGCAAAACGTTCGTCCCAAAATTGCGCATACTTTTTTATTGTTTTCAGCAATTCTTCCTTTTGTTCGAAAGAACTGCTGACACAGACTATGGTCTTGCCTTTTGTCACCTTTTTGTTACTGAGGAGTATTTAAAAATAAATAATAATGGCACTACTATTAAAATTATAAATGCTGCTGTTATACTGCGGCAGCAGCGGCGGGATTAATTGCCATTGTTTTAACCCCGCAGGCATTTTGCATCAGGTTTTCATAGTCGTCAACGATCTTTTCATGGTTATAGGTCGTCCTGATCTTATCCAGGTTGAGTTTTTTCCACATATTAATGGTAGCAGTAGCCCGTGGTGCATTAATGATTGCAGCAACATCATTGCTGTCATGGAAATGATCTGCTTCGTTCTGCAATACCGCCCTGTTGAACCGGTTATCATGGGCCGCTATCCGGCATCCGCATGCCATGGCTTCAAGCAGCGATGGATTGGTGCCCCCGACTGAATGACCGTGAAAGTATAGTGAAGAATAGTAACGAAGATTATCCAGCTCAAACTGATCATAGATGCCATCAGAAAATTTTATAGCCGGGGTATTATACCTGTTGATGATATACTTTCCGAAAGTATTGGTGATATTGCCGATAATGAATAAAGGATATTTATGGCCGGAAGCTATGTGGCCTTGTATGATCATTTCGATATTGTTCTCAGGCTCCATCCGGGCAATCAATAAAGAGTACTGGTGAGGTAATAATTTATAGTTTATCAGCACAGAAGGATCAGGCTGTGAAAAAGGTTGAGTGCCGTATGGAATATACACGGGTTTTTTCCCATACGTTTCAGAAATATGTTGCTGGATACCCGGCGAATCAGCAATCAGTGTATGTGCATTTTTTACTGCCAGTAATTCAGCCCATTTTAAAAATCGCTGTGTCGGTTTGTTGTATTTGCTCCGCTGCCATTCAAGACCGTCCATATTGACAATGTTGATAGTCTTTTTAGGCCAGCGCCAGTGCCATACAGAATCGCTGGTGTAGCCAAGATGCAGCAATACATCAAAATTTCTTTTACGTGCATCATTGATACAGTTAAGGTCATAAAAAAATTGCCCGGCTGTTCCTATTTTATGTTCCCAGTCGCGGCAGTGGAGGATCTGGACTCCTTTCCACTCTCTTTTTTTATAAGGGTGCAGGCTGGAGTTATAAACTGAAACATAGTGACCTCTTTGCAGCAGGCTCAAAGAAAGATGTTCTGCAAATTGCTCAAAGCCGCCGTAGTGGTTCGGGATACCTCTTGTACCTAAAATGCCGATTTTCAGATTTCTCATGCTGGTATGATTTTTTTATAAGCGCTCATGGTAATAGCTGCTGCACGCTGCCATGTATATTGATGAAAAATTTTTTCCTGCAATTCCTTTTTGCAATGACTTTTCGCTGCTGTTTCAATGCCATTAAAGATAGATGCAGGATCACCGGGATCGCAATAGAAGGCATCATTACCAAAATACTCACGTGTATAGCCTTTTCCGGTGATCGTTATATTACATCCCATAGCTGCGGCTTCTAATGAAGAGAGGCCACAGGTTTCAAACCAACTGGGTAATACATGAACCTTAGCTCTTTTGTAATAGCCGACCAGCGTTTCCTGCGGAACGTGATCATAAAAGAAAATATTTTTTCCCGCCATTCTCCTGCACTCATCATAATAGCTTTTTTGATTAGGGGCATGCGAGCCTACCAGCAGTAATGTGTAGGGAGAATCGTTCAGCGCTTTGATCAGGTTCAGTTGGTTTTTGATCCCTTCAATCCGGGCAGCGCAAAGAACAATCCTGTCATCTTTTATAATTTTTTTATCAGGGGAAAAAAGTGAAGCATCAATTCCGTTGGGAACAACCATATAGTCTTTTTTTACTCCATATTCTTCTTCCAGTTTTTTATACTCCGCTTCTGAATTGGGCAATAGTATGGCAGCTCTTTGCAGGATGTAAAGAACACTTTTGCGCTGACCTTTTACTAAATAGGCTTTGCTTCTCATTTTATCTTTTCCTGCCAGCCACCGGGCAACGGTCTTTGCATATTCCTGGCTATTGGCTGACAGGCGATGGAGAATGAATCCCGCGACTCCTTTGCGATGATGCCGGTCGTATTCACTGTAGTCAACCAGTATAGGTGAAACGACAAAAGGTTTTTGGGTTCTGCTGGTATGAAAAAGTATATCAGCAGGGCGGGTAATATTGATATAATGGAAAAGATCATACCTGCTATACTCAATAGGATCACTGGTGAGGCATATATCCACCTCCGCTCCAAGCTCACGCAGGCACCTGGCTGTTTGTGATACCTGTATCGTATCACCGCCAGGAACAGTATAAAGGGTTGCTCTTGTTATGAATGCTATTTTCATCAGTATTTAACGAAACAGAAAGACAGGTTTTGTTAGTTCCAATCGGAGAAAAATGGCAATAAGCAGCCTCAAACAAGAATAAAATATGCGATCGTAAAATGGCTTGAGGATAGCTATTGCCATCAAAATAGGTTTGTGACGCATTTTAGCCGAAAACATCGCACAGGGATAAAAGAGAAAAAGAGGAATTATCTCTTTCTCTCCTTTTTTTCAGGGCGACAAAAAGGAAACTTTATCCTCTGAATAAAAGCTAAACTTTCACAGGTAAAAATTATTATTATCTTGTGGCTGTTTAATACATTATGAAACACTACATCATCACCGGCGGAGCCGGTTTTATCGGAAGCAACCTGACCCGGAACTTATTAAAATCTGACCCCGGCTTAAAGATCACCTGTATTGATAATTTTGATCCGTTCTATTCTGCTAAGATCAAACAGTTCAATATCCGGGACTTTAAAGACAATCCTTCCTACAAGTTAATAGAAACCGACCTGGCTACCATTTCGTATGCTTCATTGGCGGAACTGATACCCGAAAAAGTGGATGCGATTGTTCACCTGGCTGCCAAAGCCGGCGTGAGGCCAAGTATTGAGAACCCGCTTTCTTACCAGCAGGCGAATGTGATCGGGCTGCAGAATATGCTTGACTTCGCCAAACTGAAAAGTATAAAGCAATTTGTCTTTGCGTCCAGCAGCAGCGTATATGGCATCAATGATCATTATCCCTGGAAGGAAGAAGAAAAGCTGATGCCTATCAGCCCTTATGCCATGACCAAACTTGCCGGTGAAATGCTGGGCCACGTTTATAATAAATTATTTGGTATCCGGTTTATTGCTTTACGGTTCTTTACCGTGTATGGTCCGGGACAAAGACCTGACCTGGCTATTCACAAGTTTACTAAAAACATCATAGCGGGAAAACCGATTGCCATGTTTGGCGATGGCAGTACCAGCCGTGATTATACTTATGTGGAAGATACTGTACAAGGGATCACCGGGGCTATTCATTACGATAAAACGGATTTTGAGATTATCAACCTTGGTAACCGCTATACCATTTCATTAAAAGAATTGATAGAAGCAATAGAAAAGGTGACGGGTAAAAAAGCGATCATTGATCAGCAACCTGATCAACCGGGTGATGTGCCTAAAACGTATGCTGATATTACGAAGGCGAAAGAATTATTAGGCTATAATCCGCAAACACAAATACATGAAGGGTTGAAAAAATTCTATGACTGGTTCGTGCAGCACCAGGACTTGCTGGTTAAATGATCATACCGTAATATCTAATGAGGCGCTGACCTCCTTTTTAGCATGATATACTTTCCTTACAGTATAAGTCTTTTTATTCTGCGATTCAAAATAGGTGCGGACATTAATGTCTGCAATGATACCGATAGTGATAAACTGTATCCCGCCAAGTAATAAGATCAATCCAAGTATCAGGATAGGCTTTCCCCAGATATCCTGGCCCATTATTTTTAATACCAGCAGGTAAAGATTGATCAGCAGGCCAAGGCCAAAACTGATAAAACCGATCGTTCCAAAAAGATGCATGGGTTTTTGCATATACTTCCGCATGAATACCATTAATACCAGGTCACTCATCACTTTAAAAGTACGGTTGATGCCATACTTGCTTTTACCAAATTGTCTTGAGTGGTGTTTTACATCCACCTGTGTGATCTTCGCTCCCTGCATTTTCGCCAGCACCGGGATGAAGCGGTGCAGTTCACCATACAATCCCAGCTCCTCCGCTATTTCCCTTTTAAATACTTTTAGTGTACAGCCGTAATCGCGGATATAAACTCCTGTCATCCGGCGGATCAATGCATTGGCAAGATTGCTTGGCAGCTTGCGAAGAATAAAACCATCTTTCCTGTTTGCCCGGTTACCGGCCACTACATCCCAGTCTTCTCTTTTTAACAGGTCAAGCATTGCCGGGATATCAGTAGGATCATTTTGGAGGTCACCATCCAGCAAGGCTACATATTTGCCTCTTGAATAATCTATACCGGCAGTCATCGCGGTACTCTGGCCATAATTTTTTCTTAGTTCAACAAGTATTGTTCTGTCATCGGAATATTCAAGAACCTGTATCCGGGTTTTGTCGGTGGAGCCATCATCTACGAGTATCACTTCATAGTCAATATCCTTCAAAGCATTGCGGACAGCTTCCAGGAGAGGTTTTATATTATCCTCCTCATTCATTACTGTAATAACAACTGATAATTCGCGCATGGTCATAAATGGTTGCAGCAAAGGTACGATACGGGTCTGATACCTGTGGATGACTGACACGCCGGGCCTTACATATATCATTTACGTTTAAGTGCCTGGCGCAGGAAGAAATGGTTTCATTGTTTCAATTTTTTAATAAAAAGATATATATTTCGCGAACCAAAACCATTAAACATGAAAAAAACTATTTTTCTTCTTTATTTATTTCTCGCTTCTGCCTTTCTTGCTTTTGCAAAGAGCGACCCTGATTCTTTAAAACTTGAGCTTGAAGAAATACAGGCTTACCAGAAACTGAGAGATTCCGTTAATAGCGCTATGAACTACGAAACAGGCGTTATACAATTGAAAGGCGGAATAGCGAAACTGAATATTCCCGAAGGGTTTAAATATCTCGGCATTGAACAAAGCAGGTATGTCATACAGGATATATGGGGCAACCCTGAAAGGGATGATATATTAGGAATGATCTTTCCTGAAACCGGCGGGCCGCTTATTGACAGCAGTTATGCTTTTATTATCAGTTTTGATGATATGGGTTATGTCAAGGATGATGATGCCGGTAAAATAAATTACCAGGAACTGCTGGATGAAATGCATAAAGAAGAGCCGGCTATGAATACCGAACGGCAAAAACAAGGTTATCCTTCTATTCACATGGTGGGCTGGGCGCAACCGCCTTTTTATGATTCAAAAAATAAAATACTGCACTGGGCAAAAGAATTGCAGTTTGGCGGCGAGGATGGCAGTACATTAAATTATGATGTACGCTTCCTGGGCCGTAAGGGTATTCTTTCATTAAATGCTGTGGCTACTATGAATGAACTGCCACAGGTGAAAAACGATATTAACCAGATATTGACCATCGCTGAATTTACAGAAGGTAACCGTTATGCAGATTTTGACAGTAATACAGATAAGATAGCAGCCTATACAGTGGGAGGATTAGTAGCGGGAAAAATTCTGCTTAAGATTGGTTTTTTTGCGAAATTCTGGAAACTAATCCTGCTGGCTGTAGCGGCCATAGGAGCATGGGTAGTGAAATTGATCAGGAAGAAGAAAGAACCGGAAATGGTGTATGACCCTGCGCCACCTGCATCTACCGATACAAAAATACCTTCTTAACAATAGTTGCGCCGGTAAGATGAACGGAAAATAATAAATGTATTCAGCACTTACAGTCTTTTCATCTTACCGGCAAACTTTTATGCCTGCTGTCTTGGTATGTCTCACGGAGCAGTTCTTTGTTGAATCCCGGAGCTTGAGACACACTTTCAAGGCTTCCTCTTTATTGCCAAGCAGCAACCACGGCAGCAAGCATTGTGGGATAGTTTATCATTGTCTCTTTTAGCTCCTCGGCTTCTACCATCTCGTTGAAATCAACGAAATGGTGCAAACGGCGTTCAGTATGTGCATATTTTGCACTAGCTGGGCTACTTTTTTTATGTTGATTATGATTTTAAATATCATATCGAGGATATCCTCGATATGGTCATGCTGGCATTCTTTTAAATAACTTCTGTATTATTTAGCATCCTTAATTCTCTTTATTATATCTCTTAGCATAGGTTTAATTAAATTCTGGAGATCATCTTCTGTAATCTTTTCGCCATAAGGAAAAAGCCTATCCTTCGAATTATCCGGCGTTTTAATTCTGTAATTATAACTATCAAAAAAAATATCTAGACCCATCCACATATTTCTTCCATCAATTGTTTTTTGTAATCCCTTGAATTCATAGGCATAGTTAAATTGTATTATTTGCTGATTCTCATTTCTGATTTTGGTCAGCCAATTCTTAATAAGTATATCCCAATCACTCTCTTTAGAACCTAGCCTGTGCTCTGCATGACCGGGAAGTATTTTATACCCCATTATCCGGTCATAATCAAAAAAAATATCTTTTAGTTCATTGGCTCTTTTTTCCAGCATTTTGAAAAGAGGGATAATATTCTCTTCAATTGTATTACATATATTTTCAGGAGTTCCTTTTTCCGTTAATTTATTCTCTTGCTTTATTTTCTTTTTGAGAATAGCGATTTCTTTATCAATATCATCCGGTTCTTCTAGGTTTTCGTCTTTAGCTGCTTTTGCTTCAAGTTCCAAAGCCCATATTAATTGTTCCGCCATATAATTGGGAAAAGCGGCTTCATCCCCTGCATCTGCCTTTTGAAGAGCGGTAATATAATTTTCCTTATCTGCACTTTTGATGATAATTGGAGTATAGCCATTCTTCATGAGAATATAGTTTACCAGCAGACGGGCAATTCTTCCATTGCCATCATCAAAGGGATGTATGCGAATAAGTTTATAATGCAACTCTGCAGCCAAATATATAGGGTCTTTAATTTCCGTTATCCTGATCCTGTACCAGTCAATTAATTCCTGCATAAGGCGTGGCGTTTCTTCTGGTGATGCGTAATGAAACATCTGACCTGATTTTAATTTTACAGAATTAGGATACTCTTTATAATCTCCTACCTTGATCTGCCTTCTTGTCTGCTGTCCATCATAGGTAAGTGCTTCTTTCCAGTAGGGTTTTACCAATATTATTTTGTTCAGATTCTTAATATCAGCTTCAGTCAAACCGCGTTCTTTATCATAAGCCCAATCCCTGATCAAATGTATTGCTACATCATGAGCCTGCATCTCATCGTATTCTCTTTTTTCATGATCACCTGTAGTTTTTTCAAATAGCAACAGTAATTTTGTTTCGCTATAAGTAAGGGTATTGCCTTCAATATGATTAGAATTATAGTTCCACTCTAGTCGAAGCTTTTCCCATAGTTTATCTTCTGCCTCGTTACTTAATGGACGCAATTCATCTAATCCTTTTCGAAGAAGATTTATTTTTGCAAGATTTTCAGATAAAGTCATACAGGATTATTTAATTATTTATTGATACATATAAGTTGTAACAAGATAGTAGAAAAGAAGCCTTTGCCTATCTATATCAAAGTTATCAATGATGTCACGAAATTAAGGGGTAATATTTCGATTCAGAAAAGTTGTATGAATAAAAAAGAGCCTTCCTTCCGGAAAGCCCTTCTTCAATTTAACAACGCAAAATGTAAAGTCTGATATGTATAATAAGGGTTAGTTAAAAACAATTCCTGCCAGTTCCAGGCTCTTCTTTTTTAGTTTACGTGTGTCTATATCTTCAATCACAGGCTCTGGTGTAAGAATAAGAGATGTGTTATTTTCCTTCCACCAGTCATTTTCTTTTAATTCTTTATAGGAAATAACTCCCACCAGGTATTTTCTTTCTTCTTCCGAATGCCATTCTTCTATCCACTCAAACCGTTCGCGGGGAACGTACTTCAGATCATCAAAACTTACATATACACGGAGAAAGAAATCATTGCTTAATTCATGGGGTTTATGATGATACAATTTTTTGTACTCGTACTTATATTGATACCGCAATGCGGAGATATCACTTAATACAGCGGATGCCGTAGGAAAACTGCCCGCTCCTTTGCCATAAAAAAATTGTTTATCCGAAAAGCCACTTTCGATTACTACGCCATTGTATTCGTTTTTTACAAATGCCAGGTGATCATCCTGTTTTACAAACTGGGGAAGAACAAATGCTGCCACTTTACCATTCTTTAATTTTTTTGCTTCCGCCACTAACTTAATCTGCTGGTTCTTTGACTTCGCCACTATTGCATCTGCAGAATGAATATGTTGAATACCATTGAACAGGATATGATCGCTGGTTTCAACAATGCCATAGGCATGTGTCAGCAGGAACGTCCATTTGTTCACGGCATCATAACCTTCCACATCCAGACGGGGATCGCTTTCTGCAAAGCCCTGTTGCTGCGCCAGCATAAGCGCCTGTTTAAAATCCAGCCGTTCTTCAAATATTTTGGTAAGAATAAAATTGGTAGAACCGTTTACGATAGCCTTGATAGAATGAAGCAGGTCGTTATCATAATATTCTTCCAGGTTTCTTATTACCGGTATAGAAGCGCAGGCGGCCGCTTCATATAAAAATGATCTTTCAGTTTGTTGTTGCAGTTCCAGCAATGCCTTCAGGTTTTCAGCGATCATTTTTTTACTGGCGCTCACAACATCTTTGTTGTTTTGCAAAGCAATGGATACAATCTCAAAAGCCGCTTTTGAATCATCAATGACTTCCACGATCACATTTATTTCCGGGTCGTTCAATAATTCATCTTTATTCGTTGTAAATAATGATTCAGGGGCATTGCGTTTTTTCCCCGGGTTTTTTATACATACTTTTTTGATAGATGCTTTCAGGGATGGGGTTTGCTGTAAAACTTTATATAACCCTTCGCCTACAACGCCAAAGCCAAATAATCCTATCGTTAATTGTTTATGTGTATCCATGGTTTATTTTTTAGAACATCTTCACACCTTACCCGTTCACTATTTTTAAATGATGAGATGATCTTTCTTCAATAAATTTTTTCAACGCTGATTCTATTTTTTCATATTCCAGTAAAAAGCCGTCATGGCCAAAGTCGCTGGCGATACTTAGTAACTGTGCCCCGGCAATATTCTTTTGCAGGTATTCCTGTTCACTGATCGGGTAAAGCAGATCTGATGAGATGCCTATCACCAGTGTTTTTGCAGAAACAAGTTTCAATGCCTTTTCAACACCGCCCCTGTTGCGGCCCACATCATGACTGTCCATACTCTGGCTGAGCCGGTAATAGCAAACTGCATTAAAACGGTTTACCAGTTTCAATCCCTGGTAACGCTGATAGTTATCCGCAGCATACGTCACGTCTTTACTTAGCGCCATATACGCTTTATCTCTTGGCTGCGTAATATCGTAACCAGTATAGTGCCGGTAAGAAAGCAAAGCAATAGAACGTGCTGCGGCTAAACCCTTTTGTCCTGCATCTGGCCGGCGTTCGAGCCATGTGCTATCAGCTTCAATAGCCAGTCGCTGCGATGCATTGAAAGCAATAGCCCAGGGAGATAAAACAGCATTGGAAGCAATGGGAACAATATGCTCAAACAATTCCGGTTCTTCAATGGCCCATTCCAGTAATTGCATACCGCCGGTACTGCCACCCAAACCAACAAGAACTTTCCGGATGCCGAGGTGATCTTTCAGCTTTTGGTAAGCCTTTGTCATATCCCGTATAGTGAATACAGGAAAGTCATGATAATAGGGCTGGTTGGTTTGCGGATCGTTGCTAAGCGGTGATATGCTTCCGTAAGGACTGCCGGGTTTGTTTACGCAAATGATAAAATACTTCGAGGGATCAAAATATTTCCCTTCGCCTACCAGCCCGGGCCACCATTCCAGCGGATTACTGTTAGCGGTCAATGCATGAAAGATCCATACTACGTTATCTTTTGTCGCGTTCAATTTTCCATGCGTCGTATAAGCCAGGTGATAACCCGGAAGGGTTATCCCTGACTCTAACGTGAATGATTCATTGTGATTAAAAACGGAAACCATATTATCCTACTAATTCTTTTGAAAATACTTTTTGAAACGCCTGTTCCAGGTCAGCTTTGATATCGTCAATATGTTCGGTACCCACGCTGATACGAACCTGGTTGGGCTGTACACCGGCAGCTATTTGTTCTTCTGCACTTAATTGTTCGTGTGTGGTAGATGCAGGATGAATGATCAGCGTTTTAGCATCACCAACATTGGCCAGGTGGCTTACTAATTTTAATGAGTCAACAAATTTGCTGGCATTTTCCTTTTCACCTTTTACACCAAAATTGAGTACACCGCCAAAACCATTGGTTAAATATTGTTTAGCCAAAGCATTGTAGGGGCTGCTTTTCAATCCCGGATATTGTACAAACTCAACAGAAGGATGCTGCTCCAGCCATTGCGCTAATGCCAATGCGTTTTCAACATGGCGTTGAACCCTTAACGATAAAGTTTCTAATCCCTGTAAAAGCAGGAATGAGTTAAATGGACTGAGGGAAGATCCAAAATCACGAAGGCCTTCTACCCTGGCCCTGATGGCAAATGCGATATTGGGCAGGCCCAGCGGATTGCCTTCACCAAATACATCCCAGAATTTTAAACCATGATAACCTTCACTCGGTTCAGTGAACTGGGGAAATTTTCCATTGCCCCAGTTATAATTGCCACCGTCAACAATAACACCGCCGATAGTAGTGCCATGTCCACCGATCCATTTGGTAGCGGATTGTACTACTACATTAGCGCCATGTTCCAGCGGACGGAATAAATAACCGGCTGCGCCAAATGTATTGTCAACGATCAGCGGCAGGTCATATTCTTTAGCGAGGTCAGCGAATTTTTTAAAGTCAGGAATGTTCAATCGTGGATTACCAATTGTTTCTAAATAAAATGCTTTGGTGTTCTTGTCAATATGTTTGACAAAACTTTCAGCATCGTCACCATCTGCAAAACGGGCTTCAATGCCGAGTCGTTTAAATGCGACCTTGAATTGGTTATGTGTTCCGCCGTATAAATAGGTAGTGGTAACAAAATTATCTCCCGCCTGGAGGATATTATTCAATGCAAGGAATTGTGCAGCCTGTCCCGAACCTGTAGCCAGCGCGGCCACACCACCTTCCAGCGCCGCGATGCGTTGTTCAAAAACATCTGTCGTTGGGTTCATAATGCGGGTGTAGATGTTGCCAAACTCTTTTAACCCAAACAGGTTGGCCGCATGTTCGGAGTTATTAAAAGCATACGAAGTGGTTTGGTAAATAGGAACAGCTCTTGCTTTTGTTGTTGGATCAATTTGTTGTCCTGCATGAAGCTGCAATGTTTCGAAGTGAAGATTGTTGCTCATAATTAAAGTGTTTAAATGTTTTTAAAAGTTGTGTCAGAAATTCAAAGAGTAGCAAAAAAGGATCAATAGCCGAAACCGGAGGTGGATTAATAAATATATGCCGTAAGGCATACAAGAGTAATTGCGTGTCGCATCGAACAAATCGAAATAGTATTGAATGAGACATTTGTCATGAATATTCTTTTGTACTCTATAAAATTAGTGGACTTTTTACAATCCGCCTTATTTTTCATCTGTTAATTTTTTGTTGTTGCCAATAATAGAAATGTGAAATGGTATGTAAGAAACAACAATGAGCAAGCCCGCCAAACAGTAATTGATCAGGTACTGCTGTTTGTTGAGGGTTTGGCCCTTTATCCTGGTTGGATAAATGTTGTCGTATTCTTTTTAATAACCAATTTCTGAGACACTTATCAGGGAGCAGTTATAAAATCCCCGTATAGGAATAAAAAAAGCTCATCCGGTAAATCAGATGAGCTTTGAATATTTTAGAAGCTTTGAATCTGACTTATCTGTTCCGCCAACTGGCGGATGGAATTGGCACCTTTTCCGCCAGTTGGCGGATAGGTTGTCAAGGCTTCATCGGGCCATTACCCTCTGCCTTTCTTGATAAGTGTCCCGATAACTACCGGGATGTAAAGAACTTGCCTACCGGCAGGCAGGCTGGAGCAAAGATAGCGGCAGGATTTTCAGACTGCCAAATTTTTATTTTAATTTTTATTGATGATTTATTTCAATACGCTGAAACTATTGCCAGTTAACAGTTTCAGGCTGGTAAATTTCTTTCTATCCATTCCTGCTGGGAGGACGCTGTATGCTCTGTCAGGACTTTGGCTTCAATTTTTTCCTGTGCATTCACAATCGCATTACTTATCATTTTATGTTCGATCATGTTGTCTTCCTGCATACCCATTTGTTTCATCACCCCGATGATCTTGTCACCACCAAATCGTTGAAACAAAGGTTCATCAAGTGCTGAATGAACGATCACTTCATTCAATTGCCATCGTTTAAACAAATCCTGTTCTTTTTTTCGCAAGGGATGATGCTCCGAGAAAATTATTTTTTTGCCGGATAATTGAGCGCTATGTATTTCTCTTGCCAGGAACAGTGAAACTGCTGACATGGTTTCTTTAGCGAATAATGTTTCAAGATGATGCTGGGTGGCATTGAACCAGGTGATGATAACAATTTCCTGGTCTTTTTTCCAGAGTTCCAGGATACCGTTCCACTTCGCGGTTTGTGACATCCATATCCTGTCAATCACCTTTACACTTTCTTCTTTCTTTTTAAAAAGATGGAACATGATGGAAGTTTTCCGGTCAAATGTATAAATAAAAAAGTGGAGTCCCGCTTTACGGCGGGACTCCACACTGATCACGGTGATTCAAAGATTTAGATTTCTTACTGCATAGGGGCAACAGAAGCGGTAGTTTCTACAACTTTTGTTCCGCTGTATTTCCAAGTTTTCACTGGAATTACTTTTGCCTTGGCAATACCTTTCTTCGTTTTTACTGTTTTTATTGGTTCTTCAGCAACTGGTTCAGTTGTAGCAAATGCTGAAGCAGGATCTTCAATGTTGTAAGTGCAGCCTATACATATATCCAGCGTGTTGTTCTCTTTATCAAAGATTAGTACGCCTTCTGCTACATCTTTTTCATCCGCTGTTTTTTGCACGGGTATTTTATAAGTACCTGGTGCTTTTCTCAGGTAAGCTTTGATCGTTCCCTGGGGAAGACCTTCTACCAATACGATACCTTTATTTGTTTCATCAAGCGTGATGCTTGCATTGGAAACAACTCCGGCTTTATCAGTAATATTATACTTGCCTATAACAGGGAATTTCTTTTCCAGTGTAATAGCTTCCGGCATTGGAAGCAGCTTATATTTTTCAGGATTATGGTTATTCCATTGATCCGTTGTTGTTTTTACAGGCTGTACAGGCAAAGAATCTGATTGTGCATTTACAGTTGCTGTAAACAGGAAAAATAGGGCACCGGCTATGATTGCGGTTTTTTTCATAAGTTTTACTTTAAGAGGTTACTTAAATCCGTTCGCACTACCCTTCAAAATATTATGCCAGAAACCGTTTTTGTGGAAAAATCCGGGGATTTTTCCGGAAATAGCCCTTATTTAATGATAACTTTTTACTTCCGGGCATGTTTTATCTTCGCTGACTATACAAATTATGAGTACTAAAGAAAATGGCTTTGATGCCGGGCAAACAGGGGGTGAAATGATAGAAGTGTATGGCGCCAGGGTACACAATCTCAAAAATCTTGATATTTCCATTCCTAAAAATAAACTGGTAGTTATTACGGGTATCAGCGGCAGCGGCAAGTCGTCCCTGGCCTTTGATACCATTTATTCCGAAGGCCAGCGCCGCTATATGGAGACATTCGGGGCTTATGCCCGCCAGTTCATCGGTGATATGGAGCGACCGGATGTGGACAAGATCACAGGACTTTCACCGGTTATTTCTATTGAACAAAAGACCACCAATAAAAATCCCCGTTCTACTGTTGGCACCATTACGGAAGTTTATGATTTTCTCCGGTTATTATTTGCCAGAACAGGGGAGGCTTATTCCTATAATACAGGAAAAAAAATGGTGAAATGGAGTGAGGAGGAGATAGTCGAAAATATTTTTACCAGGTACCAGCATAAAAAGATCAGCCTGCTGGCGCCACTTGTTCGTGGTCGTAAGGGACATTACCGTGAACTGTTTGAGGATGTGAGGAAAAAAGGATTTTTGAAAGTAAGAGTAGATGGTGAAGTAAAAGACCTGGTACCCAAAATGCAGGTGGACCGTTATAAGATCCATGACATAGAACTGGTAGTTGACCGTTTACAGGTAACAGATGACCTGAGATCAAGACTCAGCCAGAGTGTACAGCAGACGTTGAAATTGGGAAAAGATCTGATGTTTCTTCAGATCAACGAAGAAAAGAACGTAGTTCAGTATTCAAAGTTGCTGATGTGCGAAGACACAGGTATCAGTTATGAAGAGCCATCACCCAACGCGTTTTCCTTTAACTCACCTTATGGCGCTTGTCCTGTTTGCAAAGGACTTGGTACTACTTTTCATATTAATATGGAAGCAGTGGTACCTGATCCGTCATTAAGCATTAATGAAGGTGGCATTGCCCCGCTTGGAGAAGAGAGAGAAGCCTATGTATTCAAACAGGCGCAGGAAATTGCAAGAAAGAATAAGATATCGCTTACAAAGCCTGTAAAAGAAATACCTCAAAAGGCCTTGAACATTTTATTATATGGCAATGAAGAAGGTATTGAAGCGGAAACAGATTTTGAAAATGCACAGTTTGATCCGCAGGCGCCTTATGAAGGAATAGTAAACATGCTGAAACGTTGGTTCAATAACGGGCATAGCGAAGGGCTGAGAGAATGGGCGGAAGGATACATGCGATTAAAGCCATGTGAAAGTTGCGGAGGCGCCCGGTTAAAAAAAGAAAGCCTTTGGTTCAGGTTTGCGGGCAGAAATATCGCGGATCTGAGCAATATGAACCTTGATAACCTCGCAGCATGGCTGGATGGGATCGAGTTAAGAATAAGCAATAAACAAAACGCTATTGCCAAAGATGTACTGAAAGAAATAAAGGAGCGGCTCCAGTTTCTCCTGAATGTAGGATTGACCTATTTATCCCTGAACCGCCCTTCCAAAACATTAAGCGGCGGGGAATCGCAGCGCATACGGTTGGCTACGCAAATCGGTTCGCAGCTACAGGGGATTACATACGTGCTGGATGAGCCATCCATTGGTTTGCATCAGCGGGATAATCACCGCCTGATTGATGCGTTGAAAAATCTTCGTGATATTGGCAACAGTGTTTTGGTAGTAGAGCATGATAAAGATATCATGATGGCTGCGGATCATTTGATTGACATTGGGCCTAAAGCCGGTTATCATGGAGGAAGGATAGTAGCCCAGGGCAACCCGCAGCAATTATTAAAACTGGATACACTGACTTCCGGTTATCTTAATGGTCTTCATAAAATAGAAATACCCAAAGAAAGAAGAAAAGGAAACGGAAAATTTATTGAGTTAAAAGGTTCTAAAGGCAATAACCTGCAAAACGTGGATGTAAAATTTCCCCTGGGAAAATTTATTGTTATATCCGGTGTAAGCGGAAGTGGTAAGTCAACGCTGATCAATGAAACGTTATATCCTATTCTTTCACATCATGCTTTTGGTTCAAAAGGAATACCGCTTGAGTATAAATCAATAAAAGGGTTGGAGCATATAGATAAAGTAATAGAAATAGACCAGTCACCCATTGGACGTACACCAAGAAGCAACCCGGCTACTTACTGCGGATTTTTTACCGAGATAAGAACATTGTTTGCCTCTATTCCAGAAGCGAAGATCAGGGGTTATACAGCGGGTCGTTTTTCTTTTAATGTAAAAAGCGGCCGTTGTGAAGTATGTGAAGGTGGCGGTATGAGAGTTATCGAAATGAATTTTTTACCGGACGTATATGTTCATTGTGAAAAATGCAATGGAAAAAGATACAACAGGGAAACACTGGAGATACGGTATAAAGGGAAATCTATTGCAGATGTACTGGAGATGACGGTGGAAGAAGCGGTTGAATTTTTTCAACCGGTTCCTTATTTATACCGAAAGATAAAAGTGCTGGAAGATGTTGGATTGGGTTATATCACTTTAGGTCAGTCAGCGGTAACGCTGAGTGGGGGAGAAGCGCAACGGGTGAAGCTTTCTACTGAACTAGGTAAAAGAGATACAGGCAAAACTTTTTATATTCTGGATGAACCAACGACAGGGCTTCATTTTGAAGACATAAAACACCTGCTGGATGTATTGAATAAACTCGTGGACAGGGGTAATACCGTATTAGTGATCGAGCATAATATGGATGTGATAAAAGTAGCTGATCATATCATAGATCTCGGTCCGGAAGGCGGCGATGGAGGAGGAAGGATATTGTTTGAAGGCACGCCGGAAGAATTGATCGGCAATAAAGAAAGTTTTACTGCCGCGTTTTTGAAAACAGAGTTGAAGTAAAATGAAAAACACCCCGTTTATTTGACCGGGGTGTTTTGTATAATATAAAATGTTATGTAGTAGGAGTTGTTGGTGGCGGTGGAGGATTAGGAGCGGCGGCTGCCGGTTTTTTTGTGTTGAACTGATCAAGCACACCAGATACCCAGGCAAGGCCAATGAGACCGGCTACAAGCGCAGACCATAAGCCCATTCCTGAAGAAACAGTTACAGGTATTCCCTCCTGTGTCTGTAATGTTCCTACCGAACTTAAACGGGTAACATAAATAATGGCGCCAAGTACGATCAGCCCAAATGACGCCATGGCACCGAGCTTCATATTTTTATCATACTCCTTTGTTTTATCACCAAGCAGGGAGGTAGCCAATACACCGATAACGCCAATAACTACGAGCCAGCCCCAGCTGCGAAAACCGTTATCAGGGTCAATGCTTCCGCCGCCGCCACCTCCTCCAAACATATTGAATTGCGCCATTTGCATTTTATAACGTGTCCACGGAAGTAATAAAGCAATAAAGGCGAAGGCTGCCTCTATGATTGCGAATAATTTTCTTTGATGAAGACCTGTTTGTTGCATAGCTTTTTGTTGGTTTTGTTACGCCTACTCATCTGGCTTTTCGGCATCCGCCTTCTTTGAAAAGGTTTAATAGGTAAACTTAGCATCAAGGGTACAATATCCGTTCTGTCCGGGCAATACATAGTTTTATGTACATACATAAGGAAACTCTAAGCCCGCCATTGAAAATACTGCGGCATCTTATTTATTGAAAGAACCGCAAATTCGGCGTAGCCGGCCTGTTGACGACCTTCATGATCTCAGCCTGTATCAATCCTACCAGTATCATAGCAACTACGGTAATAAGAATAATAACTGCCAGGTAACCTACCTGTTTATCGGCGGCTGTTTTCTTCATGGCCGGGATACCCGTATAAAGTGCATAGATGCAATACAGGGTGCATAATATTACAAGAATATTCAATGCCGGGAATAAAAGGAAGATCGCTCCTACATAAGAAGCGGTTAATGAATAAGCCGACATCTGGAATGATTTGTTCCAGTTTTTTTCCGATGCGAAGGAGGGGGCCAGTACATCAATGGTGGCGGCTACAATAAATACGGTGACCACAGATAAAACAACATACATGATTGCGCCTATCAGCCCTGCTTTTACACTGGCAGTAGAACCACCAAGAGGAAGACTTTGTCCTATTAACCCCATCCCAATAAAAGTAGCAACTACCCCGATGGACAGCATGGGAATTACATACGATGTTAATATAGTGACGACATTTGCGGGCTCTTTATCTACTACAGGCCATTCATTAACGGGGGTAATCAGGATATTTTTTGCACGGTCAATTACGTTCATAATAGTTGATTTAGTAAACTAAATGTACTAAAAGACTGTAAGACTCAAAATCTGGTAATTAACATTCTATGCAGGCTGCAGGATAAAAGGAAAGATAGCAATGATAAACGAAGGATAGATATACCCGTAAGTAAGTGCAGGAAGTTGAGAAAATCTTTTTCAGGGCCAGTTACCTGGTTTTTCATCCGGATTCGGATCTTAGCAATTTTCCTGCTCCTTACGGGATCTTAGTTATAGCAAGTAAAAGAACTCAGGGTTGGGTTAAAAAAAGCTAACAGGCTGATAAGCTTAAAAGGAGTCATCCCCGTGAACTTATCAACCTGTTAACTAATGTCCAATAAGCATTGGCAGAAAGTGTTTAATAAAATTTATACTATATGAGAGTACCAATAGAGAACGGATCAGGGTTTAATCAACCAGGGTATCAGATTCTATTAAGCTCTCTGCCGCTTACTGGAACAGCGTTTAGAACTATTTGAATAAAAGAACTTTTAACGGATGTCGAACTCGCCGGTAGCTGTTTCTTCGTCGCCTGCAAAAACACGGAATATATACTTGCCTCTTTCAAGACCTGCTATTTTCTCGTGGTCGCCGGATTTCATCTTGTAATGCTGAACCAATGTGCCTTCACTATCAAAGACAAAAAAATCTATGCCATGGCCATCATTATCGTCTTTAGCCACTACATGCATTACCCTTTTTACTATGTCCGGGTAAATTCTTACCGAACTATTATTCCGGGAAGCAGCCAGCTTAGTTGTTTTTTTAACTTCTTTGCTTTCTTTGTCTTTTGGGTCTTCGTGATTGCCTGTATTGGCATACGATACAGATGATTGCACCAGTATGGCAATGACAATACAAATACCTGGAATTGCTTGTGTAAATTTTAGTTTCATGGGGTGTGGTAGGATTTAATTAATTCGTTTATAAGTTTAATAAAAAACAGGACATCTTAATTGCTTCCTTTGCCTGTTGCTCTCATTATCACCCAGTCTCCAGCCAAAGCGTAAAATGGTAGAAAAGAAAGCGTCATTTTCAGTGGGATCGCCACGCTGATAAGTTTGTATTTCCTGCGGTCTCGTAACGGCGCCGGCATACGTTCCGCGATAATATAATCTCTTTGCTTTTGCAGCGTCGGCAGCTGATAAATAAGAATCAAATAAGATAGGATCTATATAACCGGTACTTACATCATCTATATAGTCAGTAAATAACTGGCGATGCAATATTTCAAGACCTACATACATATTTTCTTTCAGGTAGTATTTAAATCCAAATCCCAGCGGCACTTCTTTTTGTACCAGCTTGTAGGGTTTGCTGTTGGGGTATTCCGCCATCCCCTGGCCTTCCAGGCGAAGTGGTTGCAATTCTACCCATTGGCCATCCAGCATGGCTTTAGGTTTATATTTCATCATACCTATACCAACAATACCATAAGGACGGAATTTTCCTTTGCGCTCATCATATTTTTCTAAGAAGACAGTAGGATAGATTTCCGCAGCAATATATCCTTCGAGTATTGATGTTTTGAAATGCAGGTTCCTTAGCAAGCGATCCTCTTCAGCTCCACCCTTGTTGGGCGCCTGGGCATCATCTCCTTTCAGTGTTCCCTGGTTCAGGGCTAAACGGAAACCAAGCCATTCAGCAGCATAGTAGTTAACGTAAAGGTTCTTTGATAATTGGGTCAATGGAAAATCAAGGTCTTTTACAAAACGCTTACCAACACCAGATGATCCTCCAAGATCACCGAGGAAAAACATGGGGCCAAAGCCAAGACCTATTTCCCATTTCCCGTTTCCAGTCATGATAGACTGTGAATAGGAGCGGGCAGAAATAATTGTTAATGATAAGAACAGTACAACAATGCGTACTGAGGGTACATGTAGTCTCATTGGTTATCGGATTACTGGTTTCTCTTCTATTGGATTTCTGGTACTAAAGTAGAAAAAGATGGTACTATGTATGAAAGAAATAAGGAAGTTTCTTTCATACAAACAAATAAAAAGCTGTTCTACTTAGTGTAACTACGAAAAAGGCTGACGTATCATTTCAATGTGATCAATTCCGTCTTCATCATATATATCACTGCTTTGTTCAAATCCGAGTGAAGTATAAAATTTTTTCAGGTATAATTGAGCGCCGATAGTGATGGGCAGGTTGCCAAAAAGTTTTTCTGATTGTATTATACTTTCTTTCATTAAGAGTTTACCTGTACCACCGCCTCTTGCAGCGGGAGATGTAACAACGCGGCCGATAGAAGGCTGTTGATAAGAGATACCCGGTGGAACTAATCTTGAATAAGCGATTAACAGATCATTATCCCATCCCATCAGGTGCCACGAGGATTGATCTTTATTATCCATATCCAGGAAAACGCAGTTCTGCTCTACTACGAATACTTCACTCCTCAGGCGGAGAATGGCATACAGCTCATCAGGACTGAGGTCATTAAATTTTTTTATTTTCCAGGTGATCATGCGTAAAAATAATAAACATGAAACGGTTAAACGGCAAACAGGAGTATAAACTTTATTATTCAGCAAATTTTTCGGGGCAAACTATCCCTATTATACTATTCAAAAAGCAGTAATTTTAGGTAAATCGTTTTGCATGCCGGTAAAAGATCTCAGTACAGTTCATCAATTGGTAAGCGACTTATTTCGCTGGCCTGATACAGCTGAAGAGTGGAAGGAATATAAGATAAGCAAAGAGCAGGTTGATTTTTTTAATAAGAATGGTTTCGTCAGTGGTATCAAACTACTGGATGAAAGACAAATTGAAAAGATCCAAAGTGAATTAGCAGCTATCGCTGATCCCGGGCGTCCCGGTCATGAATTGTTTTACGAGTTTCATTCCAATGAGTCAACTGATCTATCCACTATATTATTTCACGCATTAGGAGCGTGGCGGATTGCAGAAGGCCTGCATGATGTATTATGGAACCCGCGTTTTTTAGTTGCCGCCAGCCAGTTGTTAGGAAATGCTCCGGTCCGCTTCTGGCACGACCAGATTTTTTGGAAACCACCAAAGCAGGGAGGAGTAGTAGCCTGGCACCAGGATTATTCTTACTGGACAAGAACTAAACCGGTGGCGCATCTTACCTGCTGGTGCGCATTGGATGATTCTACAAAAGAGAATGGCTGTTTGCAATACATTCCCGGCAGCCATCAATGGGGTTTATTGCCCAAGCCGGTTATCGCCGGGGAATTGCAGGGAATAAAAGATTTTTTGACTGGCGAACAAAAGAAACAATTTGAGTACCCGGAATACGCAGAAGTAAAAGCAGGGGAAGCTATCTTTCATCATTCGCTTACTTTACATGGTTCGGGGGCCAATACATCCGCCAAACCGAGAAGGGCTTTTGTGATCAATGTATTTAAGGATGGGGTAGTGTCTGATTCTGATGAGGTATTATTGAATGGTGTACCTGTTGTGCCAAAAGGTGAGAAGATGGAAGGACAGTTCTTTCCGTTGTTATTTAATCCTGCCTGAAAATTATTAATTAATAGTTGTATTTATCCTTCCACAAACTCTTCAAAAATTTTCTTAACTCTTCTTCTCTTGCATTCTTTCCCGGGTCATAGAATTTATTTCCTGCTAATTCTTTGGGTAAGTATTCCTGTGGAGAAAAATTATTTTCATAACTATGTGAGTATTCATAATTCATTCCATAGCCTAAATTCTTCATCAGCCTGGTAGGCGCATTGCGTATATGCAATGGCACTGGCAGATCCCCATGTTGTTTCACTGCATTCATGGCTGCGCCAATGGCAACCGTTGCCGCATTACTTTTTGCACTTGATGCAAGATAGATGGCGCATTGCGATAAGATCAGGCTGGATTCCGGGAAACCAATTTTGTTTACTGCATCAAAGCTTGCATTGGCCATTACCAATGCCGTAGGATTGGCGTTGCCGATATCTTCGCTGGCCAGAATCACCAGTCTTCGGGCAATGAATTTTACATCTTCACCACCTTCAATCATTCTTGCCAGCCAATATACGGCTGCATTCGGGTCGCTGCCACGTATGGATTTTATAAAAGCGGAAATGATATCGTAATGCTGTTCACCGCTTTTATCATACAGTGCGATCTTTTTCTGGGCAACATCCATTACCAATTCATCAGTGATCACAATAGCTCCCTCCAAACCTCCCCCGAAGGGGGAGGCTGCTTCGCAAACGATTTCCAGCAGGTTCAATAATTTCCTCGCATCGCCACCGGAGATATTTAATAACGCTGCTGTTTCTTTGATCTCAATATTTTTTTTCTTCAGATCTTCATCCTTTTCAATCGCAGTATGCAATAACTGGATAAGGTCTTTTTCTTCCAGGGGTTTTAACACATACACCTGGCAACGGCTAAGCAAGGCGCTTATTACTTCAAAGGACGGGTTTTCGGTAGTAGCGCCGATCAGTGTTACAATTCCTTTTTCCACCACACCGAGTAAAGCATCCTGCTGTCCTTTATTAAACCGGTGTATTTCATCAATAAATAAAATGGAACCCGGCTTCGTTTTGGCTTCTTCAATTACTTCTCTTACATCTTTTACGCCTGAACTTATAGCGCTTAAAGTATAAAAAGGAACTTTGAGTGTGTTGGCAATAATATTAGCGATAGTTGTTTTGCCAGTACCCGGGGGCCCCCACAATATCATGGAATGTATCTTACCCTGTTCAATGGAGGTTCTTAAAATACTTCCTTTTCCGGCAAGGTGTTGCTGACCGGCGAGTTCATTTAAACTTTTGGGGCGAATTCTTTCTGCTAGCGGAGTCATGGTAGTCGGAAGTTAACAAACAATAAGCAGCAAAGTTAACGGAATCATGTGTCAGACTTCCGACCACTGACTCCTAGGTAGTGTCTCAGTTTGAAATCTAATGCTCAGGTCTAGACATTGTAAGGACATTATATTTTCCACATGTATCACAATAAAGGTAACGGTCTATCTTATTCCATATTTCTATTGGCTCATCTTTTACTTTCAATGTGCCTACTTTGCATTCGGGGCAATTGACAATTGCTTCCGGATTTACTCCTAATACCTTAGCGGCCTCGACCCATAATTTTGATGTTTCAGTCAATGTTTTGCTTTTTGTATGTTCCCCTTTTCATTGGAGCTTCATTAGGAACTAAGTTAGCAATATCTTCTAAACTCATAAACCTTTTTGTTAATCCTGTTGCCATAGCCGGGGTTACTCTTAAAGTCTTATGTTGTTTCACGAAGTTATAATAAACAAAATGCAAAGCTCCTAACTCCGGACTCACTTACTGCTGCTGTTGTCCTGCAAATGTTTCAAGAACATCTACGATCTCAGGAATGCCGGGCTGTTCTTCCAGCTTTACACTGGTGACCTCTTCAAATGTCTGCCCATCTTCATACCCTATGGAAACAAAAACAGAAAGTGATTGATGTGCGGGTCCTTTAAAAGATCCTTTTATCGGTGAGCAATCGTTGAAGTTGCGGCCTACTGCGAGCTTTACGTGGTGATTGGTTACCCATATATTATTCGTAGGATCAATGCCAGTCCATCCTGTTACTGGTATCCATGCTTCCACCCATGCATGGGTAGCGCCTTCGCCGCGCATACCATTTTTATTGGGGCATATATAACCGCTTACATAGCGGCAGGGGATCTGCAGGTTGCGGAGCATTTCCAGCATGACATGAGCGAAATCCTGGCATACACCTGAATGGTGTTCCAGTATTTCTGTTACTGTAGTTTCGGTGGATGTAATACCTTTAATGTAGTTGAAGTTTTCAAAAATATACCTGCTGCATTTTTGAACAACCTCTGCTACCGGGGAGCCGGGTGTATAGATGCCTTTTATCAGTTCATTTATACTTTCGCGAAGTGCAATTTCTTCAAAGCGGGCAAGTTCCAGTAATAAAAGATTGTTACGTACTTCCGCTTTCAATGCATCAAACCCGGCGATCATATTGTGTACGGGTTCCTGCTGACCAAGTGTCCTTACGATCATTTTGCTTTCTATCACTAATAGTTTATGTGGTGTCATCAGGTTGAACATCCCCGCCCGGTTGCCCCAGTAATCAGTGATAGTTAAAACGAAAGGGTTTTCGGTAATATTCAATTCATGGTATAAGGTTTCCTGTTCATGACTGACGAAAGGATATATCCTTATTTCATTTACACTTTCTTTTACCGGCCTGTCATATTCGTATTTCGTAACGTGGTGTATATTGAAAACAGGCATTGATAATTTTTTGTCAGGCGTAAGAGAAGTAGATCCTTGCAAACTGGTTGGAGAAAGTAACAAGGTCATGGCGCAGGGAATGTAAGAATTCCGGTAAGCCCATTTCTTTTATCATGGCCATATCCGCATATTCTACTTTACTGCAGATCCGGCCAAATGTTTTTTGCAGGTTTTCACTGCCTTCCATTTTGGTATAGTCCACTACGTCTTTAAGATAGCGTTCTATGCGGATAAGAGAATAGAGGAGTGACCGGGGAAAATTTTTATTGAAAATAACATGGTCAACCACATTCATGGTGTGCTGGTCACGGGTATAGGTCTTCAGGTATAATTCATAACCCGAAAGGGATAACAGGAGGTTTCTCCAGAATAATATATCCTGGGTTTTATCTAGCTGGTGATCAATTTTGGTAAAATGAGCGTAGGATGTTTCAATGGTCAGCAGGCAGCGTTCAATAAATTTGCCAAGGTTCATAAAGCTCCAGCCCTGGCCACGCGGCATCGTACTGTCTGTGACACCATAAAACAAAGTGTTATTCAGGTCAATCAGGTCTATTAACTCCAGCGTTTTTGAACCGGCCAGTTTTTTCTCAAAGTCGTGGGCATTTACTATATGGTATAATTGATTTACCTGTTCCCATACTTCTTTCGTGATATTATCCTGCACCCCCCTGGCGTTTTCCCTGGCTTTGGTGATCATTACCCTGATGGAGTTCAGGTTCTTGCTGTCAGCGATCAGGAATTTTAAGGCAGCGGCAGTATCCTCTACTTTTTCCGGGTCTATGCCTTCCGGCGAGTGGGAAAAACTATTAGCTACATCTTTCCAGGAAAAATCATTGGTATTGCCGATATCAAACGATAAAATATAATTGGTGCGTATCACACGCATCATGGAATCGCTTCGCTCCATGTACCGGTTCAGCCAGAATAATGAATCTGCAATTCTACTTAGCATGTATTCTCTTATAGGTTTTAAATTATTCTGTATCCAGGTGAATAGTCAATGGTGAATTGTGAATTAAGGACTTTCAGGGTATTGACCATTCATTATTCACAAATCCACCACCCATGTATCCTTACTGCCGCCACCCTGCGAGGAATTAACTACCAGCGAACCTTCCCGCAATGCTACTCTTGTTAATCCCCCCGGTACTATCTTAATCCCGTTAGGGCCGCATAACGCATAAGGACGAAGATCAACATGGCGTGGCTGTAATTTTCCATCAATAAAACAGGGCACTGTTGAGAGTTTGATGATGGGTTGTGCGATAAACTCCCTCGGCGTTTCTTCTATCTTTTTCTGAAATTCTTTCATTTCCTTTTCAGTCGCCTTATTGCCCATCAGCATGCCATAGCCACCGGATTGATTCGTTCCTTTGATCACCATGCTCTCCATATTTTTAAAAACATAGTCTCTCACTTCCTTTTCTTCCAGCCCGTAAGTAGGAACATTGGGCAAAACAGGTTCTTCGTTTAAATAATATCTTATCATGGCGGGAACATAAGCATATACGGCTTTATCATCCGCTACGCCATTGCCCACAGCATTAGCAATAGCCACATTGCCCTTTCTGTATGCACTCATTAGACCGGGAACACCTAAAGCGCTGTCAGGGCGAAATACAAGCGGGTCAAGATAATCATCATCTATTCTCCGGTATATCACATGTACCTGCTGCAGGCCAGTAGTGGTTTTCATATATACTTTGTGATTGTCCACCAGCAGGTCCCTTCCTTCTACCAACGGTATTCCCATTTGTCGGGAAAGGAAAGTATGTTCAAAGTAGGCCGAATTAAATACACCGGGGGTAAGCAGTACTACCGTGGGATTGGCCAATTGCTGTGGCGCCAGGCTGGATAATATTTCCTGCAGCAGCAAAGGATAATTATTGATCATTCTTACCCTGCTGTCTGCCAGCATACCGGGAAAAATTCTTTTTGTCACTTCCCGGTTCTCCAGCATATAAGATACCCCGGATGGTGTGCGGAGGTTATCTTCCAGTATATAAAATGTTCCATCCTGCCCCCGGATAAGATCAATGCCGGAGATATGGACATAAATATCATGCGCCACACTTACACCAAATACTTCCCGGGTATAATGGGGACAAGTAGCGACCAGGTCAGCGGGAATGATCTTGTCTTTTATTATCTGCTGCTGCGAATAAACATCTTTCAGAAAAAGATTCAGTGCCCGTAGCCTTTGTGTAATACCTTTCTGAATATGATCCCATTCAGCCGCCGTCAGGATGCGGGGAATAATATCAAATGGGAATATTCTTTCAATACCGGCATTATCGCTGTAAACAGTGAAGGTGATCCCCTGGTTCATGAAAAGTTCGCCGGCCAGTTTATCTTTTTGATGAAGTATCTCATCCGGTATCTGGCTCACGTCATTGAACACCTGCTGGTATTGCGGCCGGATACTCTTATCAAAGCACATCTCATCCCAGGTGCCGGGATATGTTTTGTATTGTTCAAAAAGTTGTTGACCGGTCATAACAGTAGCAGTTATTTCAGGAATAAAAAAATTGCTTGAAAACAAGGACTATTATGTGCAAGTAACCGTATGACCGAATATACCGAATCCGGTGAATATTTAAAGATTTACCGGATGTATTTGAAGAATTTTTTTTCAGGCAAAGTCTTAATTCACATGGGCTGTAAGGAAAGCCTCTATAGCATTAAATGAATGAGTAAGGTTTGGGCCTGTCCAACCATGACCTTCTGTTGGATAGAACTCATATTGATGAACTACTCCCATCGTTTGCAATTTCGCATTCAGTGAGGTGGACTGTGCTACCGGAACCAGTGGATCAATACCCCCCTGGAAAATAAGCGTAGGCGGGCTTTGCGCCGTTACAAAATTGATCGGGCCTGATTGTTGGTACATGCTGGCATTGGTGGCGGGAGTGCCACCAAGAAGTAATATTAATAAGGGTAGCAGGGAAGGATCGGCTGGATGATTATACATTTCCACCATATCCGTTGGTCCAAAAAAATCAATAACAGCTTTTGCTTTTACCGGCGACTGTTGTTTGTATCCCTGTAGTAAGGCAAGATGGCCACCTGCACTTCCTCCTAGTAAAACGATCTTTTGCGAAATTTTATATTCACCGGATTTGCTGACAATGAAATCAAAAGCTGCTTTTACATCATTTTCCTGTGTGGGGAAAAAATTACCGGCAGCCGTCGCCAGCCTGTAATTAATATTGAAGATGGCGTAACCAGGCAACCTTCTTTTTAGCGTATCAACATAAGCGGTAAAGTCGGTTTTATCCCCGGTAGCCCAGGCTCCGCCATGAATGAGAATTATAACTTTCGTATTGTGGGCAGATCTTCCTGCGGGCAGGTAGACATCCATATTTTGTGCGGCATCAGCGCCATAGGATACATTCAGGAGTGTTTGCTGCGTTACTGTACCAGGATTAGTATTTCCTGTACCGGTTTCTTTCTGGCAACCAATAACCCATGCAAGGATAAACAAAGGAAAGCAGCGCTTCATCGGAATGAGTTTGCAGGCAAATTACAAAAATTCAAGCGCTATGATTATTATTGTGGCCTGTTGTTATTCTTTTTAACAACACCTTTTTCCCGGGGAATTGTCAGATAACAGAGATTAGTACGATAAAACCCGTTTTTTGATTACTTTGAAGTTTTAATATGAGTTGCAGCAAAGCAAGCATAGGGATAGTAGTGGCGGGATTGTTTTTTATTTTACAAAATAACCCCGTTATTGCGCAGCCCATCATTCCTGCGGAGCATAATTATGCGATCAACGCTCCCGGGGTAGCGATGGTACAAACTGTCTTTTCCGCGACAGTATATGTAAATAAAGTAGCTATCAATCAAAGAAGGTTTAACCACCTGGTGGACTCAGTAAAGAAACTCGATACTACCGGTACTATGTTGACTTCTGAACGGAAACTTGATATAGTGGTAAAAGCGATGTACAATAATCCCCTTCGCTATTTCTCCGCGACTACCGAATACTTAAGCCAGCAGCACAGGATATTATCCAACGGGACGGGTTTTTTCATCACCGGTGACGGTTATTTTATTACTAACTGCCATGTAATAGACAGGGACAGCGCTTTTATCCGGCAGAAATTTATTCTTTCCACTTTCCAGGACGTAGCAGATGCGAATATCAGTTCCCTGCAATCTTCATGGGCTATGACGCTGACAGATGAACAACGAAATCTATTATACAATTCATACACCCTTATTTATTCACAACTGTCATCCATGATACTGGTTGACCTGAAAAAAGAGATCTATATTATATACAGGGCAGACAACAGGGATAATAAACCTTTTAAAATAAAGAAACCGGCGAAAGTTATTATTAAAGGCAATGCAATGCCGGGAAAAGATATAGCGGTATTGAAACTGGAGGATGTAAAAGATCTGCCTACCTTGCCGGTGAGCAGGGATTCTATCGTTAATATTGGTGAAAAGATACTGGTATATGGTTTTCCCGAGCCTGCTACCAGTAATATTTTCTTAGCCTCGGAATCAAACAGCGAGCCTACTCTTACATCAGGTGTGGTCAGCGCCATTAAACAATCCATCGGTGGCTGGCCCGTTATTCAGATGGATGCCATGATCTCTCATGGCAGCAGCGGCAGCCCTGTTTGTAATGATAAAGGGGAGGTGATCGGGCTGGCGACTTTTGGCAGCCTGGAACAAAATACCGGTGGTCTTGCATCAGGATACAATTTTGCTATTCCTGTTTCTGTAATGAAAGAATTCCTGCTTGAAGTAAAAGTGAGGCCGCGGTTAAGCCAGGTATCTTTCATCTATAATGACGGGCTGAACTTTTTTTACCAGTCTTTTTATAATAAAGCCTTGAAGAGATTTGAGGAGGTGCAAAAGATCAACAGTAATTATCCCAGCCTGAATTATTATATGGTTCGCTGTAAACAAAAAATTAAGGCAGGCGAAGACAAGGGATCTTTTATACAAAGGAATTTTTTCCGGATCATTTCATTTATCCTCGTGATGGGAGGCATTTATATCTATTACCGCTGGAAAAAGGGGAAAGGTGAAATCTATAAAGCCTGATCTTTTTCAAACTCGAATTTCTTTTTCATAAAATTGAAATACAATTCCCGCCGGAGTTCGTATAAGCCATAGAGTATGGCGAGTTGAAAAAACAGTATGAGAAGGTGGGTAAGGAAAGGAATGTACAGGTTAAAAGGCAGTTGAAAAACAGTCCGGCTGAAAAGTCCGGATACTGCACTTAAGTCCCTGTATTCCGCAATGATGATACCGAACAGGAAAACAAGAAAAAGAAAGTTGAGAAGAAACAACCTGTTGAAATGAGTTTTCTGTTTGCCGGTAACTGGTGTGTCGGGATAATTGTTATTGATGATATTCAACGCAAGGATAGTCAGCATGAATATGAATACAAAAAGAATTATCCTTGCGAATTCGCTAAAACCGCCTGACCGGGAAAAATTTATCAAGGCCATAATAGCGAAAACGGAAGCAGCTAACATGTGTATGATGCAAACTATCCGGTATATTTTCCACTTAATTGGCATGGTGTAAAATAAGTAATTCTTTTATGCAGTCATTGTCCTATCGAATCAATAAGTGAATGCATACTTTTTTGATTATTGCGTTTAATTAATGCCAGTAATTGTATTTGCATTGTAAAAATGATAATTTGGATGATCATTGCAATGAATAAAATTAAAAGGACAATTTTGCGATTGGCATCACGATCTGCATTGCGTGAATCAAACTCCTCTGCGCCTGCGTATATACATATTATCAGCATGCCGAGAATAATGATACCTGTTAGCGTCAATAACAAAAGGTATAATTTTTTAATACCTTTTGAGATTAATTTATCCGGGTAATATCGCTGTAGTAGAAAAATATTTAGGAAGCTATTTAGTGGCATTATAGACAAAGCGAAAATAAAAATGGCAAAAGACAAGTAATATTCGATGCGGTAATTCATGCTGAAAAGAGCAACGAACAGGAGGATCAGAAGAATAAATGCAGAGAGGGCCAGCAGTATATTAAGGGCAAAGAATATTTTCCATTTCAGGGTCATTGTTTTAGATTCACCTTAATCTGCAACTCCTCAAACTGTTTGTCATCAATGGTAGCAGGTGCATCCAGCATCACATCTCTTCCTGCATTGTTCTTTGGGAATGCGATAAAGTCACGGATGCTTTCGCTGCCGCCGAGAATAGCACATAAGCGGTCAAAACCAAATGCAATACCACCATGTGGTGGTGCGCCATATTCAAAAGCGCCTAATAAGAACCCAAATTTATGTTGTTGCTCTTCTTTATCCATGCCAAGTGCGGCAAACATTTTTTCCTGTAGTTCTCTTTGATAAATACGAATAGAACCACCGCCAATTTCATTTCCATTCAATACTATATCATACGCATTTGCCTTAATGTTAGCGTAAGGATGTTTCAAATACTCGGCGGCGTTTTCAATAACCGGGTTGTTATTGATCATGGTCGCTATCTGGCCAGGTTTCGGAGAAGTGAATGGATGGTGACGGGCTACCCAGCGGTTTCCTTCTTCATCATATTCAAACAAAGGGAAGTCCAGTACCCACAATAATTTGAATTCATCTTTTTTGCGAAGGCCCAGACGTTCAGCCATTTCCATACGCAGATCGCTGATGGCTTTTCTTGTTCTTTCTTCAGCGCCTGCCAGTATTAATACCAGGTCACCGGCTTTTGCACTGGCTGCACCAGCAATCGCTTTCAGTTTTTCTTCATTATAAAATTTGTCAACACTGCTTTTATAGGTACCATCTGTATTACATTTTATAAATACAAGCCCCTTCATGCCGATCTGCGGCCGTTTTACCCATTCGGTTAGTTCGTCTGTTTGTTTGCGGCTGTATTCACTGCAACCGGGAACGGCGATGGCTAAAACGGTTTCCGCTTCGTCGAATACTTTGAATTCAGCGCCATTGATCAGCGATGAACGATCTTCTTTGCTGACATATACCGAAGAAGGTTTTTTTAAATTCAGTACTGACATCCCAAAACGAATATCCGGTTTATCATTACCGTAATTCCACATGGCATCTTCCCATGTCATGCGCTGAACTGCTTCTGTATAGTCAATACCTTTTACCTCTTTGAAGATCGCTTTCGTCATTCCTTCAAACATATTGATGATATCTTCCTGCTCTACAAAAGCCATTTCACAATCTATCTGTGTAAACTCAGGCTGGCGGTCAGCACGGAGGTCTTCATCCCGGAAACATTTTACTACCTGGTAATAGCGGTCATAACCGCAACCATCAGTAGTTGTTTAAATGTTTGCGGTGATTGTGGTAATGCATAGAACTGGCCGGGGTTCATTCTTGAGGGTACTACAAAATCTCTTGCACCTTCCGGGGTTGATTTAATAAGAAAGGGTGTTTCAATATCCATGAAACCTTTGTTGTGCAAATAATTTCTTGCCGCACGGTTCACGGCGTAACGTAATTCAATATTTTTCTTTACAGCATTTCTTCTCAGGTCAAGAAAACGATACTTCATGCGGAGGTCATCACCGCCATCCGTATCATCCTGTATGGTGAATGGTGGAACGGCAGATTTATTTAAAATGGCAAATGATTTTACATTTATTTCAATATCGCCTGTTGTGATATTGGAGTTTTTATTACTTCTTTCATTGACTATACCCGTGACCTGCAATACAAACTCACGGCCCAGCGGATTTTGTTCCAGTTGCTTATTCAGTTCTTCACCAAATAATAATTGCGTAATACCATAGCGGTCGCGGAGATCTACAAAAGTAATAGCCGCACCTAATTTCCGCACGGTTTGTACCCAGCCGGCCAGCACCACTTCTTTGGATATATCTGATATTCTTAATTCGCCACAGGTATTCGTTCTGTACATAATAATAAATTGCTTTTCTGAGCCGCAAATATAGTAAGGTCAGGCTTATCTGTCAGTTTAGCCCTGGAATGGGCCGGATGGACTTTTTTTCACAGTTTTAAGGCGCGAAGGAAAACGAATGGGTTTGTTCAGCATATAGCAATGAAATGAGCGGACTGGTACCGGGTTGATAGTAACCGGTTTAGTTATCATCGGGTAGTTTTACTAATCAAAAATACCCGGTGAATGCTTGCACGGAATACGGCTGCGGATTACATTTATACCGAACCGTACGCTATGCAGGGATTATTCTATAAACTTAACAATTTCTTTTCTCCACGTGCTGATAAGTCAGCTCCGGATCATCATCCGGTTGAACCAGAGATCAGCGATACGGTACTGAAGCATTATTCATTTGTTATTGGCAGCGTGTTTTCTTACTTTAATGACCTGCCACAAGATTCAAAGCTGAAATTTATACAAAGAGTACACCAGTTCAAGGCCAGCAAGAAATTCCATTTTATCGGCCTGGAAGATAATGATGATATAGCTGTTTTGGTAAGCGCTTCCGCCATACAAATCACGTTCGGCCTCAAAAATTATATGATGTCTTATTTCAAAGACATTTATGTACTCGCTGACGCTTACCAGATGGATAACGAGGAAGAGTTATATATCGGGCATGTAGCTCCTGATGGTATCTATCTGTCTATGAAACATTTCCTGTATGGCTATTCGCATAAAACCAAAGATAATATCAACGTGGCTGTGCATGAGATGGCACATGCTTTAGTGTATAATAATTTTTTCGCACAGTATGGTGTTGATTCACATTTCAGGCTGAATTATGAAAAATTTTCAAGCAGCACCGGCGCTATATTAGCCGATGTGATCACCAATCGCCGCAGTTACCTGCGCAGTTATGCGTTTAGTAACCTGCACGAATTCTGGGCAGTGAGTGTGGAAGCGTTTTTTGTAAATCCTGCTGGTCTTAAAATGAACATGCCGGAATTGTATGAAGTGCTGTGCCGCGTATTGAACCAGGATCCTGGTACGAAAAATAAAATCGCTTAAATCCTAACCACATGATAACACTGACCATTATTTACCTGATCAAACGCTACAGAAATAACCGCAAAAAGCTGACACCTGCTTTTACATAGTCGCAACAGATTTTTCTATCAATTCACGTGGCCGTTTTACTGCATAGTAGTACAGCAGTATTAATATGCCTGCTACAAACGGGAAAAGGGCAAGATGTTTCCCCGTGAATTCTTTCCACACTATCATTTCATCAAAATGAAAGAACTCAGCGACCATCCAGAGTGAATTGGCGCTGATCCAGAAGGCGACAGCCAGGTTATGTGCCAGCTCAGATTTTATCTGCCGGGTACGCCAGGCTATAACAATGGCAATACTCAACGTGGGTATTACCATAGCAATGCCGAGCACTTTCCAGGTCATGCACCAGCTGATATCTTTCAGCAGCCAGAAAACGATGTGCATGTTTTCCATTTTGCGGTAGCGGGCAGGGATGCTATAAACAGGTTCGTTTGATTGGCTCATGCAGTGGATAGCCGGAGGTTTTAAACCAGCAGCGATAAAAATAATGATTTGCTAAAACCAACTGCGTTTTAGAGAAAGAATTTTATCCCGGCTGCTGAAGTATTTATCAGCGGGTTAATATCTTCCGGAATCGTTGTACATCTGCGATAGCTGTAATAGGAGTATTGAAAAGCAAATGATCCGTGAGTTGTTTTGCAAAGAAGGGCGCTAGTGAACAGCCCTTTGTTCCCATTCCATTCAGGATACCAATAGCAGGATGAACAGGGTGCAGACCCACGAATGGTCTTCTTTCTAATGTTGCCGGCCTAAGCCCGGAACGGTGTTCCATCATTTTGTAAGGGATCTTCAGCCATTCTTTTAGCACCTGGTTCGTTTTTTCCAGGAACTCTTTTGTAGGATCAGCATTGTCGAAATCCCAGGTATAAGCAGAGCCTATCCAGAAAAAATTTGCTTCCGGCGTTTGAAGGGGAGTAAGCAACATGCTTTTCTTAAAGATGTTAGTATCCGGAAGACCGGGTATTTCCACTACTAATGCTTCTCCTTTATTAGGAGCATAAGGCAGTTGTTTAAAATAAGGATTATTAATTCCACCCGGACCATCACAGAAAATTATTTTGTCAGCTTCAATATCCTTGTACTGAATTTTAACGCCAGTAATTTTTAATTGTGCTATGTCAAAATTTTCTTCCTGTAATTGTTGTCGTTCAGTTAGCTTTTGCCGCCACGCAGGTAATAGCGTTTCAAGATGTGCTGTATAAACCGGTTTTATCTCCCCGCATCCAAATTCATAGTTAAAATAATCACCGAACTGATGCTGATCAGTACAGAGCTGAACATATTCATTCTTTTCTTCTAACCGCTTCAGAAAATTTTCACGCATAAAAGGATTAGGAAAAAAATCAATGATATTCTTTTGAGAAATGGCGATAATGTTCAATTCATTTCCTATTTCCCGGTAAGCTTCCCATGCAAAGGATAAAATTTCATCCGCCATCCAGACCGTTGCCATTCTTCTTCCGGTGACAGGGTTGATGATACCGGCAGCAATTTTTGACGGTGTATTAATCGCGTTATTGTCAATGACGAGAAAGCTGCTTCCTGCTTTGTTTAGATAATAGGATAGAAAGGTACCTGAAATGCCCTGCCCGATAATTAGATATTCAACCCGCATATTGCAAAAATAGGTTTTGGGCTAAAGCCCTCTCTATAAATAATGCGTTGCCCCGGCCTTAAGGCCGGGGCAACGCAGGAAAAAGCTAAATGGCTTTAGCCCGATTATCATTTAACAGTTATGCGAATTCCTTCACTATGCGAAGTAAACTCCGGTGCATACATGCATTGGATCGTTGTAACGCCATTGCTGAAATTACCGGTATGTGTAATGAACAGCGGGTATTCAAAAACATAAGTTCCCTTTCTCAGGCTGCTAAAAAAGAAATTGGTGCTGGCATCTTTGGTGCTTTCATAATAGCCAAGACCACCCTGCCATTTATAACTGCTCAATACGTTTACCGGTTCCATTGCCGATGCCCTCATATCTTTCATGTGTACATATTCCATATCACGGTCCACTCTTAATTCGATCCTTACTTTTATTTTATCACCCACTTTCAGCGCACCGCCATTATTGACAGGTGTCAGCACAGGCCCGCGATCTGAATTTGTTTCCACAAATAATTTCTTTTCTAATTTCAATGGAGTATAAGCGGTTGTTATTTTATCCAGGTCTTCAAAGTATTGCCAGTGGACAGCGCCCCAACCCCCTGCATCTTCGCCGGCTGTCGGACGACTTTGCGAAGCTCCTGATGTTACTGATATATTTCCCATTTCAGGCTTTACTTCTTTGCCTTCTATATTCTTTTTAAAATAGCCAGTACCAGCCTCCTGTTTGTTATCGCTGGAACTGATGGTTGTGCTTCCTAATTGCACCTGTACTGTTGGTTCACTCGTTAACCATTCTGTTCCCCGCATCAACAAAGCATAACAGGCTTCCGCAGTCGCTTTAGTGGATTCCCAGCTATTGGTTTGTTTGTTCTTTAATAGCCATGTCTTTAGATCATCCACTATTTTTGTGTCTTTACTTATTTCCTGGAAAGCTTCGATCAGTAATGATTGTCTTTCTACAGGCGCTTCGTACCACCACCAGCCGCGGCTGGCATCTTTCCAGTACATACCCAGTTCTTCATGGCTGATGGAAGTCTCTTTTAACGATTTCAATATCGCTTTGGGAGTAAGGGCATCACCTGTTCTGTTTAATGCTAATGCTACCATACCCTGCATGTATTTGCTTTGCGTTGGCCATGTTTTTTGTGCACGGCCCCTGAAATACGTGTAAGCTGTTTGTGAAGCTGCGGCAACTTTATATTCAGGGAAGAAGCTGCGCATGTAGAGGTATTGAATGATCATTGAGCCCGGAACATGTTTCTTCAGGTCTGTTTTGTATTTGACCAGGTAATCGTAATCCTCTTTTATCTTTTTATCCAGATAAGGGATAGCCGTAGCGAGAAGTTGTTTCAGTTTTACATCTTGTCCAACGGCAATGCTATTCAGTTTTTTCAAATGGCCAATGCCGGTAACGATATACTGCGTCATGTAGCGATCATCCGGTCCACCTTTAAACCATACAAAACCACCATTACTGCTTTGCATTTGTTTCAGCTTTTCATAAGAACTGTTGAGTTGCTCACTCATCTTCACCATATCAAACAGTAAGGCGATATTCTTTTTCTGTTCCGCTTCTGTTTTTGCTTGTAATACCCAGGGTGTTTCTTCCAGCAATACGGCTTTCAGTTCTTCATTTTTTTGCAGGTTAGAAAGAAGTGCAGCCGTATCTTTTGTTTTCCATTGTTCAAATACCTGCTTAATGCGCGGTGAAGAGTTAGCGATCATCGTAGCTAATGAATTGGCATAATACCGGTTCCATGTTTGCTCGGCACAGTCATAAGGGTACTCCATCAGGTAAGGCAATGCCTGCACGGCATACCAGGCAGGATTGGAAGTATATTCAACGGTCAGCGATTGATGCTGCAATGTTTTACTGTTTCCTGATTGTAACAGTTTGTCAAAAGTGAAGTTCTTTGTGCCGCTTCCACGCATATTGATGGGCAGGGTCTCCGTCACCAGCATACGATTGGTGAGAACTGGCACGGCATTTTCTTCGCCATCGCTCACTGCCCCCGCTTTCGCAACTATTCTCCATACCAATGCATTGTTGAATTGATAAGGAACTTCTATCGGGTATTTCACTGCTATACTTTGCCCGGCTGCTACCGTGAAAGATTGCGTAGTAGTTAGGTTTTTAAAACCTGCGTTGACCGGCTCATTGGTAGTAGCATCTATCAATTGCAATTCTGCCTGTCCGGTTAATTCTTTTTCTGTCAGGTTTACCACTTTGGCGCTGAACTCCATTTTATCACCTTCCCTTAAAAATCTTGGCGCGTTGGGTTGTACCATTAATTGTTTTTGTGTAACAATTTCTTTGCTGCTGTATCCAAAGGCCAGTTCTTTTGTATGTGACAGTGCCTGGAATTTCCATTTCGTCAACGCTTCCGGCATAGTAAAAGAAAACTCAATTGCCCCACTGCTATCTGTTCTCAGGTCAGGAAAGAAGAAAGCTGTTTCGTTGAAGTTTTTGCGGATTTGAACTTCAGTACCTTGCTTTGTTTGTTCCTGATCAAATTTGTCTGCTACACCATCTCCATTTAATTCCGGCATAATATATCCACTGCTAAACGAATTTCCACGCATCGGGGCTGACACATCATCAGCAATTGCAACATTTTTCATTACCACCACTTCCCGCCTTTTTCCGCCGCTGGCATTAGAAGCATTCCATCGCACATCTGGATTCATATCATGCTGAAAACTACGCCTATCAACATAGGATAATATTTCGTCATAATTCTTTTCAAAATATTTTGATTCTGCATAATCAATTGATTTTAGATTCGCATTGACAGGTAAAAAATTCTGATTACCATTCCATGTAAGCCTGCTATAATAATTTGTCCAGATAGCTGGCTTATTCCATTTGTGCGGGTAAAACTGATCCAATGAAGCATCATACATGCTGGCTAGCATTTCAGCAGCTACCTTTTCATTTTTATAACCGGTTAGTTTTACTTTCCATTTTTCCTCACTGCCGGGTAATGTTTTATCACGGTATGTAGCGTATTTAATCTTCAGGTCTTTATTTGTCCAGGGTACATTAATGGTCTGGCTGTACTGGTATATTCGGTTGTGTTTTACAAAGAGATAAGAAACGCCGTAGCCGCCACGGTCAGCTTCGGTGGCAGAGAAATCGAAAGAACGTTTTTCGTTGTTCAGTTTGATAAAAGAGAAGCTGCCGGTTACGGGTTGCCCGGAGCCAGTTTTCCTGTCGAGTTGCTGTACTACAAATAAATTATCTGCAGATGTGCCAAGTTTAATAGAAGTCTTTTCTCCCGGTTCTATAGCGTTCGCTTCTTCTGTCCATAAATATTGAGGATGACTAAGCTGGTTATTCTTTTCATCATACAATTCTATGTATTTTACATCTTTTACTTCTTCTCCATTTTTATCTTTGGTAGAAATTTCTACAACATAGAAGCCTGGCGACAACTTCGAATTTCGAACTTCAAACTTCGAACTTTCTTTGGCAGAATCTATCTTTTCAAAAGCAACCACCCCTTTCTCCCAGCTCTTACTATCGCTTTCATTATCATACTCATCATACGGGAAATTGCGGATATATTCTTCCTTGGTCATTACAAACTGGTCAGGTCTTTCCCAGAAACGGTCGCGGATAAGACGTTTTTCTTCTTTCAGTTTGGTGATAGTTACTTTTATATTGGCAGGTTCAAATTCTCCGTTCATGTTTTCTGTACGGATAGAAATGTTTTTCAAACTATCTGCCGGAAGTTTTTCATCCAGCGTTACTTTTAATAGTAACGCTTTGTAACTTACAGAAACAGATTTCTCCCCGCTTCTTGTCTCCCCGTTAATATCGGTCACATCGGCATAAACAGTATAATCAAATACCGGCTCAAATTTTTTGTCAATCTTCAGGTCGGGAATGGCCGTAAACTCTATCACGAACTTTCCATCTTTATCAGTTATTGTTTCGCCATGGGCTATTTCCATTTGTTCTGTTGGTGGCTGCCACCATTTCCTGAAGAGCCAGGGATAAATGAAACGCGGCTGACGCACCACACGATACTTTACAGCAGCGCCATCAATAGTATTACCCGCATAAGCCTTGGCGATACCGGTTAGGTTTATTTTGTCATTAACTTTGTAGGTTCCTTTCAGCGGTTCATACTCTACAAAGAATTTAGGTCGTTTGTATTCTTCCACTCTTATCGCGGCTCCACCCAGTCCTGATTGCATTCGAATAGAGAACTGGCCGTTCAATACTCCTTGTGGCAACTGGAATTTTCCGGAAAAACTGCCGTATTCATTTGTTTCCAATTCCAATGAATCAATCTTCTGGTGGTTGGCATCAAACAAATAAACTTTTGTTTTATAGTTTGATCTTACGGAACTCTTATTTTCTTTATCATTCACAATGGCTATTCCCTTGAAGAAAACAGTTTGCCCAGGCCGGTAAATACTCCTGTCAGAAAACAGATAAGTGAATGTTCGTGCATCCATTTCCTGTTCTTTAGTGCCTGGTGGCTCTGCAACATTGTTGTTGTAATAATAAGCAGGTTGATCGTCTAAATACAGGTGCTCATTATTATGAGTGATATCAAGAGAATAACTGTTTGAGTAATTGTTGTCTGTTCTTTTATCCATCCGGAAATAACCATTTGCATCTGTTTTATACAGCTTCAGTTTTTCCCGTATATACTTAGAAACCTTGTAGTCGTATTTCTGTTGCCATACCTGTACGGAAGCATTAGCAAGGGGTTGCCCGTTGTCGCGGTTTAATACAAAGAAATCATCATTGCTGTTTACATAACTAATGGACGATACATAGAAAAGCCTTGCCCCGAGAATAGTTTTTTCCCCCGCAAAGTCTTTATCCGTTGATGCTATTAACAGGTATTCTCCTGCTGCTAACCCGTCCGCTTTTATTTCAGCGTTATGTTTTTGCAGATCGTTGGTAGCGGGTAAAGACTGCTCCCAGCTCCGCACTGGTTTTGCTGCGATAACAGCAGGCCAGTATTTTTCATCATACTGGTTCTCTAATTCCTTTTTTAGTTTTTCACCCGGTTTAATGATGCGCAGGTAAAGCTGGTTGAAGTTGCGGTAGCTGACCAATCCCCTGAATGCCTGGCCAGGAATGTTTATTTTTTCAATGCTGAATTGCAGTGAACGGCTGTTGATCTGGTTCAGCAGATTATAACAATTTATTTTTCCCTCAGAAGAATCTTTTTGCGCAGCTACTCTTTCACATATTTCTTTTGCTTTAATGCGGGCATAGCGATGAGTAGTATCGCCATAGGGAGTATATGTTGCCGCTTTTTGTTCATAATAGTTTGCTAGTAAGTACCAGGCCTGTGCAGCAACCGGTGCGTTTTCATATTGATGAGCAATATGGTTAATGCTGTTAAAATAAAACTGATCTTTACCAGGATGTACCGATTTGCTATTGATAAATTCAATACGCTGAATATCGGCATCAATCAATGCGTCAGGTTTAGCATCATTGATATGAAAGGCTATCAATTTCTGATAGATCAGTAACGCCTTATGCTGAAGCGAGGATGAATCTTTTGTTGGGAATTTCCGGTGAATAAAATCAGCGGCAGGATCAAAGGCGGATGCCTGGTCAATTTCAAACGCATAAGCCGGTTTTTTAATATCCCGCTCATCGTTTTCAAAATAACTCAATGCCCGGTGGGTCAGCAGGTCAAAGAGGGTGGGGCGGAGGTGACGGACATTGCCTTTTATAATAATAGCATCATAAGGAGTCAGCTTAGTTTGCTGTAGTAATTTTTCTTCTTTGATAGACCGGAGATATAGTTCACTGATCTTTTTATGAAAATCTTCCGTTCCCCAGGTAGCAAGATCTTCTTTTTTAAAATTGGTTGTTTGTGTGCGGTCGTATAATTGCCAGCGGCGGTTGTTGTAATAGTTGAGGTACATGTCTGCCAGCAAACTGGTGAGAATGGAAGTAGCTGGTTCGCGGCTGGCTGCGATCTCTTTTTCTATTTCGTTGATGGAAAATGCTTCATTGTCTTCACGGGTATCGGCCTGCAGACCGGTCATATATACCAGCGATTTTATGATTTGTGCATCCTGTGGCGAGCCAGCCGAGCCATCCTTTTTAGCAAGTGTATATATGTTTTTTACTTCCGTCAATGCAGATTTAGGAAGCTGTTTTTTTATAAAGTCATCCACTTTTTTCCATTCTTTCTCATAGTTCTTTACGGGTTGCTGGCTGCCTGCATTCATAGTAAATAAGGTAAGTAAGGTAATACTGAAGATAAGGTTCCTGCAAACTGGTCTGTTCATGCTGATAAGATTTTGGGTACAAGGTAAATAAATTGATGCAGGGATAAGATGCAGAATAGTTGGGTATTTCATAAATCCGGGTTTTAACCGCAGAGGCGGGAGACGCAGAGATAATAATATATGTTATGCCTGCCAGGTTCTGTTCAGATATGAAGAGTCCTTTTTAGGTATGGGATACATCTGTAAAGGTTTAATCAGCGAATGGAGTTTTTTTATTAATTAACAAGCTGGAGTAATGAAAGAACAACTTTCATTATGACACTAAATAAATTTTCAACCCGTAACAAAAAAGCAATGATTGTTCAGGATGCTTGCTGCTATTGGGTTGTATAAAGCAACAGGTATTGCTGATAGTTTCTCAAAATACCCTTTAACGTTTTCTTGAATTATTTTTTGGCATGATGGCATGTGCTTTGAAATTATGTATGCAGATCCGATATTGGATCAACATAAAACAAAGTATATGAAAACAATTTTTACACTTCTGTCTTCTTTGATCATGAGCGTTGCAGTATTTGCTGCACCTGCAGATATAGCTGCAAGACCTAAAAGTACGCTCACCATTAAATCGTCTGACAAGGGAGATATCCGCGTGGTACTGGATGGCCGCCGTTTTGAATCCGGTTCCAATTCACTGATGATAAACGGTCTTGAATCCGGTTATCATACGATTAAAATTTTCAGGCAGAAATTCAACGGAGGTTTTAATATCCTGGGAAAAAGATATGAAATGGTCTATAGCACTTCGCTGATGGTAAGGGCAAAGACGCATGTACAGTTAACCATTGACCGTTTCGGAAAAACAAGTATTGATGAAAGAAAGATCCGGGGTAATGATTATAGCCGTGATGGAAGGGGTCGTGATAATGACTGGAATGATGATCATAGTTATGATTTTGACCGCGATGGCAAAATGGGCGATTATGACAGCAACTATGGTTATGAAAGAGGAATGGACAGCAGGGAGTTTAACCAGGTAGTACAATCTATCGAAAAAGAGTGGCTGGAGAGTAACAAGTTAAAATCCGCTTCACAGATCGTACGATCAAGCAACCTCACTTCTGCGCAGGTAAAACAGTTGGTACTGTTGTTTAGTTTTGAGAGTAACAAACTTGAACTGGCGAAACAGGCTTACCAGAATACAGTTGACAAGAAAAACTATTTCATCATCAACGATGCGTTTAGTTTCAGCGGCAGTAAAGATGAGTTGGCACGTTATATCCGTAATGTAAGATAAGGTGGTGAGTGGTCAGTAGTGAATAGTGAGCAGGGCGAGACTCTGAAAAAGATAAATGCCCTCCTGTTTTTCAGGAGGGCATTTTATTAATTTTTAAATGACTTTACTTTGAAAGGTATGACGAATGTATTCCCACTCACAACTGACCATTCACTACTCACTTTTTAATCACTTCTGCCATTTTTTTCCCAATATCCGCAGGACTTTTCACCACATGAATGCCGCATTCCGTCATGATCTTCATTTTTGCTTCAGCCGTATCTTCCGCACCGCCAACAATAGCGCCGGCATGGCCCATGCGGCGCCCCGGAGGCGCAGTTTGTCCGGCGATAAAACCAACGACGGGTTTTTTATTGCCAGTTTCTTTTATCCACCTGGCGGCTTCCGCTTCCATACCACCACCGATCTCTCCGATCATCACGATGGCATCTGTTTCCGGATCGTTCATTAATAATTCAACAGCATCTTTAGTCGGTGTACCAATGATCGGATCACCACCAATACCCACTGCGGTGGAAATTCCTAACCCGGCTTTGGCTACCTGGTCGGCCGCTTCGTACGTCAGTGTTCCGGATTTGGAAACGATACCAATACGACCGGGAATGAAAACAAACCCCGGCATGATGCCTACTTTACATTCCCCGGCGGTAATAACTCCGGGACAGTTAGGACCAATGAGCCTTGTATTTTTTCCCAGTAAATAATTTTTCACTTTCACCATATCCTGTACCGGGATACCTTCTGTGATACATACCACCAGTTTGATACCCGCATCAGCAGCTTCCATAATGGCATCTGCAGCAAAAGCGGGTGGCACGAAGATGATGCTAACATCAGCGCCGGTAGTTTTTACACAGTCGGCCACTGTATTGAATACGGGTTTATCAAGATGCACACTACCACCCTTGCCCGGCGTAACACCACCGACTACATTTGTTCCGTATTCGATCATCTGCGTAGCATGGAATGTACCTTCTGTTCCTGTAAAACCCTGTACCAGTATTTTGGAATTCTTATTGACGAGAATACTCATAGTTTTAACTTAAAAGTCCGGCAAAAGTAAGGGATAATGTGTTAAAGTGGCCATTTGCTCACAGGCTAATGTTTTAGCCTGTGAGAGAAATAGAAAACGGGATATAGCATTGATAAACCAGCTTATTATTTCAGCATATCATCCATATTCCGGTCATTGGGGATCTTGCCGGTTTCTTCCAGCATCCGCATTTCTTTGGCATCTTTCAGGAACTCGGAAGCAAAGATGAATTCATTGAGCAATTTATTTTTACTGAAGATGATCTCCTTATTGGTGCCTTCCCACTCTTTATTTCCTTTGTGCATATAAACAATAGAATCGCCTATTTCCATTACACTGTTCATGTCGTGGGTATTGACAACGGTAGTGATGTTATATTCCTGCGTGATCTCTTCTATCAGTTTGTCAATAACCAATGAAGTTTGCGGATCAAGACCTGAATTGGGTTCGTCACAAAAAAGATATTTTGGATTGAGTACAATGGCCCGGGCCAGCGCTACCCTTTTTTTCATACCGCCGCTTAACTCGGAAGGGAATTTTTTATTGGCGTCAACAAGATTTACCCTGGCGAGTACTTCATTTACCCGTTCCAGCTTTTTTTTAAGGGTTGATTTTGTAAACATATCCAGCGGGAACATTACATTTTGTTCTACCGTCTGGCTGTCAAACAGCGCTGAACCCTGGAAGAGCATACCGATCTCTTTACGGATCTCGGTTTTTTCTTCACGTTCCATGGTAGTGAAATTCTTACCATCATATAATACCTCACCCTGGTCAGGCTCAAATAAACCTACCATACATTTCATCAATACAGTTTTACCACTGCCGCTGGCGCCAATGATCAGGTTGCACTGGCCTGTTTTCATCACAGCGCTTACATCATGGATGATTGTTTTATCGCCAAAACTTTTTTGTATGTTTTTTACTTCGATCATGAATAGTCATTGTGTTATTAGTCAAAAAGTCATTATCCTCAGGTTCCGGAAGTTTTATTTTTGCCGATTGATTTTATATATGGATTAACCAGCTTAAAATAGAGTAATAGTTTTGATTTTAAGGTGTCACATTCTTCCTCTGTCAGCATATTTCTTTTCTTTGCTTTTTGAACACATGTGGCGGTTTCAAAAGCAGAACCCCTGCTATACCAGCAGAAATTTCTGTTTTCTGCATAATGAAACCTGCCGTATCCTTCACTAATGTTGAGAGCAATTGAATCAGCAGCTCTTGTAAGTTGTTTACCCAAAGTGTCTTTTTGATAAAAATTCCATCTTTCTGTAATACTCCATACGATTTCACCAATTTCCATTGACACTTTATATACTTCCAGATATTCAAGTTTTATCATATTAGTAAGGTTTAATGACTAAATGACAATTGACTCATTGACCATTATAGCAATAGCGCCGACAATACATAATCCGCAAACAATATCAAAATGCAACTGACGACCACAGCTTTTGTACTGGCACGCCCGATCTCCAGTGCACCGCCTTTTACATAATAACCATAAAAGGAAGGGATACTGGAAATGATGAATGCAAATACATACGCTTTCACCAGTGCAAAGATGACATTATAAGGTACAAAAGATTCCAGCAGGCCTTTGTCGAACGTGGAGCCGGAAACAATTCCCGCCATAGATCCCGCCAGGCGGCCACCCCAGATGCCCAGTACCATAGCGATCACTACTAAAAGCGGTATCATAAATAAAGCTGCTGCTATTTTTGGCAGTATTAAATAGGCTTTGGTATTAATCCCCATTATCTCCAGGGCATCTATTTGTTCGCTTACTCTCATGTTACCGAGTTCACTGGCGATGCGGCTGCCTGCAACGCCCGCCAGCACTATACATACGAGTGTAGGGGCAAACTCAAGAATAACCGTATCCCGGACAATTTGTGCAATGGCGGAAGCGGGGATAAGCGGGCTTACCAACTGGTAAGCTGTCTGGATAGTGGACACCGCACCGATAAAAACAGAAATGATAGCTACGATACCTAAAGAGCCGATACCAATCTCAGTGCATTGGTGCATGAATTCTTTCCAGTACATCTTGCCGTTCTCGGGTTTTGAGAACATGCCTTTGATCATCAAAAGGTACTGGCCTATGTCACTGAAAATGGTCATTGAAAAATTTAGGCTGCAAAATACAACGAAATGAGGAAACGGTTTGGAAGATTAAAAGTTGAATAGTATTGAAAGTTTTAATATTGTTGAATAGTGCAAGCGTATTTCAGAAGAAAAGAACACTTGCCTGAACTGCTAAACTTCCTTATATATCTTTGCTTACTTTTTTAAACCGTTTCCACCAGGGAGACTTGTTTACGATATCTTCTGTTGAAACATTTTTGCATTTTATCTGTGCATCCAATACAGCTATCAGCGCCATATTGAAAATACTGCGGACCGAACTGCCTAACTGTAATACGTGAACCGGTTTTTTTAATCCAAGAAGAATAGGGCCCACTGCATCAGCATCGCCGATCTCTTTCAATATATTATAGGTTATATTACCCGATGCAAGATTGGGAAAAATAAGCGTGTTCACATCTTTGCCGGTCAATTCTGAAAAAGGATAATTCTCTTTCAGCAGTTCTTTATTAAAAGCTACATTGGCCTGCATTTCACCATCCACTATCAGCGAAGGCATTTTTTCTTTTACGATCTTCCTTGCCTCAGCTACTAACCTTGCTTCAGGTGAATCACTGCTGCCGAAATTGGAATAGCTGAGCATCGCTATACGCGGAATGATATTAAAATGCCGGACTTCCTTGGCGGCCATCAGCGTTATCTCCGCCAGTTCTGCGGCGGTAGGATTAAAGTTAACCGTTGTATCTGCGAGGAATAACGGGCCTTTTTTTGTCAGCATCAGGTACATACCCGCTATCTTTTTTACGCCATCTTCCATTCCGATAATATGCAACGCCGGCCGGATAGTATCAGGATAATTTTTGGTCAGGCCCGAGATCATCGCATCCGCATCACCGCACTCTACCATCATGCACCCAAAATGATTCCTGTCCCTCATGATCTTTTTTGCTTCATACGCATTGAAACCTCTTCGTTGTCTCTTTTTAAAAAATATTTCTGCGTATTGATTTCTTTTTTCTTCCATCTGGTCGCTTCTTGGATCAAAAATGGGCAGGCCTTCCAGGTCAATGCCATTCGCCACTGCAATGTTCCTGATCTTTATTTCATCACCCAGTAGAATGGGATAACCCACACCTTCATCAAAAATGATCTGGGCCGCTTTCAGGATCTTCAGATTGTCTGCTTCCGAAAAAACTATTCGTTTTGGATCGCGGCGGGCTTTGTTGCCGATAGCACGCATTACCTGGTTATCAAGACCGAGCCGGTTATCAAGGCTTGTAACATAAGCTTCCCAATCGGTGATAGGTTTTTGCGCTACACCACTTTCCATGGCTGCTTTTGCTACAGCAGGGGCAACGGTGGATAATAATCTTGGATCAACGGGTTTTGGGATAATATAACTCTGTCCGAAAATGATATGCTTCTCATTGTAGGCCATGTTAACAATATCAGGTACAGGAGCCTTCGCCATTTCAGCCAATGCTCTTACGGCTGCCAGCTTCATCGCTTCATTGATCTGTGTGGCGCGGACATCCAACGCTCCGCGGAAAATGTAAGGGAACCCAAGAACATTATTTACCTGGTTGGGATAATCGCTGCGACCTGTCGCCATGATGATATCTTTTCTTGCAGAAGTCGCGTCATCCCAGCTTATCTCAGGATCAGGATTGGCCATGGCAAAAACGACAGGGTTCTTCGCCATTGATTTTACCATATCCTGGCTTAGTGTATTTCCTTTGCTAAGCCCGATAAAGACATCGGCATCTTTCATACCCTGTTCAAGGGTAGTGGCTTTGCTATTGCTGACAAATTCTTTTTTTATTTCATCAAGATCATGCCTGTCAGTATTGATAAGCCCTTTACTGTCATAGACAAGGAAGTTTTCTTTTTTAGCTCCCAATGCTATATACAATTTCATACAGGAAATAGCAGCGGCGCCGGCCCCGTTTACAACAAACTTCGCCTTTTCTATTTTTTTCTTTTGAATTTCCAGCGCATTCAATAAGGCAGCGGCGCTGATGATAGCCGTACCATGCTGGTCATCGTGCATGACCGGGATCTTCAGTTGTTTTTTTAATTCCTGTTCAATGTAAAAACATTCCGGCGATTTGATATCTTCTAAATTGATGCCGCCAAAAGTAGGTTCAAGCGACTTGATGATCTGAACTAGTTTCACCGGGTCTTTTTCGTTGATCTCGATATCAAATACATCAATATCTGCAAATATTTTAAACAATACAGCCTTCCCTTCCATTACCGGTTTACCCGCTTCGGGGCCTATATCACCAAGACCAAGAACGGCTGTGCCATTGCTTATCACAGCTACTAAGTTTCCTTTGGCAGTGTATTTATAAACGTCTTCGGGATTCGCCGCTATTTCCAAACAAGGAACTGCAACTCCGGGAGAGTAAGCCAGCGAGAGATCTCTTTGTGTTTTAGCTTCTTTGGTAGGAACTACTTCTATTTTTCCGGGCCTTCCTTTGGAGTGATACTCAAGTGCCTGCTGTTTTCGTAACTCGTTTTTGTCCATGCTGGGTTATTGGTTTTATGCCTTTCTTCACTTTCCTGTCTTATTGGGGGTGCAAGGTACAAAATTATAATTGCGGGAGTTTGTGGCACTTTCAACTCAATTAATGCATACAACCCATATATACCTTACTTGATTTAATATAGGCATCCCTGTATCTTAACTTTATTTTTTTGAAAGCGTTTTTTATTTCAGCATCATCTTTTGACCCGCTGGCAGCTATCACAATGTAGTAACCTTTTGTAAATTCACTGTATGCGTTAGAATATTCTATACTCATATATACCCCGTCATCCCATCTGCCACGGGCATAGTAGGCGGGATATTCGACATCTTCTTTTTTGCAATCTTCTTTGGAAAAACTAAGCCCTGAAATTTTATTTTCAGTTAATCCTCTTAATCGCAGGTCAATACCAACCGAAGCTGACGCCAGCTTTGCTGTAGTCATAGCCGTTTTATAACTTTTAGTTGATTGTATTACCAGGAAATCTTTTTTGATATATGCATCCTCATTTTCCTGCGAGTACAAAAAAAATACGGGCGACAAAAAAACAAAAGTAAAAACGCTTTTAAGTTTCATGGTGGTTTATTTGAGAGTATGTTAAAACTCCACGCTGCTTCCCAGCCACGCCATCATACCCATCCCGGTTTCAATGGCATTCTCATCAATATTAAATGTAGGAGTGTGTACTCCTGAAGTGATCCCTTTCTTTTCATTCATTACACCAAGCCGGAAAAAGCAACCGGGTATCTCCCGGGTGTAATAGCCAAAGTCTTCAGCGCCCATTCTCAGTTCAGTTTGTTCTACATTATTAGGACCGATAAATTCTTCCGCTTTGTTCCTGGCAAGTTCATTCAATACTTCATTGTTATAAACAGAAGGATAACCCACATCAATCAGCAGATCAATTTCACCACCCATACTCTGTACCAGCTCAGTAGCCATCTTGCGGATAATTTCATGTGCTTTAAAACGCCATTCTTCATCCATTGCCCTGAATGTTCCTTTCAGCTTTACTTCATTGGGAATTACATTCGTGGTAGAACCACCCTGGAAGGATGTTATAGACAAAACAGTCGGGTTGTGCGGATTATTATTCCGGCTGACGATCTGCTGCAGTGCAACAATAAGATGTGATGCGATTAAGATCGGGTCAATACATCCATGCGGCGCAGCGGCATGACCGCCTTTGCCTTTTACAGTAATATATAATTCATCGGCGCTGGCCATTACCTTACCAGCACGAAAACTCATTTTACCAACGGCCAGCCCCGGATGCACATGCAAACCAAAAATGGAAGAAGGTTCAGGATCTTCCAGCACCCCTTCTTCGATCAGCAAACTAGCGCCACCCGGATTTTTTTCTTCGCCGGGTTGAAAGATCAGTTTCACCGTTCCCTCCCATTCATCTTTTAATGAATGCAGGATTTTTGCAGCGCCCAGCAAACAAGTTGTATGTACATCATGACCGCATGCATGCATTACACCATCGTTCTTTGATTTATAAACAATATCATTTTCCTCTTTTATAGGAAGCGCATCCATATCAGCACGGAGCGCAACGATCCGTTTAGCCGGGTTTTTCCCTTTGATCAATCCTATTACACCGGTGGTCGCTTTTATTTCAAAAGGAATTCCAAAGCCGTGCAATTTTTCCTGTACAAATTTTGATGTTTCAAATTCCTGGTAGCTCAATTCCGGGTGTGCATGAAGATGGTGCCGTATTTCTATAAATTCGGAGGAATATAGTTTAGCTAATGTTTTGATCTTTTTCAGCATAGGGCAAAAATACTACTTCATGCTGATGGTTGAGAACTTGCGTGAATTTTCAGATACTTGTACATTTTTAATAGAGAGAGAAGTAATTGAAGAAAATACAAAGCATAGCATATTATGTCCGTGTATGGAGACTGTGAGGATGCTAATAATGTGGGATAATACTTTTTAAGCAGGCAAGTCTTTCATGATTGCTTACAGGTCCTCTTCCCGGTTTTTATCGGGTTTCATTTCTACTGTATCATTCATAATAAAAACACCTTTGGGGAAATAAACATTCAGTTTTCGCTGATAATCTTCCGCATCTTTTCTTTCTTTAAAATTGCCGGCTTTGACTTTAAAATAAGGCGCCTGGTGCCATAGATAAGCTTTTAGTTCAGGGAAGTAAGTATAGACTTTTGTTTTAGCGGCAGTAGCTTCATCCAGTTTGCTGGTACTGATGATCAGCAGCCGGTAGCCTTTGCCGATTTTTCTGGCATCACGACTGGTTACTTCATTGATCTGTATTTGTTTTTTTACGAGCAGATCTATACGGGGGTCTTTTTGTACTATGATAGAACTGGTGTCCATTTTTTTCTTCCAGGCAGTATCCGCTGCCCGGGGAGGCTGGCTCTGCGCAAAAGATTTCAGGGAAAATAAAACGATAACCAGGAAGATAATTTTTTTCATGTGGCTTGTATATTCAAAAACTTTACCAAAATAGTTGTTTAAGTAATAGGATTGATTTCTAATAACCTCCTCCCGCTCCTGCGATATTCTCTACCGGGTGCCAGGTGGTCTTTATTTCCTGGGTATCCATGATAAAATAAGGAGATTGCCCTTCTTCACTATACCAGTTTATCTTATCATAAAGAGAAATACGTTTCAGGTTCAGGGCTGATTTTTCCCGGATCATTTTCTGTACTGTAGAATCTTTTTCGCAGTAGATGGTTGCATTTACGTCCATGTGATCCACAAACCAGCTTGCTAATTCAGATGGTTTGCCTGTTAAAATATTAACAACTCCACCGGGAAGGTCGGATGAATTCAATACTTCAGCAAACGTAACAGCGCAAAGTGGTTTTGTTTCAGATGCAAGCACCACGCAGGTATTTCCCCCTGCAATAACCGGGGCAATTACGGAAACTAATCCTAAGAGTGAACCTTGCCTACCGGCAGGCAGGTCGCCCTGCGGTGCAATGATGCTTACCACTCCCGTTGGTTCAGGAACGGAAAAATTAAAATGAGATGATGCCACAGGATTGACCGAACTGAATAGTTGTTGAAATTTATCACACCAGCCGGCATAATAGATCAGCCGGTCAATAGACAGGTTCACTTCTTTTTCTGCTTTGGCTTTTGTAGCATCCTGTTGTATTAATTCATCAATAAACTGCGCTTTTCTTCCTTCCAGCATTTCTGCCATGCGATACAATATTTGACTGCGGTTAAAAGCGGCACGGCCACTCCATCCGCTGACAGCGCCTCTCGCGGCTACTACGGCATCACGAAAATCTTTCCTGGAACTCAGGCACACATTCGCCAGTTTTTTACCCGCCGCATTGGTGGGGATATAATAACGACCGGATTCTGTTCTTGGAAACTGGCCACCGATATAAATTTTATATGTCTTCATTACTTCCAGTCTTTTGGTGGAAACAGGCTTGCCTGCCGCGGTAGGTTTTTCCAAACCGTTCTCACTTACTTTCAGCGAAGATTTTTTAATTGCTTTTTCCATCTTTATTTTTTAGCCGGTAAGAAAACTTTCCGCCTTCCCGTCTTACCGGCAATTTTTAATTTATCAAATTCAAATAAGGCAACAATCCATGCAATCCACCTTCTCTTCCAAAACCGCTTTCTTTATATCCGCCAAACGGTGATGTGGGGTCAAACTTATTAAAGGTATTTGCCCATACCACACCAGCTCTCATTCTCTTCGTCATGTTGAAAATCTTGGAACCTTTGTCTGTCCATACCCCGGCGCTTAATCCATACGGTGAGTTATTCGCTTTCTCAATCACTTCATCATCCGTTCTGAAAGTAAGAATAGAAAGAACCGGCCCAAAAATTTCTTCCTGCGCTATGCGGTTGCTTTGCGCCACATTGCTGAAGATCGTAGGCCTGCACCAAAAACCTTTGGATGGTAAAGCACAACTGCTTTCATACATTTCCGCACCTTCTTTTTTACCGATAGCAATATATTTCTGAATGATGTGTAATTGTTCTTTGGAATTGATAGCACCAATGTCAGTGTTCTTATCCATCGGGTCGCCAACAATCAATGATTGCATCCGGTCCCGCAATTTTCGTATCACTTCTTTCGCCACCGATTCCTGTACATATAATCTTGAACCGGCGCAGCATACATGACCCTGGTTAAAAAAGATAGCATTCACCACACCTTCTACCGCCTGGTCAATAGGCGCATCTTCAAAAATTATATTAGCCGCTTTACCACCTAGTTCCAGCGTTGCTTTTTTATTAGTGCCTGCAATAGCCCGTTGAATTATTTTACCCACATGGGTAGAACCGGTAAACGCAATTTTATTTATATCAGCATGATTAACGATGGCAGCGCCTGTTTCTCCTGCACCGGTAATTATATTCACCACACCCGGGGGCAGGTCAGCTTCCTGGATGATCTCTGCCAGTTTCAACGTAGTTAAGGAAGTTGTTTCAGCTGGTTTTAATACAACGGTGTTTCCTGTTGCCAATGCAGGTGCAATTTTCCATGCAGCCATCAACAACGGAAAATTCCAAGGGGTAATTTGCCCGGCAACCCCCAGCGATTCTGTTCTGCGGTTGGGAAAAGCATATTCCAATTTATCGGCCCAGCCTGCATAATAAAATAAATGATTAGCCGCAGTGGGTACATCAAAGTCACGGCTTTCTTTTATCGGCTTACCCCCGTCTAATGTTTCGATGACCGCTAACTCTCTTGCTTTTTCCTGCATGATGCGGGCAATACGAAAAATATATTTAGCTCTTTCTTTCGCCGGCATTTTCTTCCATACTTTATCATAAGCATTTCTTGCCGCTTTCACTGCTTTGTCCACATCGGCAACACCAGCCTCAGCCACTTCACTCAGCTTTTCTTCAGTCGCCGGGTTGATGGTATCAAAATATTTTTTGCTCAACGGCTTTTGCCATTCACCATTAATAAACAAATCATATTGCTTATTAATAGTAGCTGCGCTTTTACTTTCTGGTGCCGGGGCATAGCTCCAACTTGTATCAAAGTTTAATTTGATAGTGTTGCTCTTTTTTTTTGCAATTGCTTTTACCATGTAATAATTATTTTTTGTTACCACTAGCATTAACACGGATAAACTTTGGTTGCAAGTTTACCCAGAGTAAAGCGAAGGGCACTCTTCATCGTTCTATTCTTTGGGCATCAACCCACCCCGGTCGTTTATTATTTAAGTTTCCCTCAATTTGCCCCTCCGGAGGAAGGGAAGAATCCTTATCATTAAACTTTATATTTCTTATAGCAATAAGCGTCTTCAAATTGTCAGACTCTAAAAGTCCCCTTGTGGGGATTTAGGGGGCCGGTTTTAATCCACACTAAAATAATTTGCACTCTGGTACACCCCCGTCTTTTCTTTCATGATCTGCATCAGCACATCATTCGCCAAACTGCTGGCCCCAAAACGGAACCAATGATTATTCAGCCAGTCTTCACCCAACACTTCTTTTACCATTACTAAATAATGTAATGCCAGTTTTGATTTGGAAATACCACCGGCGGGTTTCATCCCAATCATCCTGCCTGTCTTATAATAAAAATCCCTTATCGCTTCCAGCATGACCAATGTTACCGGCATGGTAGCTGCAGGAGCAATTTTTCCGGTAGATGTTTTAATAAAATCTGCACCGGCATGCATGGCGATATCACTGGCACGTCTTACTTTATCAAATGTCCCTAATTCACCTGTTTCTAAAATAACTTTTAACCTTGCTTCACCACAGGCTTCTTTGATCGCTGCTATTTCATCAAATACAAAATTGTATTCACCTGCATGAAATTTTCCCCGGCTGATCACCATATCCACTTCATCGGCTCCTTCATGCACGGCGTATTTTGTATCACGAATCTTTACATCTTTTGGCGCTTGCCCGCCTGGAAAAGCTGTAGCAACTGAAGCGATTTTTATTCCCGAATCGCCCAGCGCTTTTTTGGCCACTTTTACCATAGAAGGATATACGCAGATAGCCGCAACAGTTGGCAGGCCCGGGTATGAATCATGCGGGTGCATAGCTTTATAGCAAAGCTGTTTTACTTTTCCAGCTGTATCTTTTCCTTCCAGTGTGGTAAGGTCAATCATGTTCAGCACCAGCTTCAGGCCATTCAGTTTAGATTCTTTTTTAATACTTCGTTTGGTAAAACGTGAAGCTCTTTCTTCCACACCTACCTGGTCTATGCGGGGAGATAAAGAAAAACCTGCCTGCCGGTCAGGCAGGTCAGAAAGCATCGTCAGCGAACCAGAGACCATATTCATTTAATTTGTAAAGTCAAAGGTAAATAAAGAAGTCGGAGGTCGGATGTCAGAAATCAGAAAGAAATTTCATTAATTATATGTTACCTTCTGACTTCATACCTCCGGCTTCTGGTCTCAGTCTCTCAAACTTTTATCAACGGTCATTTCTTTTTGTTCCAATTGCCCTAAATTCGATGCTCCTTACCTGCACGATTTCGTTACGTTCACTTCTAATTTTTAAATAATATCTGCAATGAGAAAAAAATCCTGTTTACAAAAACTTGGGTGGATGGCCCCGCTATTATTAACAGCGGTGACGGTCTTTTCACAACCCACCTTTCCCGAGAATGGTGTAGCTGATAACCGCGAAGGTTGTTATGCTTTTACCAATGCTACTATAGTGAAAGATGGACAAACTACATTAAGTAATGCTACATTGGTTATCCGCAAAGGAAAAATTATTGCAGTGGGTACCGGAGTAACTGTTCCGAAGGATGCCGTGACAATTGACTGCAGCGGCAAGTTTATTTACCCTTCTTTTATTGACATCTATGCTGACTACGGTATTGCGACAGCGCAAACCACAGGGCCGGGAGGTTTTGGTGGTGGCGGTGGTTTTAATTTTGCACAACAACCACAGTTGGCTTCCGGCACCAAAGGCGCTTATGGCTGGAACGAAGCTATAAGAAGTACTGCTGATGCTTATAAAGTTTTTGCAGTAGACGAAGCAAAAGCAAAACCATTACGGGAAGCTGGTTTTGGTACGGTACTGTCACATGTAAAAGATGGTATTGCCAGGGGCACAGGTACCGTGGTTACATTAGCCGGTGAAAAAGAAAACTTAATCATACTTAAAGAAAAAGCATCTGCGCATTATTCATTCAGTAAAGGAACTTCACGGCAAAGCTATCCCGGTTCTATGATGGGAATGACCGCTTTGCTGCGTCAATCCTATTTAGATGCACAGTGGTATAAAACAAAACCCGCGAGTGAGGGCTTGAACCTGACACTGCAATCATGGAATGATGAGCAGGTTCTGCCGCAAATATTTGAAGCCAATGATAAATGGAATGATCTGCGCGCTGACAGAATAGGAGATGAATTCGGTGTACAATATATTATTAAAGCTGGTCAGAATGAATACCAAAGGATAAAAGAAATAAAGGCAACCAATGCCACATTTATCGTTCCGCTCAACTACCCGCAGGCACAGGATGTAGAAGATCCCAACGATGCACGGTTTGTTTCACTTAATGATATGAAGCACTGGGAACTGGCTCCTACGAATGCGGCAGCTTTTGAAAAAGCGGGTATCACTTTTTGTTTAACTACAGCTGATCTCCGCAATGTCAATCAGTTCTGGACCAACCTGCGTAAAGCAATGGATTATGGATTGACTGAAAGCAAAGCGATGGAAGCATTGACAAAAACACCTGCTACTATTTTAGGCGTCTATAACCAGGTAGGAAGTATTGATGCCGGTAAATGGGCGAACTTCTTAATTACTTCCGGTTCTCCTTTCAATGAGAAAACGAGTATTTACCAGAACTGGGTACAGGGAATGAAGTATGTAGTAAAAGATGAAGCGGCCAGTAATATTGCCGGAACCTACACACTGAAAGTAAATACGCCATCAGCCGCTGAAAATTATACACTGGATGTAAAGAGCAGCAGTTCACTGACGATGTTTGGAAAAGATACGATGAATACCAAATTCACTTTTGACGGAAAGATGGTAAAACTGAGCTATGCGCCAATGGTTCGCAGGCAAAGACCAGCTACAGCGCCTGAGGGTGGACCAAGACCGGGCGGATTTGGAAGAGGAGCAGGTGGTGCTGAAACCGCTTTGCCGGCAAGCGCAACACGTCTTAGCGGGGTAAGCAATGGAAAAGAGTGGAACGGAACAGGAGTGGATTCATTGGGAAATTCATTTACATGGACAGCTACATTTGTAAAAGCAGGGGAAGTAAAGGCTGACACCGTTAAGAAAAAAGATCCGCTGGTTCTTGGCAAAGTAACTTATCCTTTCGAACCATTTGGATGGGAAGAAGGACAACAACCGAAACAGGAAACTATCCTGATAAAAAATGCAACGGTATGGACGAATGAAGCAGAAGGTGTTTTACAGAATGCAGATGTATTAATTAAAAACGGAAAGATCGCAGCCGTTGGTAAAAATTTATCTGATGCTTCCGCCAGGGTAATTGATGGAACCGGTAAACATGTAACTCCCGGTGTTATTGACGAACACTCGCATATTGCAGCATCTTCCATTAATGAAGGCGGGCAAAGTGTAACATCGGAAGTTCGTATCTCGGATAATCTTAATCCTGATGATATTAATATCTACAGGCAGTTAAGTGGTGGAGTTACTTCTTCTCATATCCTGCATGGCTCAGCTAATGTGATCGGGGGCCAAACCCAGTTGATCAAACTGCGGTGGGGCGCTAATGATGATGACCTTAAATTCAAAGGATGGCCGGGGCAGATAAAATTCGCTCTGGGAGAAAATGTAAAGCGTTCCCCATTTGCTCTCGGTAATAGCTCTAACAATAACCGCTATCCTGATACAAGAATGGGAGTAGAGCAGGTGTTGGTGGATGCATTCACCCGTGCAAAGGACTATGAAAAAGCATGGACGGAATATAATGTGGCCAAAGAGAAATTGATCAAAGAGAAAAAGCCCATTACTTCATTGCAGGTTCCGCGCCGTGACCTTGAACTGGATGCGCTGGTGGAGATTTTACAAAAGAAACGTTTCATCACTTGTCACTCTTATATTCAAAGCGAGATAAACAGCGCCATGGATGTAGCGAACCGTATGGGTTACACAGTCAATACATTCACCCATATACTGGAAGGATATAAAGTAGCGGATAAAATGAAAGAACATGGAGCGAATGCTTCTACTTTTTCTGATTGGTGGGCGTACAAAATGGAAGTGCAGGATGCTATTCCTTACAATGCGGCTATTATGAAGAAAGTAGGTTTGAATGTAGCGATCAATTCAGATGATGCGGAAATGGCCCGCCGCCTGAACCAGGAAGCGGCGAAGAGTATAAAATATGGCGGCTTAAGCGAAGATGAATCATTAAAGATGGTGACTCTGAATCCTGCTAAAATGCTGCATGTGGAAGATAAAGTAGGAAGCCTGAAAGTGGGAAAAGACGGTGATGTTGTTGTATGGAGCGATCATCCGCTGAGTATTTATGCAAAGTCCCTCTATACCATTGTGGATGGTACTATTTATTTTGACAGGATGAAAGATGAGGAATTAAGAAAAGTGGTGGACGTGGAAAGAAACAGGCTGATCAAAAAAATGAATGGTGAGAAACGAAGTGGCGCACCGGTGATACCGGCTCAACCCACTTACCAGGTCATGCATACCTGCAGTGATCACAACCATAGCCATGGATTATTGACCATTGATGAGGACGACATTACTAATGATTAAAATTTCAACAATGAAAAAAATATTTTTAAGCCTTGTATCCATTTGTTTCCTGTTAAGTACGAAAGCGCAGGAGACGGTTTACCCGGCAGCTAAACAAACAGTCACTACAGTAATTACCAATGCAACGGTTCATAAGGGCAATGGTGAAGTAATAGAAAATGCCTCCATCGTTATAACGGACGGTAAAATAGCGGCTATCGGAAAGAATATTCCGACACCTGCCGGCGCTACCGTGGTTGATGCGAAAGGTAAACAGGTATATCCAGGATTGATCCTGCCGATAAGTAATCTTGGTTTGGTGGAAATGCCAAGTGTCCGTGCTACTACGGATGTACAGGAGATAGGAGAACTAAATCCGAATATCCGTTCTATCGTGGCGTACAATACAGATTCAAAGATCATCAATACACTTCGTTCTAATGGAATTTTACTGGCGAATATCGTACCGGAAGGCGGTTTGATCAGCGGGTCATCTACCGTGGTACAACTGGATGCATGGAACTGGGAAGATGCTGCCTATAAAACAGATGAGGGTATTCACTTTAATATGCCTTCTTTGATGCCCCGTGCCCGGTTCGGGGGATTTGGTGGCGGAGGCAGGGGCGGAGGCCCGCAGGAACCACCCGCTGATCCGGTAAAAGAGGGATTGGAAAAAGTAGAGATGATAAAAAACTTTTTCAAAGAGGCCAAAGCTTATGCCGCTTTGCCAACACATGAAGAAACTAATTTGAAACTGGCTGCGGTAAAAGGATTGTTTGAGAAAAAACAAAAACTATATGTTCATGCCAATACCGTTAAGCAAATGCTGGTGGCATTGGATTTTGTAAAAGAGTTTGGGTTCGATATGGTGATCGTTGGTGGCAGTGATAGCTGGCAGATCGCCGATCTTTTAAAAGAAAATAATATATCCGTGATACTCGGTCAGCCGCATGCCCTGCCTACTGCCGAAGATGATGATGTGGACCAGCCTTATAAAACAGCCGCCATGCTGCAGAAAGCCGGGGTGTTATTTTCTATCAACGATGACGATGGCCAGACCCGGGGCCGCAACCTTGCGTTTAATGCAGGTACCGCTGCAGCTTATGGATTAACCAAGGAAGAGGCGATCCAGGCTATTACTTTGAATGCGGCAAAGATTTTAGGAGTAAGTGATAAAACAGGAAGCCTGGAAGTAGGTAAGGATGCCAATATCATTATCAGCGAAGGGGACATCCTGGATATGAAGACCAGTGTTATCACCGATGCGTTTATACAGGGTCGTAAGATTGACCTGACGGATAAACATAAACAGTTGAACGAACGTTACAATCAAAAATATAAGCTGAAACCTTTCTGAGAAAGGCCAGGATAGTCCTAAAAAACTTCGGTCTCGCCTTAGGCGAGACCGTTTTGTTTTTCAACCGTCCATTGTTGATATCTTGAGACCGCTGTCTTTCCAGGTGCGATCAGTTTATCGTAATTATACTATTCTCACTATTCCTTCGCCGCATTCGTACTTCGTAATCTGGTGTAAACTTAATGCAGCTTTTACGTAACTGCAATAGTAAATATACTGTTTGGGTAAATAATTTCTGAACCGCTTTATGGGCCATACTTCCCGGCTAAAAAATACCGGAAATTTCTAAACCAGGCTTTTGTTTTGTAGCTGCCAGGGTATCCTTCTCATGGGAATAAGTAAACGGCTAATCCATCATTTCAGCTTCTTGTTCTTTGCTCCGCCCCTGAGGCCCTTTGCGTTCTGCCTGCTAACTACCTTTTTCCCGGTTTTGGCCTCAATGGCTTTACGGGTATTACCAGCTATGGTACCACCCTGCATAGCGATGATTTTATTCTCATCAAAATCTTTCGGTTTCTTTTCTTTACTGATTTCTGTAGTAGTGGCTTCGGCCAGCATATTCAGCACCAGTTCCAGGTTGGTCATATTATCGCGGAGATTTTCTTTCTTCAGCCCTTTGTGACGTTTGTATTGCTGCACGGTATTGCCGCTCCATGCTTGTGTAATAATATCCGTAAGCGTAGCGAATTCCTGTCCCTTCTTTACACCACGATTTTCCCATTCATCAGTCAGCTCTTTTCTTACCTCGATACTTTTCAGCCGCTGGTTGATCCATTCTTTACTATAGCCGAGCTTCAGGTAATTTTCCATAGCACGGTCAATACTTTTTTCAGGGTCCTGGTTTTCCTCTATACGTTCATAACCTGTTTTAGCCAGCCATTGTTTAAAAGGTTCTGCATTGGGAGAAGGTATGGATTGTATAAGCCGCAGCAGTTGTTCGGTATCGGCGACATCCGTTTTATAGAATTTACCGTCAGTTGACTGTATTTTCAGTTGTCCGATTTTTGCGGACAACTCACTGCCCTCCTTTTTCAATTTGCTTTTAAGATCATTCCAGTATTTGCGGGGGCGGTCTGTTCCCGTCAATGCTTCTATTACATCCACTATGGCAAAATACCATTTCTCCGCTTCCGCATCCCAGTGGCTGCGGATCTTTTTGCTTTCAAATAATTTGATATTGCTCATATTTCAAATGTAGCAATAAAAAGAAAGCAGGAATTAAGCCCGGCTCCGGTAAGTTTCCAACAAATTGCCGGGAAGAAGTTTGTGAAAATTAATTTACCGGTTTAAAACTGGTGCAAAGTGCCAGGGCAAACAGCATATCTTTCCGTCGGAAGTTTTGAGGGCTTCTTCCTTGAAGCCCGGACCTAATTACCAGGTGTTGCAGGTCTGGTTAGAATATCATCATTATTTACCCCTTTCTTTTTCGATACGCTTTCGGTGAGCTTTCCAAAATTCCATGTCAATGCAAGCACTCCACCCCGCCTGATCTGCCGGGTGATATTGGTGTTGTAAAAATTCTTATCCTTTGTGATCGTTTTGAAGTCATGTGTTTTTTCGGTGTAGTTCACCGCCCTTAATGAAATATTGATCTTATCTTTAAATATTTTGTAATTGAACGCCACGTTGTGCCAGGTGTTGAACGGGTAAGTGCTTTGAATAGTCCGGGGATCCTGCCATAAACCCAGGTAAGTACTCACGGTGAATTTATCGGTGAACTTATAACTCGTGTTCAGGTTGAAATTACACCCGAAACCGCTGTTGGATTGTGATGCATCGGAATTATTTGTTACCGTGCTGTAACGGAGTGAACCATTCACAAACAGGTTCCATTTGGGAGTGATCTTCGTACTGAAATTCAGGTTCAGGCCCGATTGAAATTCTTTCCCGATATTCAGGCTGGTGGTTTGGGTGACGCCTGTTTGCGGATCAAAAGATGAATACTGCAATATCTTATTGCCACTATAGCTTCCTTCGATATTGATGCCTGCAAATGTATTTCCTTTACCAAACCGCAGTTGCGCACTCAGCGCATGAGAGGTTTGCGGACCCAGGCCAGGATTGCCGAATGAAATATTCAGCGAGTCATTATTGTAAACAAAGGGATTGAGATCGTAGATATAAGGCCGTTGTAATCTTTTTGTATAAGCAAACACCAGGGTTGTTATGGTACTTACACGGTTAGTGTATTGAATGTTGGGAAGAAAAGTAGCATAACTATTTTTTACCTGTGTATTAGATGTAGTGAAGTCACCTTTTACATTGGTGTATTCGACACGGGCGCCCAGCCGAAAGCTGGATTTCTTTACTCTCAGGCTGTACATACTGTATAAACTGATCACATCCTGCGTGTAGTTGAAATAATCCGTGTTCGCAATATTCATTTTATAATCAGCCGCTTCATCATATTTGATAAGACTTTGAAAGTCGGAACTTGCCCGGCGCAGAATGGCTTTTAACCCTCCTTCCAGTTTGCCTTTTTTTAAGGGGATACTGTTATCGGCCTGGAGGGTATATTGATTGTTGATGGCATAACTGTTATTCATTAAGAAGCGGTCTGTACCGGGATTATCCTGGTAACTGTTCAGTTCCGCATCGTTTTTGCCGAACTCACCTAAAAACCGGAGGCTGAATTCCCTTTCTTTATTCTTTTTAAAATGCTTTATATAATCGCTTCCCACATTCACTCCGGGATTTTTGCTCTTGTGATTAAGAGTATAATAGCTGACGGTTGAGGGATCACCCGTAAAGTCAGTGGTGATCGTTTGATCAGACACTGTTTTATTCGACCAACTGTCAATGTTGGTATATAAACTGATTGTGTTAAGACTGTCCAGTTCCCAGCTTAATTCCGCATTACCGAAACTCCAGTTCGAGTTAGTGTATTGCCCGCCATCCAGCGTTCTTTTGGAATAGATGTTTTGGGTTGCCGGTATAGTCGTATTGGTATTATGTTGCAGCACAGGATCTGAAAACCCTTTATTCAAAAAAATGCTGAGCCCGATCTTACCTGCTTTTGCATTTCCATTCAATGAAAAATTATTCAGCTTATCACTGGTCCTGGAGAAAGAAGAAAGAGAACCATTATACCCCACGACTTTTTTCTTAGTGATGATATTGATCAGTCCTCCTATTCCTTCGCCATCATATTTGGCGGAAGGGGTGGTGATCACTTCTATCTTTGAAATGACGGCCCCGGGAAATCCCCTCAATACCTCTTTAATGTTCCTCGCGAACATAGAAGTTTCCCTGCCGTTGAGGAGTACTTTGAAACTTGATTTCCCGTTCACTTTTATATTATCCTCGCCATCTACTGTTACAAAAGGAGTCTTTCGCAGTATGTCAATGGCGGTTTCTGTTTTGTTGGTAGGATCGTCTTCCACATTAAAAACAATTTTATCATCCGACTGTTCCACCATCGGTCTTTGTGAACTGACCACCACTTCTTTCAGCATGCCTGTTGCTTTGGATAATTGTACAGGATCTATCTGCATATCCCCGGCCTGCTGCTCTACTTTAATAGTGACCTGTTTTTCAGCAAAGCCGGTATGCGTGAAGCTGAGCATATAATTTCCTGTATCCGGTTTATTCAACTGAAAGCTGCCATTTTCCTTTGATAAAGTTGTTTGCAAAGGAACCGTGTTGTTTTTTTTAAAGAGGCGAACCGTTACTAAGGAAAGAGGTTTAGTACTATCTGAAACTATTCCTGACATTTTCATGCTGGTTTGTGAAAACACATAACCGGGCAGGATGAACAGGAGGGCGGGTAAAAGGCCGGATAGTAAAAACTTTCTCATCGGTTTTTGGTTTGCTGATATGTTTTGAGGATTGAAGTATAAGGTTAACGAATTTTTTCGTAGAAGGAGAATTTATGTGATGAAAGGCCGCTGGTGAATGATGCAGGGTAGGGGTGAATGGGGTATGGTTGATTAAATAATAAAAGATGCCGGGATAAGGAGGCAATGCGATGGCAACCGTTTTTTATTTCTTAAACCCTATTCTTTCCCTGTCTTCCCATTTACGTTGTGCCGCTTTTTCGTCTAAAAGATTTTCCATCGCATCATAAATATGGGTTAGTTGTATTTCATATCCATCAAGGTGTTCCCGTATCTGTTTAAGCTGCTGTTTCAGATCTGTATGCATAAGTAAAGCCTTTCTTGCTTCTACAAAAGCTCTCATAATAGCGATGTTCAGATTTATTGCATTACCGTAACTAAGGATATCACTGAGCATAGCTGCTCCCTGTTCAGTAAAAGCGTAAGGTAAATATCCTGTGCCACCTCTTCCCTTTGATGTTTCATTTTTAAATATCAAAGGATGGTTACTTTTTTCTGAGGTTTCAATTTGAAACCTCACACTTTCAAATTCATCTTTGGTAAGTTGAAACATGAAATCCGGTGGAAATCGCTTCATGTTTCGTTTTACCGAAAGGTTTAACAATTTGACCGGTACTTCATACAGACCTGCCAGGTCACGATCAAGCATCACTCTTTCTCCCCGGATATCATAAAGACGGTTTTGTATGCTGCGGATTATATTCATTAGAAATAATACTATTTCATACACCTCTTTATATTTTATCCTGCGTTCATCCATGCTCCGACCCTAGTTTATTCATATATCCAGGCCCCTTTAGAAACCGGAAATAGCTATACAGGATGCGAATATGGCTGAATGATCTCACCCCGGTTTCCCGGGCAATCATCTGACTTTTTTTGTTCCGTCTTCCAAAGCATCAAGGCGTGCGAATAATATAGTCAGTTCGGTAAGGAAGTTTTTAAAATCCGGCGTGGTTTGCTGTAATTCTTCCAAACGGAGCATACATGATTCCCGGAGGCAACGGCAAAGCTGTTTGGGCGGTATCATTTGCAGGCATGTACCAATATGTGTTGCCAGGTCGCCTTCGTAAAGCTGGTTATTACCGGGCTGTTGGTTGATGACGTTATCGCCAAAGTTGAAATTGTTTGTTTTAATGATCGTAATGCTCATACTATATATTTAACGGGGTGAAAGGTGTAACCAGTTACCTGATCTTTCTTTTCGTCTTTCTTTTTTCTTATTCAAAAGCAAGATAGGGAAAGATTTTAATAGTTGGGTTAAAACCCATCAGTTTATTTTAGTTTTTTCTTTCTCTTTGGATATAATGGCAACATCAAATAAGGATATACTCAAGACATTTGGAAGAAATCTTCGCCGCATTCGTATGGAAAAGGGCCTTAGCCATCGGAATCTTTCGGCGCTTTGTAATATTGATAACGCCGATATCAGCAGAATAGAAAACGGCGAAATAAATGTCACTCTTAATACTGTTTCCCAATTAGCCGACGCCCTGGATGTGCCTTTCTTCAAATTATTAAAACCGGAATAAACTACCCGGAAGATTTTTTATTTACTGAACGTTACGATCAGTAAAAAACCACTTAAGCAGGTTGATACCTTAACAGTCTGGCTGCGTTTTTGCACCATTGCCTATTTTGTACTAAAATCAAATATCATGACAAATACAAGGACACAATCATTTTTGCATGAACTGAATGCAGAATACAAGGCCACCCTTGCCTGTCTTGAAAGAATTCCCGGAACCTTATTTGAGTATAAACCTCATCCCAGCTCTATGAACCTCGGCTACCTGTCATTGCTGGTAGCCGAAATACCTTTATGGATCCAATACATGGTGATTGAAGGGGAAATTGATTTTGCGACATTTCCGCATTTTACCCCGAAGACCACAAAAGAACTGGTTGACCACTTTGAACAAAACATGGAGGGCGCCAGGAAAGCGTTACAGGCTACGCACGATGAAGCATTGCAAAATCCATTTTCATTAAAAGCTAATGGAAAGCTGTTATACACCGCTCCTAAGATCGTTGACATTGGTGTTACCATAAACCACTGGGTGCATCACCGCGGTCAGTTAACGGTTTACATGCGGCTTAATGATATTCCTGTTCCATCCATTTACGGACCATCCGGGGATGATAAACAATTTACAGCTCCGCAGTAAGAACAGGTTATTAATAGTATAATAATTACACAAAGCCGGGAGATTCAAAAATGAAAGAAAGCCGACAAGAGATCAACCGACAAAAAAATGTTCTGTCAGCATTTAAAGATGGTGCTCTTATCGCCGAAATCAAAAAGGCAACCGGTTTCGATATAAACGTGCGCACTCTCCAAAGGCGATTGGAGGATATGATTAAACAAGGCTTAATTAAGAAAACCGGTCAATCACATTCAACACGTTATCATCTTGCCGAAAAAAAGGATACGGTAATAAGTCACGTTAACAGGATTAGTACCGCATCTATACCCCTGACAGATGAAAGCAGGAATATTCTTTCCATCGTTTCACGTCCGGATGAGGGCCTATGAGCGTTCATCCGCCCGATATGCGGCGGCTCGCCAGTCGCTGGGTGAACCCGATCTGTTTCGGTTGAAATACCGGCAGACCATCCGGACCCTTATAACCCGGATTGTCTCCAACGCCATGGACAAAAGAGCCGCAAGTGATCTCATAAAAAACAATGTGGCAGATATTCCTGAAAAGGACCGCGCAAAATTGATTGAATACCCCGAAACAAAACTGTTGTCTTTGCATGAAGGAAATTTTGCCCGTTACTATACCAGTCCTTTGGAATTTGCACGGTGGAAAGAGGCATGGGAAGCTTAAAGGATATACTTTGAAGACGATACCAAACACGGCTATGAAACCAGAACGAAGACACGCGGAAAGAAGAATTGATTTGTACCCGTATGGCTTTACATCGCTTCTACCTTTGACTGCAGGGTGGCTGCATTCTTTGAGTTTAAACCTTTTAACTCATCTACCATTTTCTGCGCCATTGTTTTATTGCCCTGCCTGATATATACCAGGCCTGAATAGTATTTTGCGTTTTCATTTTTTGGATTAAGTGAAAGGGCCTTATTCAACTGTTCAATAGCTTCGGTGTATTTAGTCAGCATATAAAGACTATATCCCAGTTCCACAAAGGCAGCCGTATAAGTCGGTTCCTGCTGAACAGCCGTTGTAAGATAGTCAGCCGCCCCGCTATATTTACCCAGGCTATTAAGACAATAGCCCATACCGAAACAGGCTTTTCTTTCGGTTGCATTAATGACAAGGGTTTTTTGATACCATACCATCGCCTCATTCATATCTTTTTTGGTATCCCTGTACACTTCCCCGATACCGTTATAAGGAATATGGCTTTTGGGGTCAAGCTCCATCGCTTTTTTGTAGTAGCTGATAGCTTCTTCGGCCTGTTTTAGTTTATTGGCGGCAAATCCTGATTCCAGGTAGGTATTAAAATAATCAGTTTTGTAAGTAAGAGAATTTTTCAAAGCGACGATGGCATTGGAGTAGTCAAGCAATGCATTGAGCGCAAACCCTTTCCTGTACCAATAGAAATAATCCCTGATCTCGTTTTTTGCATTGGCTTCATACTTTCCAAAATGTTCTATCGCTGTTTTGTAATCCGCTTTTATAAAAAAAATATAGCCTGATTGTTTATACGCCAGGCTATAAGCAGGGTTCAGGCGCAGGCATTCACCGTAGCTCTGCAATGCGGAATCCGGCTGGCCCGTTTTTTCAAAAGCGTAACCCAGTTCAAAATACACTTTAGCTACATTGCTCCACGACTTTCTTACTGTACGCAGGTTGGTGATCGCCCCGGTATAATCTTTCAGATCATTCTGGCACCAGGCCCATTCATATTGCGCTTCCGTATAATCCGATTTTTGATAAAGGGCCAGCCTGAATTTTTCCATGGCCTCTTTTGTTTTGCCTTCATTTTTTAATTTAACGCCTTCATCGTATAGGGTTTTGGCGTCCTGTGCGGCAACGGCCTGCAGTAAAAAAAGTAAGATGATAACAGCGGTGGTTTTGACGCGGTAAAAATGAGAAGCTTTCATATAATCCCGGTTAATAAATGATGGTGATGCTAATATAGTATTCAATAAAAGGGGATAACGTACCCGGGGGCGGGTATATTTTGCGATGCAGCCAGAATAAAGTGGGGCGAACTCCCGCCGGCAAGGGCGGAAAACCCCATAGGGTAAAGAGTGTCTTGTACTGAAAAATACCTATACAGGTGAAGGAATAAATCCTGGAATAACTATACACCCTGTCCTTAGTTCGTAGGGTCGGTGGAGGGCAAACACCAACCACGGCGTGCTGCTTTCGGCGAACACCTGCGAGAGTGGAAATTATCAGACCTTAAGTCCAGGAACAGTGTCATTTCACGTATTGCTGCCAGTTATGTTGTTCCCTGAACCCCAGCACTTCACGGATCTTGCGATTAGAAAACAATGCCTCATGCTCTCCCAATTTGCGGGTAATTGGCACACCCGGGAAAAATTGTTCAGCCAATTCTTTGCTGGGTATGATCGCACCGTTGTGATCGTTTCCGGCATTGAAAACCTGGTAGCCAAGGCCGTCTTTTTTTATACATAGATCTACAATTTGTCCAAGGTCCCGCGCATCAATATAGCAGAACGCATTCCTGCGACGGACTTCCGGATTTTTGAAATAAAGCGGAAACAGTTCAGTGTATTCGTGAGGCTCAATCACATTCCCGATACGAAGGGCATAGATATCAAAGCCTGACCGTCGCTGAAAACTGCGTGCCGTTTTCTCATTCACCACCTTCGATAATCCATAGCTATCCATGGGATCCACATCATAGTCCTCTTCCAAAGGCAGGGTATGAGGGTTGGTTGGGCCATCTGAAAAACAGATACCATAGGTGGTCTCTGACGAAGCAATAATAATTTTCCTGATTCCCAGCTTTACAGCCGCTTCTATCACATTGTAGGTGCCAATGGTGTTCACCCGAAAAGTTTCATTGTCAGGTTTGATCAATATCCTTGGCACGGCAGCAAAATGTACTACCACGTCAAATGCCGGTACGCCATTACCGGGTTCCAACTCATCTAACCCGGCATAGGAACTCATGGCATTAAACATTTGCCCGGAATCAGTGATGTCAGCTACCAGGTTATCTATCCCCGGGTGATGCAAAGGCACGAGGTCAACATTCAGCACTCTATGTCCCTGGCCGAGGAGATAAGGTATCACATGCTTACCTGCTTTGCCCGATCCTCCTGTAAAAAATATTCTCATTTATTTTTCTTGTTTAATAATGATTAATTGTTATCAACTGAGAGCGATGACAAATTTAGGAATAATGGGTTGCTATATATTGGGGTGTTGCTTCGTTGCCACTCGCAAAGACGAAACACGCGCCACTGATCTGTACTTCCATTTCGGTGATGGGCATTGTTCTTTAATAAGATAGTTCTTAGTTCGTGTGGTGCTTTCGGCGAACACCTGCATGGGCGGAAAGTGGTGCGAACTCCCGCCGGCAAGGGCAGAAAACCCCATAGGGTAAAGAGTAATGTCATTTAACATAATGCTGTTTCATACACTCCTGATACTCTATCCTGCCTTCATCCATACTGCATCTATAGACCATTTATACACCCTGAACGCTTTTAGTATGCCTTTGGGTGGGCTTTGAGTGGGAGTTGCTTCGCTTTCGCCCGCAAGGACAGTGACCTCACCCCAAACCTCCCGCTCCAGCGGGACAAGCTCTCTCCAAAGGAGAGGGGCAAGTCGAAGACCCTGATTGCCCGGGCATGGATTGCTGTTAGCAATTGCCCGGAAAAGCGGTGATGATCTTACCGCCGGCATCAGTAAGGATGGTTATGCTATTGGTGGATTGACCATTTTTATCAAAACCAATGGTATGTTTTGCCTGCATTACCCGCTGGAAATTGTTGCAACCGGGAGCAGGAGTTGCTACTAATGAATAAGCTTCACGGATGTAATGCAATATTTCCATGACAGGGATAGTAAACTTCCCTGCATTGGGATAACGGTTTATTTTATAATAATGTCTTTCGAGTATATGGGCTAATGCAGGTACGGAGAGATAATATGTTTTGCGGAGGAACCTTTTCTTACCAGTTATTGGTAAATGACCAAGTGCTTCTTTGCATAAGTCATCGAGCCAGGTTTGGGTGTCGGCGAGGAGAAAGAGGAGTTTGAGGTATTGGGGTTCGTTGAGGTTCAAGCCCCGGCCCCCTCCTAAATCCTCCCCACAAGGGGGAGGACTTGTCTCCGTAGCAGGCATTCGTATATTAATCATGATGATTATTATTGTGGGAGCCCGGTGGCTGGTTACCGGCTGCTTCCCCGGATGGGTTATTTGTTTCTATGCATTTATCGTGGTGGTGCGGGGTTGTTTCGCTGTTGCTTCTTACTTCTATAAGATGGGTGGCTTCAATGAGCTTATGAAGATGGATATACGTATGGAGAATGGCGGGGGCATCATCAAACTGATCTATGCTGTTGGGTGAAAGGGCATGAAAAAGAAATTCTTTAAAAATATCTTTCCATTTATCCAAACTGTGACAGCCGGTGAATTTTTCCAACGCTTTGTAAGGATCAAGAAATTCTTTTTTATTGAGATGGCGCGGAAAGAAATCCCATGGGGTGTAATTAACATGCCGCCCGCAATACATTTCATAACCCGCTAATGACCATACGGTATCGCTGGTGTCCTTATCCAGTATTACTACTGGTTTGTAATCATAGCGGGTCACGAGTGACCAGGCTGCTTCCATGAGTTCTTCCATTTTCTCTGAAAAGAAAAGCAGGTCGGAAGGGGAGCGGCCCGCCCAAATCTTTCTGGAACCTGCAGTTTTGATCATGCGGCTGAGAAGGGAACGGGCATTTGACAGCCCGTAACAATCAAAAAACTCATGAATGACATAATAGTGTTGTTGCATAGCGGATAAGTTTATTGTGAATGGTTAATCATTTTACCTGCTTCATTATTTTTTTTATGTTCGGTATAAACAAGGTGAACAGCGGCGGCAAACATTTTCGTGTATTCAAAAAAGAAGAGGGTGTTATAGCGATCCCTGCCTTTTTCCATTTGGTGTATTTCATCACTGGTGAGGGCGCCGACGGTGAGCATCCATAACTCCTCGTACACATCATCAAGACCAAAGAAGCTGAAGTAATCATCAATGATATGCCAGGCTGTGTTCTCATCCTGCTTTTCGGCCATAGTGTGCCGGAGTTTTTCCAATGATTGAGGGAGTATGCCCATTCTGGAACTCTTTTTAGATTTTTTGGTGAGTTTGTTGCTTGAAGTTATTAATGGGAAAGATACAATAATTGAATTAAATAATTCATTAATTGTATTAATTAAATCTTTATAGGAATTGTAAATAAGTATAAAAAACTGAAAATCAATATTTCAGAATACTTAGATTGTGTAAAATAATTCAAGAATTGATTAGTTTTAATCATGTCAAAAGCAAAAAAGAAAAAAGAAAAGATTAAGATAAACAGAATAAAAGCTGTGCTAGCTGAAAAAGATATTGCTCATAAAGACTTAGCTAAAATAGTTGGATTGGTTCCCAATTCTATAACCCGTATCTGTAATAATGAAAGCCAACCATCATTAAAATTACTTCGTGATATTGCAATTGCAGTAGATGTAGATATCCGAGAATTATTAGTACCTACGAAGTAAAGGCTCTTCACATTTGAGGTTGCAAAATGAATATTCTTTGACGGCTTCTGTGAAGCCGGTACGGAGATGCTCCCGATAGCTGTTTATTCCGGCGAAGCTGACCCCCTTATTCCGGGGCAAGCTGACCCCCTGTAAAGGGCCTGTTAGTAGTCGTGTAAAAGAACTGGAGTAAATGCTTTCGTTGATCAAAGATATTATTTGAACTAAGATGTTGCTATTG
>JAATGJ010000004.1 GCA_015654695.1 Chitinophagales bacterium | reverse complement strand
CGTACATGGCAGACAGCGCATAAGATGAAACTGCAGCGTGGCGCATTGCCGGAAGATGAAGACAACGGCAATGATAATTACCGGGTGAAACGTTTTGTTGCCACATACACCATCAATCCCGCCATCACGCATGGCATCAGTGAGTATGTCGGTTCACTGGAAAAAGGTAAGATGGCGGATATTGTTTTGTGGAAACCGGCGCTGTTCGGTGTAAAGCCCGAAATGATCATCAAGGGGGGAATGATCATCGCCAGCCGCATGGGCGACCCCAACGCTTCTATCCCAACGCCGCAGCCTGTTCTATACCGTCACATGTTTGGCGCTTATGGAAAAGCGTTGCATAAAACATGCATCACATTCGTTTCAAAATTATCACTGGAGAAAAACGTAGTGCAGCAATATGGTTTGCAAAAGATCGTATTGCCGGTTACTAATTGCCGGAACATTGGCAAGAAAGATCTTATTCATAACAATGCCACGCCGCAAATAGATGTGAATCCCGAAAACTATGAAGTGAAAGTGGATGGAACGCATATCACCTGCGAACCATTAGCAGTATTGCCGCTGGCGCAACGGTATTTTTTATTTTGAGCCGGGCTGAAGTGGTACTATCATCGTCTGTTGCGTCGCACTCTTGTACGTTCTGTTTTTTATTCAGCATTTGCGAAGTGGTTTTATAGAATTTGATAGTTTAATTCAGGCTAGATTGTTATATAAATAATTCAGATACATTTTAAATTGCTCAAAGTGCTGAACCTTGATATAATAACTGAGAATAAAGAGACTATTCAACAATCTTTTGATAGAATAGCTGTAGATATAATTCATAATTGGAGCTTAAAGGTCGATCAGGATATTTATTCATTTACTGAAATTGAATTCTACTTTTTCTTTGCAGATATTCATGAGGACAATTCAACACATGAGCATAAGTATGATAAATGTAAATGGCGTTTTCATCTTCAGGGTTTAGATATTACGTTTCAGACTACGGAGAAAAGTGATGGAGGTATTCTAATTCGCGGTTTGAAAACGGTTAAAGGCAATGTTAATGGACCTAAGCGAGTTCTGGAATCAATATTTAAAAGTTTAGGAGATGTTGTCTCTATTCAAAAAGAATTTGGATTAATTCTTAAAACTGAAGCAAGCTCTGAGCAAATTAGAAAAACTATTCGGCATGGGTTATCAAAAACACAGGACAATCCCTTTAAGGATAGTTTTTATAGGTATTTTGTTGACATAGATAATTGGACGAAAGAACATGTATCGCAAACAGAAAAGGAACGAATAATAAACAACTCTATTATAGTGTAAATGATTAGTGATAAAGATACAAACCTCTTATATCTTGCTGACTGCTTGCCCAAGAAGTATCCCAAATTTTATAAGCAGTTTGAAAAGGTGCTTACTGAGTGTAGTATCGAATTCAGATTTCTGCCAAATACTAAGGATGTTTGGGCGGTTGACTATATGCCTGTTCAAATAAATAGAAATAACTTTACTCAGTTTGTTTACAATCCTAAATATTTAAAAAGTAAGGCCGGACAAAAAAGCATTTCGGATGTTGAAAGCATTTGTAAAAAAATAAATATCCTGCCGGACAAATCAAAAATTTTTGTTGATGGCGGAAACGTTGTCAAAACAACAGACAAGGTTATAATGTGCGATAGGGTGTTTACCGAAAATCCAAATCTATCTGAAAGGGAGTTAATTAAAAAGCTGGAAGAGATTTTTCAGGTAAGTAGGATAGTTTTTATTCCTACTTATCCCAAAGACTTTACTGGACATGCAGATGGAATAGTTCGTTTTTTTGATGATACAACCGTTTTGATCAATCAATACTCACGAGACGCCAAAAAGGAGAATATTGAATTTCAAAGAAGGCTGTGTTTGTCATTGCATAATGCCGGGTTAGACTATATCGAAATACCCTATAATCCATACAACAACAAAAAATATGATCAGGCAAATGGCGTATACATCAATTTTTTGCAAATGGAGGATATTATTATTCTTCCAACATTTGGATTTAAGGAAGATAATAAAACAATTAAAAAATTTAAGGAACTCTTTAGGAATCAAAAAATAGCCACAGTAGATAGCAATGACATTGCAAATGATGGAGGAGTTCTTAATTGTATTACCTGGAATATACAAGTTAATTGATAAAATGATTATTCAACGTAAGATTGGACACATAGATACACACCAAGTCAGTTATAAAGCGATTGACTGGCTTGCATTAGAATGGTACGAAACCAGCAAACGCATTTTAAGAAAGAAAACAAAAGCGGGTAAAGAAGTTTCATTGAAATTCCTGGATAAAAATCCTGCATTAACGGAAGGGGATATTTTATATGAAGATGAACAAAAGGTCATCGCTGTTACCATTTTGCCCTGCGATGTGATAGCCATAAAACCGACAAATATGTTTGAGATGGCATCGGTATGTTACGAGATCGGCAACAAACATCTTCCTTTATTCTATGAAAACAATGAATTGCTGGTTCCTTTTGAGTTGCCTTTGTTCCGTTTGCTGGAAGGGCATGGATATGATGTAAGACAGGATAAAAGAAAACTATTACAGCCATTAAAAACAACCGTTTCGCCGCATGCACACCTAAGCGGAGAAACTTTATTTTCAAAGATCATGAAGCTGACGGCCTCCCCAAACCTCCCGCCAATAGGACGGGACAAGCTCTCCGAAGGAGGGGCTTAAGAACCTTGATATGAATAACGCTTTATTAAGTTTATTGCACCTGAGCGATCCCGCATTACCCATCGGCGGTTATTCTCATTCAGCGGGATTAGAAACTTATGTACAATCGGGCATAGTGAAAGATGCTGCAACGGCAAAAGAGTTTGTTACAGAAATGCTTTCAAAGAGTATTCACTACACTGATGCTACTTCTGTTTCACTAGCCTATGATGCAGCCGGAACAAATGATCTTACTATGTTACTGAGTTTAGATGAAGAATGTACCGCAGTAAAATTGCCAAGAGAAATGAGAGAAGCAAGCCGGAAGATCGGATGGAGGGTAATAAAAAACTTTCAGCCACTGTGCAATAATAATCTGCTAAACGAATATGCAAAAACTATAAAGGAACAAGAGGCATCCGGTCATTATTGCATTGCATTTGGATTGCTGGCAAACATTCTGAACATTCCAAAGAAAGATACATTAACGGGATTTTATTACAATGCCGCTGCCGGTTTTATAACAAACAGTGTAAAGCTGATCCCGCTTAGCCAGCAGCACGGACAGGAAATATTATTTTCCTTACATCCATTGATTGAAGAATTAGCTGAAAAAAATTTGCAGCCAGATAGAGATTTGATCGGATTGTGTTGTTCAGGGTTTGATATTCGAAGTATGCAGCATGAGAGGTTGTATTCGAGGTTGTATATGTCGTAAAAAACGGAACGCTGATCATTATGATTTTTATGATCTCCGCTGATGACATCATAATAAATCATCACGATCATAATAATCTGCGTTCAAAAAATATTTGAAATGTCTGAAAGAAACTACATAAAAATCGGGGTAGCCGGCCCTGTTGGCTCCGGTAAGACAGCATTGATCGAAAGGCTGACACGTAAGCTGTCAGATGAATATAGCATCGGGGTAATCACCAATGATATTTATACCAAAGAAGATGCGGAGTTTTTGACAAAGAATAGTTTATTGCCGCCCGAAAGAATTATCGGGGTAGAAACTGGCGGCTGTCCCCATACGGCTATCCGTGAAGATGCCAGCATGAACTTAGAAGCAGTCGAAGAAATGGTGCAACGGTTCCCGGGTATACAAATCATTTTCATTGAAAGCGGTGGTGATAATTTATCGGCCACATTCAGTCCTGACCTGGCGGATGTCACCATATTTGTGATTGATGTAGCTGAAGGGGATAAGATTCCCCGCAAAGGCGGGCCGGGTATTACACGAAGTGATCTGCTGGTAATCAATAAAATTGACCTGGCCCCTTATGTCCATGCTGATCTTGCCATAATGGAACATGATGCAAAAAAGATGCGCAAGGGTAGTCCATTTGTTTTTACCAACCTGATGAGTTTGCAGGGGCTGGATAAAGTTATTGGATGGCTGAAGAAATATGCTTTATTAGAAGAAGTGGAAGAACCCAACCTCTGGCGATGAAAGCGAAGCTGCATATAGAAACAATTTTAAAGAATGGCATTACTCAGTTGAAGCAGAGCTTTTGTACACCGCCATTTAAAGTTGCCGATGTTACAGAAGATAAAAGCTGCCCCTTATTGCAACTGATGTTAATGAGTTCATCTCCCGGTATATTAGATGAAGATGAGTATGAATTAAAAATTGAATTGGAAGAAAATTCTTCTTTGCGGTTGCATACCCAATCTTACCAGCGGTTATTTAATATGAAGAAAGGGGCAAAGCAGTTGATGGAAGTGTATTTGCAAAAAGGATCATCTTTCGTTTACCTGCCACATCCTTCCGTGCCGCATGAAAATTCTGTTTTTACCGCTACCAATAAATTTTATTTAAATGAAGATTGCCGGCTGATATGGGGAGAGATATTAACCTGCGGAAGAAAATTGAATGGTGAAGTATTCTTGTTTTCAAAATATCATAGTCTTACTGAAGTATTCATCAACAATAAGCTTGTTATAAAGGAAAACCTATTGATGCAGCCTTTGCTTATTGATCCAACTGCAATCGGGCAATTGGAAGGATTTACTCACCAGGCCAGTTTTATTTTTTTAGATGAAAAAACTAATTGCGTTGATGCGGCAGATACCATTCATGAATATTTATCATTGCAGCCGGAAGTTATTTTTGGTATTACGGCTGCGCCGGCAAACGGCCTGATCATCCGGTTGCTCGGATATAAGGCGGAACAATTGCATGATTGTTTAAAAGCGATTGTCAAAACGATTGAATCTGGAACTAAGATCATAAACCCTGTAGTTGCGAATGCCAGGTGAACTGCAAATATTAATAATAACAGCTATCACTATCGCCTGCCTGCATACAATTACAGGCCCGGATCATTACCTTCCTTTTATTGCCCTATCCAAAGCAAGAGGATGGAGCTTTGGAAAAACACTGCTATGGACGGTTACCTGCGGATGCGGACATGTATGGAGTTCCGTGTTGCTTGCCTTAGGGGGTTCTGCTATTGGCTGGAGCCTGTCAAAAGTTTCCTGGTTAGAAAATATAAGAGGAGGTATTGCAGGCTGGGTACTGCTTGTATTCGGGCTGGTCTATGGTATCTGGGGATTAATGAGGGCGTATAAAAATAAATCTCACAAACATTTTGATACCTATCAAGATGGCAGCATCTATGTATATGAACATAAACACGGTAAAGCGGTGCAGCCGGCAGAAAGACATAAAGTTACTCCCTGGGTCATGTTCATCATTTTCTTACTCGGCCCATGCGAACCAATGATACCATTATTGTACTATCCTGCGGCGCAACATTCATGGTCGGGAATGTTATTGCTCATCCTGGTTTATACTTTCTTTACATTGGCCACTATGATCGTAATGGTAGTACTGGGTTACTATGGTATTTCATTTTTTAAAACAGAAAAACTGGAAAGATTCATGCATGCGCTGGGTGGCTTGACGATTTTTATTTGCGGTGCGGGAATGGTTTTTATGGGGTGGTAAGCCAGGAGACAAAGAAGTAGCTATTTTAGTACTACTTTCAAATATTAATGTACGCTTAAAACTAACTGCGTCAAAATTTTGAAGCGATAACTATGAATAAGATCAGGGTATTACTTATTATCATTTTAATTGGTTTTGTTATTGTTGTTTTGCCTGATTCTGATACCAGGTTATTCTCCATAAGTAAAGATCACGGGCCTTCACTCCAGGATGCAATAGGGCTGGTACTAATATTATTTTCTTACACGTTGCTTGTAATTGAAGCCTGGAAGCAAAAAGAAAAAGTACTGAAATATAAAAATTCTGCTGCTTTTAAAACAGGACTTTTTTTATTCGGTATTGGACATGGGTTGATCATTGCTTCTGTTATCAATGATTACAAATACTGGTGGGTGTATGGGATCATCCTTTTAGTGGCGCTTCAAATAGCAGTATTTTATATTGCTTTAAAGAAGGACGGATGACATGATTGCGGTTGTTAAAACAGGAAGCTGGAATAGATTTTATAGGCTGATGAAACCGCGGTAATTGTCCGAAGTGGAAAACTTCTTACTCCCTAAAGGGTGGGTTGTAAAATAAATTAACGGAAGAGAGGGAGACAAACTCAACTGCTTTTCAGCCCATGATAAAAAAAGAATGACTAACCGACCTAAGTTCTCCGCCAGATGGCGGAGACAGAGGGGTCTTTATTCCGCCTCTGCCACCACTTCTTTCACTTCCGGAATCATTCTTTTCATCATTCCTTCAATACCGGCTTTCAGGGTTATCATTGATGAAGGGCAACCGCTGCAACTTCCCTGCATCATCAGGTTGACGACGCCGTCATCATAACTTTTAAATTGTATAGCGCCGCCATCCATTTCAACAGCCGGGCGAACATAATTATCCAGCAATTCCTTTATCCTTTTTACTACGTCATCATCATCAGCATGGATAATATTGCCATCCGCTTTAGTTGCGTGAATTTCTTCTTCATTAATCACTGCTTTTCCTTCTTCCAGGTAATCTTTCAAAAACTGGCGGACAGAAGGTATCACATCATTCCAATCTGTATCCGCAACCTTGGTAAGCGTCACAAAGTTGCTGGCGATGAATATGGCTTTGATAAAAGGGAAGCCAAATAACTCGGTAGCCAGCGGCGAGGGTTTCGCACTTTCGGCATCGGGAAAATCAATGCTTTTGCCGGGGTATAACAGCTTGTTGGCCACAAACTTCATGGTCTCCGGGTTGGGCGTCATTTCTGTATAAATACTGATAACGGGATTGCCTGTTTTGATCATAACTCACTATTTGATGTGTAAAAATAACAATAAATCCCGGCCATTGTTTATGAAAGAGAAAAATACCATCCGGGTAAGGCTTTCAGAGGTTTATTCCCTGAACTTACCGGTCTTTTTCAGGTAACGAACCAGCCCGTAAACGACTACAAGGAAAGAGAGGGAGACGATCAAAGCGGTATTCCGGATTTGCTCATTATGCCCTGTCAATTCCGGGTATTTCAATAAAAGTATCAGTACAATACCCACCAGCCAGATAAACTGGGTAGTATGTTCTTTTAGTATCCAGCGCCGCCAGTTGAATTGCATACTGCCGAAGGTTTTGCCAATGCCACCCAGGTTAGGAAACCAGCGGTTCACCTTCTTACAATATTCATCAAAACCGGCACCGAACTTTCCGCGAAGGAAGTTCTCTTCAGCTAAGACGATGGCCTGGTAAATAAATAAGAAGACAGGAATGACGATGGCTACATAAACCAATGAGTTGGCGAGAATGCCAACACCAAGTAACATTAATATATTACCGACATACAAAGGATTGCGGCAATGATTAAAAATACCTTCTGTCACCAGGCCCTCTGCATAAGGCTTTCCCTCTTTACCACCACGGACGATATAGGCCAGGCCAATGGTTAATCCCCGTACCAGTTGCCCAAGGCAGGTAATGAATAAGCCAATAGCAATTGGCCATATATAATAGTGTTCACCACATTTTTCTTTGGAAAATAATGGCCATGAGGGAATGAATAATGCACCGTAAAAAAGGATAAATATCCAGTTACGATACTTGAAAAAAAAATTGCCAATGCTTATCATAAATTCCAAAAATTGAAATTTCAAATTCCAAAAAACTATACAGGGGATGGGATTTGGAATTTTTGTATTTGTGATTTACTTATACCTCATTTCTTCACAGCGATAATTCCGGCGAAATTATACCACTTGAAAAAAACCTCGCAATGCGCAAAACCTTTGTCACGGAGCAGGGTAATGTTTTCACTTAGTTTATAAGGAACCAATACATTTTCGAGGGCTTCTCTTTTCTGAGAGATCTCCATTTCGCTGTAGTGGTTACGTCTTTTATAATTGTAATAATAGTTGATAAAATCCCGGTTGAAATTACTTTCTTCGGCTAATATTTTTTCTACCAGTATCAATACGCCGCCCGGATTCAGGCCCTTGTAAATATCCGCCAGCAAGCGTTCACGGTAGATGGGTCTTACAAACTGGAGGGTAAGACATAAAACCACCACTGAGGCATTTTCAATGTTTACTCCCTGCCCCAGGTCGGCACAACGCAATTCATAATCGCGGGAAAAACCCAGCTCCATTAATTTGGATTTGCATTTGTCCAGCATCTCCTGCGAATCATCTATACCAACGAAACGAATATTTTGATTCACCATCGTATCCATGCCGATCATGGTAGTACCGGTGGAGCAGCCAAGATCATATACATCGCTGCCTTCCCTGGCATGATCTGTTGCCAGCTCCGCCATCATCCGCTGCATTTCTCCATAATAGGGAACCGAACGGTTCACCATATCATCAAACACTTTGGCTACATTGGCGCCAAACTTAAAATCGCTGGCTTTTTCTATTTCGTCTTTAAAAACTTCATCTTTGCCCATAATGATAAAATAAGTGGCACAAAGTAAAGCATTTTAAACACTTACTGAACCGGAATCACCACAACAGCGTATTATTAGTAGCATGAAGAAAATATATCACCTCGGTAACTGCACCACCTGCCAGGCTATTATCAAAGAAACACAGGTAGATAAGAAAGGATTTACTATGCAGGATATTAAGTTTGAAAAGATAACACCTGTTCAATTAGAGGAAATGAAAAAGATGGCGGGCAGCTATGAATCTCTTTTCAGCCGCAGGGCCATGAAGTATAAAGAACTTGGGCTAAAAGATAATAAACTGGATGAAAAAAATTACCGGAATTATATCCTGGAAGAATATACTTTTCTCAAAAGACCGGTTGTGATCATTGACGATAAGATCTTTGTTGGCAGTGAAAAGAAAACCGTTGAAGCATTGAAAAAAGCGGTTAAGTGATCTAAGCCAGTAACAATATCAGTAGTTGTGCAGCTACTATTCTTAAGATCATAGTAAGCGGATAGACTGTAGCATAGGTAACCGAAGGAATATCACTGCCGGTAAGTTTTGTAGCGAATGCCAGTGCGGGCGGATCAGTGGAAGCGCCTGCCAGTAACCCGCATACTTCAAAATAAGTTTTACGGAAATATTTATGAGCTATGAATCCCACAAGAACTAAAGGGATAATAGTAATGGCAATTCCCATTGCCATCCATATCCAGCCCTGGCCATTTCCAAAAGCGACTGATAGATTCTTACCGCTGCTTAATCCTACACTGGCTAAAAACAAACTGATACCTAATTCACGTATCATCAGGTTGGCGCTGTTGGTAGTATAGTTGTTCAGGTAAAATAAATTACCAAAGCGGCTCAATAGTAATGCAACGATCAACGGTCCGCCGGCCATTCCGATCTTTACCGCTACCGGCATATTGGGAAAATGAAAAGGGATACTTCCAAGAATAACGCCTAATACAATACCCATGAAGATCGGTGCAAGATCAGGCGCTTCTAATTTTTTTAATGAATTGCCCAATGCACCCGTAACCAGTTGCACCCCTTGCTCTGTGCCTACTACTTTTACCGTATCTCCCAGTTGTAAAAAAATATCTCCATGCGGTACTAACTCGATTCCTGCCCGGTTCAGTCTTGTTAAAGTAAAATCATGCTGATGCAGTTCAGGAATATCGCCTAATCTTTTGTGTGTAACAGCAGACCTTGTCACAACAATATGTCTTGATATAAGATCGCTTTCCTGTGCCGTTTTCAGATTCATGGCGCTGGATGGGCCAACTAGTAATTTTAATTGTTCCACTTCCTGTTTGGATGCTACGATCAGCAACACATCATTTTCAGCCAGTATCAGACCGGGTGTTGGAGTAATGATCTCCCCGTTGTGATACATTCTTGATACCACTACATGTTCTTTTAGTAAACCGAAGAGCTTACGAAGCGGCTGCCCCACCAGTTGTTTATTTTCTAAATTCAGGTGAACAGAAACTGGCCTGTTGGCACGAAGCATACCAAGCTTACGGTGAAGCTCCTGCTCGTCTTCAATCTTTACGTGAAATATTTTTTTCAGCAATAACAAAGCCCCAATAATACCAAATACACCCAACGGATAGGTAACAGCATACGCCAATGTAATTAAAGATTTGTCTGTACCCGTAATATTCAGATCGTTGGCAGCGGCCTGTGCAGCAGCAAGGCCCGGCGTATTGGTAATAGCGCCACTCATCACACCTGTCATTACAGAAATATGATTGCCGCTTGCGTAGTAAAGAATGACTGTAATGATCACACCGGTTGCAACAATAGCTGCAGCGAGAATATTATTAGCGACTGCATTTTTTTTCAATGAAGCCCAGAAACCCGGACCCACCTGCAGCCCGATGGAATAAACGAATAAGATCAATCCGAACTCTTTAATAAAGTGCTCCGTGCGTGTATCAATTTCTACCCCGATATACGATAAAATAAGCCCGGCAAACAATACCCAGGTAATTCCTAATGAAATGCCTGCAATTTTAATACGACCCAGCCAGATACCCAACGCAATCACCAGTCCGTATATAATCACCGACTGGGCTATAGACATTTCTGTAAAAAGATGGCGGAACCAATCTGGCATATAATGTAAAAAGTATTGTTAGATACAACTTAAACAATAAACCGGCAGCAGGATGGTTCCCGCCGCCAGGTTTATTGTTCGTAAAAGAGCAGGCAATCATAAGAGGTCATCCTCTTTCCGGCTGTAGCCCCCATTGTTCAGGAGAACGCCACAGGGCAGATAAGAGCAATTCACGCATAAAGAAAAATTCTTTGGGCAGTTTATCATACATACGTTCAAACAATTCTTCGTGTGATAACAATTCCTGTTTGCCCGGTTCACGATCTACTGTCATTATTTTAGTAAAAGATTCCCTGGTAAAATTTTCCAGGCCTTTCCAATCCATGTCTTCATAACGTGGCATCCAGCCTATGGGGCTTTCAACAGAAGAAGCATTTCCGCGGATACGTTCTACTATCCATTTCAGCACACGGATATTTTCACCAAAGCCCGGCCAGAGGAACTTACCATTCTCATCTTTACGAAACCAGTTCACACCAAAGATGCGCGGGGCATTGGGCATATCACGGCCAAACTGCAGCCAGTGATTGACATAATCACCAATATGGTAACCCATGAACGGAAGCATAGCAAATGGATCGCGGCGAACTTTTCCAATTTCACCGAAAGCTGCAGCGGTCATTTCACTACCCATCGTAGCAGCAAGATAAACGCCAAAGTTCCAGTTGAAAGATTGATATACTAAAGGAATAACACTACTTCTTCTTCCGCCAAAAATGAATCCTGCAATGGGTACACCAGCCGGGTTATCCCAGTCTTCATCAATAGATGGGTTTTGATAGGCTGGTGCAGTAAATCTTGAATTGGCGTGAGCAGCAGGTTTACCACTCTTTGGATCCCAGGGATTGCCATGCAAGTCTGTTAGTCCTTCCGGTGGTTCTTTTGTCAACCCTTCCCACCACACATCTTTATCGGGCGTGATAGCTACATTGGTAAAGATAGTGTTAGCCCTGATGCTTTCCATGGCATTAGGATTGGTTTGATAATTGGTACCCGGCGCTACACCGAAATAACCGGCTTCAGGATTGATAGCATATAAGCAGCCATTATCGCCTTTATGTATCCACGCTATATCATCGCCAACGGTAGTTACTTTCCAGCCCTCAAATTTTTCCGGTGGAATGAGCATGGCGAAATTTGTTTTACCACAGGCACTCGGAAATGCTGCGGCTACATAGGTTTTTTGTTTGTCAGGAGATTCTACCCCCATGATAAGCATGTGTTCTGCCAGCCATCCTTCTTCTCTCCCGATGACGGATGCGATCCTGAGTGCAAAACATTTTTTACCCATGAGTGCATTGCCGCCATAACCACTACCATACGAAATGATCAGGCGTTCATCAGGGAAATGGGAAATATATTTTACTTCAGGGTTGCAGGGCCAACTACTGTCTTTTTGATTTCCTTCCAGCGGGGCGCCAACTGTGTGCAGGCATTTTACATAACTCTTTTTTTGCAGGTAGGGTAATACATCCTGGCCCATGCGGGTCATGATGCGCATATTTACTACTACGTATTCTGAGTCGGTGATTTGTACACCATACCTGGAATACAAAGAACCAAGCGGTCCCATGCAAAATGGAATAACATATAATGTACGGCCTTTCATACAGCCTGTAAGCAACCCCTCCAGTTTCGTTTTCATTTCGTCGGGGTTCATCCAGTTATTGGTAGGGCCTGCGTCTTCTTTACGTCGGCTGCATATAAATGTTTTGTCTTCCACCCTTGCTACATCGCTTGGATCACTGAAGCAAGCAAAACTATTGGGCCGCTTTTCAGGGTTTAAAGGGATAAAAGTTCCTTTTTTCACCATGAGTTGGCAAAGCCTGTCATATTCTTCCTGGGAACCATCACACCAGTGAACAGTATTCGCATCACAAAGTGTTGCAGTTTGTTTTACCCATGTTTCCAGTTCCGTCCGTGCAGGGGCGTTTTCTATTGCACCAAAATTGGATTGTTGTACCATGATATTATGCTTTAATAATACGAAGGGGGATTTCTAAAATGGCTGGCGATCGTTTAGCAGAAAGCGATTTATTGTTTTTGTATTGTAAATGTGGTGAATAATTCTTTCATGATGTATGCCTGTTGTCATTAGAATATATGATTTTGGTTAGGGTTATTTTTTAACCTGCGCGGTTCCTGGTCGGGTAATAAAGAATGGTATGGCTAAGTAAGCTTCTGAAAAAGGGTTAACTGATCTTTTCTGCAGTAAGCTTCTTTTCTTTATCCAGTACATACCAGGCAATCACAAGACTAAAGAGCATAAACACAGCGCCAAGTAAAAATGAAACCCCGGGAAAATGAAAAGGAGCATTTTTAGTGGTAAAATATTTGAAGAGGTTATTCATGATCAATGGCCCAATGATAGTCGTGATGCTCATTAAACTTGTTAACGCTCCCTGCAATTCGCCCTGTTCGTTCTGCGGCACATGCCCGGCCAATATGGATTGTAATGCGGGCCCGGCAACACCTCCAAGACAATAGGGAACAAGAAACGCAAACATCATCCATCCCTCAGTGGCGAAAGCAAATAATACGAGACCAATAGTGTATAAAAATAAACCGATGTAAATGCTTTTCTCATTGCCAAGCCGGGGATTTACTATTCTTGTCAAACCCGCCTGCACCAAACCTACCAGCAAACCCACTACAGCTAATGATATACCTACCATCTTTTTACTCCAGTTGAAGCGGTAGATGGTAAAAAAATTCCAATTGCCCTGTACCGATTGCGCGGCCATATAAATAAGAAAAAAAGAAATGGCGAGTCCGCCAACAGCCGGGTATCGTCTTAATAGTTGCAATGAACCAAAAGGGTTGGCTCTTTTCCAATGAAAAGCCCTTCGGTTTTCTATGCTTAATGATTCGGGCAAAATAAAATATCCGTATAATGTATTAAGCAAACAAAGAGCAGCGGCTACGTAAAACGGGGCTCTTATTCCCAGCCTGCCAGCAATCCGCCAAGAGCCGGACCAATAATAAAACCGAGACCAAATGCTGCGCCGATCATTCCAAAATTCTTTGCTCTTGTCTCAGGTGTACTGATATCGGCAATATAAGCGGAGGCTGTTGTAAAGCTTGCACCTGTTATGCCGGCAATAATACGGCCAACAAATAACCAGCCATAAGTTGGTGCCAGTGCCAGGAAAAGATAATCAATGCCAAAGCCCAGCAATGAACCCAGCAAAACGGGACGGCGTCCGTATTTATCACTCAGGTTGCCGATCACAGGAGCGAATAAAAACTGGGTAATGGCATATACAGATAATAGCCATGCGCCATAAGGGCTTGCTTCATTGACAGAGATATGTTTGAGTTGTACGATCAGTTCCGGCATCACGGGGATGATCAGGCCCCAGCCCATTACATCAATCAGTAGTGTGATAAATATAAATTTTATTGCCGCCTGCTTCGAAGTTGCCATAATACGGTGTATCCTGCAAAGTTGCCGGATTTTTAAGTTCTTAGTATTTTATTTTGAAAACAGGCCTATTTTTGGCCTCGTTAAATTAACAATGTATAAGGAACCAGCTTAAACAGGGCATTTAACTTTGTAACTTTCGATACAGCATTTATAACCTGATCTTTAATTTAAAACAACAGTATATGTATTTGAAACAATTTTTTATCCCGGTACTATCCATTATTTTTCTTTCTTCCTGCGTGAGTTCAAAAAAGTTTAAAAAATCAGTGGCTGATTATGACACGCTGAAAATACAGTATGGAACGCTGGAAGGAAACCTGGCAGATTGTAATAATCAGAAGGCAGAACTTAATAATCAAAAAGCGGAACTAAACCGTCAAAAAGCGGGGCTGGAAACAGATATCGCCAATTTAAACAAGCAGATTGAATTTCTGCAACAAAACAATACACAGGCGTTGAAGCAGCTTGAAGACCTGTCTGTTATTTCAAGTACACAGGCGGAGAGCATTAAAAAATCTTTGGATAACCTGGGTGCAAAAGATAGTTATATACAAACCCTGCAGCAGCAGATGGCCCACAAAGATTCATTGAACATGGCGTTGGTGATGAACCTGAAAGGCGCTGTTGGCAGTATGGATGACCAGGATATCAATATCAAAGTGGACAAAGGGGTTGTGTATATTGATATTTCTGATAAACTTCTTTTCAAAAGCGGGAAATATGAAGTGACCGACCAGGCAAGTGCAGTACTCGGCAAAGTAGCTGCCGTATTAAAGAATCAGCCGGATATTGAGTTTATGGTAGAAGGGCATACAGATAATGTTCCTTATAAAGGCAGTGGCATATTACAGGACAACTGGGACCTGAGTGTAAAACGTGCTACAGCGGTAGTAAGAATTCTCCAGAATAAATACGGGTTGGACCCGTCTAAGATAGCGGCAGCGGGACGCAGCCAATATAACCCGGTTTCAGATAACAGTACAAAAGAGGGCAAGGCGGCTAACCGCAGAACAAGGATCGTGATATTGCCCCAGTTGGATCAGTTCTTCAAATTGCTGGAACCCAACAGGGGATAAATGGTATTGGATAAGTAAATAATAAAGTCCGCATTTTTTTTGCGGACTTTATTATTTAGAAGAAGAACTGCAATGTGAAAATTACTTAAGTGTTCTCATATAATTTATTACCGCCCAGATATCATTAGCATCCGGAATTTTCTTTTTGTAAGACGGCATGTCTTTACGTCCTTCAAAGGTTTTGTAGAACAAGGCGCCATCCGGTTGTTTTTGAAAAGCAGCGGTAGTGAAGTCACCACATTCTGTATCCAGTTGTGCAGCTTTTGAACCATCACCTTTTCCTTTTTTGCCATGACATGACTGGCAATGCTGAACATATAATTCTTTGCCGGTAGCTATGGATGCCGCATCTGGCTTAACAGGATTCGTCATCTTTAAATACTTATCAGGAACCGGCCAGGGATCATTGGCGGTTTTAGATACAAACGCCATTAGTACAAAAGCGAAAGCGCTTGTTAATAATATCATTACATTTTTTTTCATTGTGTTATTTTTTTAAGTGTGTTTATTTAATAGATGATTATTATTAACTATTGTTTGTTTTGAGTTGTTCTTTTCTTAACCTGAAAAGCTCGTATACGATAACTATATAATGTCCCCACACTACAGTCATCAAAACGATAAATGTTATCAGCATCCATAAAGGTGGATGGGGACTCCATAACGCTCTTGGCAATTCCTGTATCTTGTCAGACACCGGGGTTCCCCAGGGTTGTATAACAGATGCTTCGAGGTTGCCATATTGTTCATTGTCGTCCAGTCTTGCCAGCAGTGTTATATTACCCTTTGCATCTCCCGGGAGGTTATTGGGAATTTCAACAGAAGCCTCTCCATTTTCATCTGTTTTACCTTCGCCTAACTTCAACGGATTGAACAGGCGCTTAACAAAAACACTTAAATCGGCTTGAGGTATTGCGGTTTCTTCACCAGTGCTTATATCAATTAATTTCAACTGAACAGATAAAACAGAATCTTCTTTAACAGGAGTTATTACCAGGCTGGCTCTTTTGACCGCTACTACTTCCTCTGCTGCTTCCATGGATTTATTGCCGGAAAAAGAAACTTTGAATTGTAGTTTTCCTTCTTTGCCGGGAATTAATCCGGCGGCTTTACAATTCAGCAGGGCTGTTCCACTCCGGTCAGTATAAGCATTCCCAAGCTCCTTTTCAATGGAATCACTTACAGAGAAAAAACTGATCTTCAATCCGGGCAATTTTGTCAGCGTGCCTTTTATCTTAGCTTTTAAAATTGCTTTCAGGTCAATGGTATTGTCACTTTTTTGTACACTGATAAAATCAATAGTTGGCGATACCAGTGCTTCTTCTTCAGGTACTATTGCCTGTGCGCTGTCTGTTTGTGAAAAGAGGCTGGCAGGAAAAAACAATGTTACCAGCAAACAGGCGATGACAATTATTCGCTTCGCGATTTTTAATGGCGCTGCTATTTTTAAAGTGCGGTTCATAAAATATTTTTAAGCAGGTTGTATATCTTCTTTCTTTACATGGTCCTTTGCATGCTCATGATGCGTTTTAGTATCTTCCAGCCCTGATACCGGAACAACCGTTACAAATTTTGACATCAGCGTAAAGAATAATAAAAAAGTGGCAATGCCGGCAAAGGTTAATGCCCACTCAGGCCAGGTGGCGGAATACTTCACATATTCTTGCCTTGTATCCTGCATAGGCACTAAGGGTGATTCCAGTGTAGGTACAATTATAAGGTATCTTTTTACCCATAATGCGATGACCATACAAAATGCCACCAGTGAAATAACGTTAGGTGTCCGGGTTTTGGGTATGGCTACAATCAGCATAGGAATAATAATGCCCACTACATTAGCGAATAATGTCCACCAGCCATATTCAGCGGGATTAAAAAGTTTATTGATCACTTCGTTATCCCAAACTTCAGAACTAAACCAACTGGTGAAGTATTCTGAAAATGTAAAATAACCATAGCCTGCAGCAAGTATCATCATGGTATAGCCGAGATAAGTGAAGTGCCTGTCTGTAAAATAGTTTTCCAGTTTATACATTTTCCTATACACCCACATGGCAACGATCAGTACACCGCAACCGGAATACAGCGCCGCTAAAACGAAGTAGGGACCAAAAATGGTACTATGCCATCCCGGGCGAAGGGTCATTCCGAATATCCATGATAAAATAGAACTAACCATGATAGAAAGCGGTATCAGGATAATGGCCAGCAGGTTCTGTGACCTGATCAGGTGTCTTTTCTGACTGGCAGCTCCCCGGTAACCTAATGATAACGCACTGTACAATTTTTGTTTCCATTTGGGGATATTGAGTTTTGCATCACGGTAAACAGCAAAATCTTTTATCAATGCCATGTATAAAAACAAAACGCTTCCCACGAAGTAAGTAAGGATAGCCAGTACGTCCCATGTCATCGGGGATTGAATACGGGGATAAATAAATAAATAATGCAAACGGTCAAAACGTCCTACGCACAAGAGAATAAAAATAGGCCCAACTATAACAGAGATAATTGTCATCATCTGTGCGAGACGGATAATAGGTTTGCCCCAGGAAACTTTGAAGAGCAGTAAAAGACCCGAGATAATTGCTCCGGCATAACTGATACCAATAAAGAAGATAAAGTTCACAATGAATAATCCCCACACTACATTGTCACGCATCCCGGTTACCCCATGCCCTTTGGCGATCTGTAAATACAAGGCATATCCTCCCACAGCAATCCATAGCAGGAAAAAAAATGTCCAGAACCAGGCCCTTTTCCCAAACTTTTCAATGGTAGGACGCTGATGATCGAAAGCTGTTTGTTGAAATGTATTGAGTTCCATAAAAATTATATTCTTTGAAATGTGTTGTAAAAGCAAACACTATTTCTCCATTTCTATTACATCCTTGTATCTTTCTTTTAATTCTTCCGGCAATGATTCATAACCTCTTTCTACCGGGAACATCCTGTCTTTTGGCGGTAAATAATATAACCGGGGTTTTGTACCCAGCTCTTCCATGAAGCGGTATCCGCCCCGGTCTTTTAATAACTGGGAAAGACTGACGGTTTCATCGCCGTTGGTTACCGTATCTTCATTTTCATCCCCGAAATAAAATACACCATTGGGACATGCTGTGACGCAATCAGGGAGTAATCCCTGTCTTATCATATCCGGGCAGAAGTCACATTTTTCTACTGTTCCGATTTTACTGGGCACACTTGACTCAGCTGTATAGTTCGCATCACTAATACCCTGGTTGGGCTCATCCCAGTTAAATACACGGGTAGAATAAGGGCAGGCGGCCATACAAAATTTACAACCAATGCAGCGTTCATTATCTATCAATACCAATCCATCCTGGCGTTTAAATGTTGCATCCACCGGGCAAACTTTAACACAGGGAGGATCATCACAATGAAAACATGTTTTGGGAAACCAGTAGGGAGATCCTTTATCGCTATCCTTCATCAGTTTTACGGACAGCCATTCTTTTTCTACTGGCAGGTGGTGCATTTTCTGGCAGGCAGTAACACATTTCCTTGCATTTTTACAGCGGGCCAGGTCAATAACCATTACAAACTTTCTTCCGGGGATACCTTCCCGTGCTTGTTTTTTTGAAATGATGGACATGTGATTGGCATGATCAAGGTAGGATGAGTCTATTTCAACAATTTCACCGTCCGGGGATAATAGCTTTACTTTTTCTGCGGCTTTATGATGTTCATGTTTTGAAGAACAGGAACAGGCGAGGCTACCACATGCAGTGGTGGCAATCGTTGCTATCGCAGCGGTTTTAATAAAATCACGCCGGCCTTTGTCTTTTATTTCTTCTTGTTTCATTTTCCAGATTTAAAAAAGAAAGAATGTAAAATGAATCAGCTATTTTCTTTAGAAGGGTTTTTCATCCAGTTGAGTATTTCTTTGTTTGTTGCTTTCTGGTTTTTAATAGCTTTATCCAGAATGTTTTTATCTACCTCAACTAATTTGCCATCCGGGGTCAGCATCTTCACCTTTTCGGCATTGTCCGGGGACTTAGCTGAAGAAGTATCATTATTCCCCGATAAGATCAGTGATAAAAACCACCTGCGGGATTTGTCTTCTGGTTTCTTATTATTTCCCATATAATGCTGATTAAAAGTTCAATAGTCATAAAACCGGTGCAAACTATTTAGAACAGGTTAATCGTTTTATGACCTGTATCAAGAGTTTTAATGACAGATATCAACGGCTGAATATTACAATTGAAGTGGGAAAGCAAATTTTGCTGTTACTCCCGGTGGCAAAAATCCAAATCCTTTTGCCGGTAATTGTTACACTATTTTATAAATAAGTTATACAATTCACACATAGTAAGAATATTTACCCTGGTTTCCTTCCATCAGCCTGTAAGTGCCGGATTCGGGCTCATATTTGATATATGTTTTTGTAGCGTCAATGTTAAGAGTGATAAACCTGTAATACTGATATACATTTTACATCCACTTTTCCATCGGGACTAATTTTTTATACATTAATAATGAGATGCCCTGTTTGAGATGTTATTTAACTTCTGAACCAGCATGGCTTAAATAATATACCTGCAGGTACTCATTATCTATTTACACATACTACCGGCATTATACTTACCTGTTTCGGAGAGTATCCGGAATCTATGAAATGTTTATAAAGATGATTATCACCCGGTTTTGAACTGATTATAATCAGTATTTCGCAGTCCTTCTGTCATGATACTGTAAACAGTGCATCGGTAGTTTTGAGTTTCGATTCAACTATTCAGCAGCTCTTTTCATACATAAATTTCCACAAAAGTTAAACTGTCTTTTATGAAAAAGATTTCGATCATAAAAACAACCGGTATCATTCTAAGCAGTGTATTGCTTTCTCTTTTAATACTGCAGTGTACCAAAGTCGGTGTTAACGCAAAAATTCTTGACAGATCACTATCGGTCGTTCCTGATTCAGGTATCTACTCTCCCTTTTATGATACTACCGTAATCGCTGTTCGTGATATAGTACCGGATGTCAATGACAGGATCATTAAACGAGGCGTAAAAACAATCATAAAGGAATTTTGCGCTACCTCTAATTGCCATGGTGGATTGATCAGCCCCAGCTTTCTTACTTACAGCGATATCATGAAGTATGTAACACCGGCAAATCCAACCGCCAGTAAATTATGGGAGTTTATTACTACCAATGATTTTAATAAGGCAATGCCCCCCATCAATTCCAATCATGAACTTTCCCTTACGGATAAATCTGTTATTTATAACTGGATACTGAATGGAGCAAAAGAATACCCGGCACTGGTTGATTTCAGAGCTCCTGCTATTACATTAATAGTTAATGGCTGCGGCTCTGCCAATTGTCATAACCAGGCAACAGCTACAGGAGGATGGGCGAGAAAAGGATTAATTGCAGGCCTGGCATCCACAGATACAACACGATTTGCAGTTACCAATCCTGTTACCGGCGTACAGACTATCTACTGCCTGCTTACTAATGTAACACTTCGGGACCAGGTATGGACCGCCTATAAGGATAGTGTAAAAAAGTTTTACGCTGATACGCTGGCCAATGCAAGCTTCAGGCCATACAAAACTTTTGCTACCCCGATATCTGCTTTAAGTACCCGCGGGCCATTAAATACGTATGATGATATTATCATGGATATTATGTACCCCAAAAGTGCAAGAAGTAATTCTTCTGTTCAATATACTGACCCGGTTACAGGAACTAAATTCTATGCAAAGGGAAATTACCTGAATGTATCCAGCTCGCTGGTATCAAGAATAGATTCAACGGTATTATTGGCTAATCCCTTTACCGGAATTTTTGCTACCACTCACCAGGGAGATATGGCTTATGGCGATGGCGGGCTTAAATCTTCAGAAGTAGCCTTGATCAAAGCCTGGTATTTTGCTGACCCTGCTATTCCGGCGGTATGGAAATACGGAATAAATAACAGCGGCATTTTCCAATACAGGAAAACCGGGAATATTATCAGGCCGTAATAACTATTTATCACAATAAATTATCAGGTATATGAAAAAGGGAATTATAATAGTAGTCATGATGACTGTACTGGTAGTATATGTTTCATCCTGCTATAATAACAAAGAGGATATTCTTTCGTTGCCCCAGGTTTCTTTCCGCAGTGAAGTGGTGCCTATTATAACAGCAGGACCCTGTGGTTGTCATAACAATGGAATAGGAACAAGAGCAGTGCAGTTTTCCCACGCCGATACTATCTTTTATGATGCCATACTCTCACGGGTATCAACGTTCAGTGCCTGGGTGAATGGCGGAACACACCCGGGTGGCGGAGTGATTGATTTTTCTCCCAATGAGAAAACCGTGATTAAAAAATGGATTGACCAGGGAGCCAAAGATGATGCAAGTGGGGCATGTCCTGTTGTTGCTTCCCCGAAATATACAACCAGTATTGTAGCCATTTACAATTCTACCTGTAAGGGAGGCAGTTGTCATGGAGGTCTTGGGCCTGTATTGGATTATGCCAGGCTTACCACACCGGCCAACAAAGCTGTATTGACCAATATGATGAATAGCGGAGGCGCTACCGGTCACCCGGCCGGACCCATTAGTCTTAGCTCCTGCACTATTGATATTTTCAAAGACTGGATAGCACAGGGACAACCACAATAATAACTGAAATGAAAAAAATTGCTTCAACACAAAACAAGGCGTTATGAAAAAGATATTATTGCTTATAGTAACAGGGTCAGTCCTTTTGATGAATGTGGTTGCACAGGATAGCCTGCAGGTAACAACAGAACAGGAAAGCGCGCCTGTGGTAAAACAAAAATTTACAAAAGCCACTTTTAAGTCAACCCGTATCATTAATATGCAAAGCGTGGAGATCGTAAGTAAAGGCACATTGCAGTTTATGATTTCCCACCACTTTGGATATGTGTGGAATAAAGACCTGGGAAAACCAAGATTATTTAATAAGAACCTGGGACAGCTTTTTGGTTTTAATTCAGGCATTGCACATACCTATTTGTCATTGGATTATTCCCCGTTGAACTGGGCCAACGCCGGAGTAGCAGCAACGGGAAGTTCAAAGTTTGAAGGATGGCTCAAATTCAAACTACTGAGACAACAAACTGGTAAAAGAAATATTCCTGTTACAGTGGATTTGTTTTCCCTGGCCAGCGTTGATGCTTCTCCAAAAGTAGAAGGTGAACTGACAGCCAACAGGTTTAATTATATGCATCAGCTATTAATAGCAAGAAAATTTTCGGATAAATTTTCCCTGCAACTGATGCCGACATTGATTCACTTCAATTTAATTCCTTATGGTATCAATAACAGCAACTATGTATTCTCCATGGGGATAGGCGGAAAGTATAAGATGACAAGAAATAAGAACCTGACCTTTGAGTATGCCCGCCAGTTCAATATGTACGAAAACCTGATGGACAAAAGCGGTAATATTTATCAATACGTTCCTGATCTGTTATCAATCGGTCTTGAGTTTGATACCGGCGGTCACTTATTTCAACTTTATATTGGCAGCACTACCAGTTCATCCAATATTGATCAGCTGGCAAAAAATACCAGCAAGATCGGAGATGGAAAGTTTGCGTTGGGCTTTACTATCAACCGGGGATTTAATTTGAAAAAGTAGGATAAAGACCCAAAGTCTGATGATAAACCATAAAAGACGGACTTCTTTGAAGCCCGTCTTTTTTTGCCTTTCAGTACTGAACAGGAATATTGTTTATTCCTATTTTTACCACCTATATATTTGTAAAACAACCATCCGGGTATTTCTCTTATTTTCCTTTTTTAAAAATTACATGATGCGTCAGCTTTATTACCCCTATAGTTTTATAATAGCCGTGAACTGGTATTTGCCGGCTATGGTGTAGTAGCACCGGAATATACATTGGAATGATTACGAAGGCTTGGATGTAAAAGGAAAAATAGTTCTCGTATTAGTAAATGATCCCGGCTTTAATGCACACGATTCCACATTATTCAAAGGAAAGACAATGACCTACTATGGCCGCTGGACCTACAAGTTTGAAGAAGCGGGAAGGCAGGGGGCCAAAGGTTGCCTTATCGTTCATAATACAGAAGCGGCTGCCTACCCTTTTACGGTAGTTCAAAATAACTGGAATAGCTCCCAGCTGCGTTTGGATAACCGGGGTAAGAAAGAAGAATTGTGTGATGTGATTGGCTGGGTATCCGGACCAGCGGCTAAGAAATTACTGGAAGCGGCAGAAACGGATACTACATTATTTGCTAAAGCAGATCAGAAAGGATTTAAAGGTCAATCGCTTGGCCTGAAACTTTCTACCTCTATGAAAGTGAGTACTGAATACAATAAATCCTATAATGTAATCGGGAAGATAACCGGCAGCAAACATGCTGATGAAACAATTGTATATACAGCGCACTGGGACCATCTTGGTATCGGCAAACCTGATGAGACAGGAGATTCAATCTACAACGGCGCATTGGATAATGCCAGTGCTACTTCAGGTTTACTGGAACTGGCAAGAGGATTTAAAAGTTTGAAAACAAAACCTGAAAGAACAATCGTCTTTCTTTCTGTTACAGCGGAAGAACAGGGATTATGGGGTTCTGCTTATTATGCGCAAAACCCGGTTTACCCGGTTAATAAAACCGTAGCTAATATTAATATGGATGGATTGAATTGGTTTGGTAAAACAAAAGATATAGTGGTAGTGGGCAAAGGACAAAATGAATTAGAAGATTATTTAAAAGAAGAAGCCGCAAAAGTTAACCGGGAAATTTCATTTGAACTGCATCCGGAAGCAGGTTCATATTATCGTTCAGATCATTTTAATTTTGCCAAAGTAGGCGTACCGGCATTATACACCAGCAGCGGAACAGATATAGACGGCAAAGACAAGGAGTATGGAAAACATCTGAAAGAGAATTATACTTCCAAAAATTATCATCGTCCTTCCGATGAATATGATCCGCAGGTATGGAAATTAGATGGCGCCATTGCCGACCTGCAATTACTTTTCCAGGTGGGTAAGCGGCTGGCTTTTGAGGATAAATGGCCGGGCTGGAAAGAAAATTCAGAATTCAAGGCTATAAGAGAGAAATCCCTGCAATAGATGTAAGAATCCGACAGTCCTAACTTTTGGTAATCCCGTTCATCGTCTGGCATTTACTGTTGGCATAGAAACACTGTGAGCAGTGCTTCTTTCCCAATATTTTTCCGGAAATATTGGATATGAGACAAACGGTATGGCTCTTCTTGTGCGTGTTAACTGGTTTATTGGCAGGAGCACAGGCATCCAACAAAGGAAAAATTTCGGCAACTGTTGTTAATGATAAACAGGGAGCTGTTGAAAACGCAACTGTAGAACTGGTTAGAGCAAAAGACTCTTCATTAGTAAAGATTGCATTGGCTGATAAGGCAGGTCTTGCTGAATTTGAAAACATTCCTTTTGGAACTTACCTTGTAAGAAGCAGGGTAATTAACTACGCAATAAAGTATTCTGCCGTCATTAACTTATCTGCCGAAAATTCATTTGTACAATTACCCCCGCTTTTAGTGGAACCTCTTTCTGCCGAACTCAGCAATGTATCAGTAAATGCAAGAAAGCCCTTTATTCAAAAACTTACTGATCGTATAGTTGTAAACGTTGAGAACAGCATTGTCAGCGCCGGCAGTTCTGCTATGGATGTACTGGAACGTTCACCCGGAGTGAATATTGACCCAAATGATAATATCAGTCTTCGCGGAAGGGCTGGTGTTATTATCATGATTGATGGAAAGCCTACGGCTATGACAGGCGCTGATCTCGCTAATTATTTAAGAAGCCTTCCTTCAGCCACCATAGAGCGCATTGATATTATTACCAATCCCTCTGCCAAATATGATGCAGCCGGTAATTCAGGTATCATTGATATACGGATGAAGAAAGATCAGCGCTTCGGTGTCAATGGAACTTTCACGGCTGGCTATGGACAAGGTGTTTATCCCAAAGCCAATGCAGGAACTACATTTAACTACAGGAATAAGAAGGTGAACCTGTTCGGTAATTATAGCTATGCTTACCGGGTGGGGTTAAATCATTTAATCCTCGACAGGAACTTTTATAATAACGGGATATATAATGGCGGTGATCTGAAAGATAATTATTCCAAATCCCCTCTTTACTCTAACACTACCCGTCTCGGCATGGATTTTTTCCCCTCAAAGAAAACGATCATCGGTTTTGTGGTAAATGGCAATTTCAACAAGTATGATCGTAACAGCGATAACAGCTCTGATGTGATCAACCCGCAAAGACAAACAGCCAGTACTTTTCAATCAATAGCCACCAATAATGATAAGGGAAATAATAGGGTGGCCAATATCAATTTTAAACACACATTCGACAGTACCGGAAGAGAGATCACGGCGGATGTGGACTATGGCGTATATAATTCCAGTTCTCTTTTGCGCAATGCTACAAGGTATTATAAGCTGGACGGGACTTCGCTGCAACCTAATTATATTCTTGATGGAGACCAGGATGGAGAACTGACATTTAAAATAGCGAAAGTGGATTATGTAAATCCATTGGGAAAGGGAGCTAAGTGGGAAGCCGGTTTTAAAACGAGTTTTGTTTCATCCGACAATGATGCAAAATTCTTTGATGTAAGCAATGGTATTCCGCAAAATGATGTCAACAAGACCAATCATTTTATTTATCATGAAAATAATAATGCAGGCTATCTCAACTTCAGCAAGGAATTTAAGAAATTTAATTTACAGATCGGGCTTAGAGGAGAACAAACGAATATAGAAACGGAACAACTGAAAGGCAATATAAAATTTGACTCCAGTTATTTCCAGCTTTTTCCCAGCGCTTTCTTCAATTATAAATTAAAGGAAGACCAGACGTTGGGTGTATCTGTCAGCAGGCGCATAGACAGACCGGGCTATTCACAACTGAATCCCTTTCTTTTCCTGATTGACGTAACAACGTATGCAACAGGCCGGCCGGGATTATTACCACAATTCACCTGGTCGTATGAATTAAGCTATACATTGAAGAACCTGAACTTCACGCTGGGATATAGCCATACTGAGAACAGCCAGAATATTGCTATAGGTAAATTCAGGGATGTATTTCCCAATATTCCTTCGGACGAGAATGTTACCGTACAGATACCGATCAATCTTGAATCGTCTGATTACTATGGATTGAGTGTTTCCGCACCAGTCCGTATTACCCAATGGTGGAATATGATCAATAACGGGAATATCTATTATAATCATTTTCATGGAAACCTTGGAAGCACGACATTGAATAATGGCCGCCCGGCTGTTGACCTTCGCACTAATAATACATTCACTTTAAAAAAAGGCTGGATAGCTGAACTGAATGCCAATTTTAACTCAGGCGGACAGTATGGCTTCATGGTATTGGATCCGCAATGGGGACTGTCAGCGGGTATACAAAAAGCAATTTTAGAAAATAAAGGGACGATTCGTTTCAACATCACCGATATATTCTGGACCAACTTGCCCCAAGCGGTTATTACCTATAATAATTATATAGAGAAATGGCATGCTTACCGGGAAACAAGAGTGGTCAACCTGACATTCTCGTATCGTTTCGGAAATAATAAAGTGCTGGCTGCGCGTCGCAGAACAACAGCATCAGAAGAAGAAAGACAAAGGGCGCAATAAAGAAATCAAACACATCATGAAACGATCACTACTGGTTACTTTACTGTTTGTCACAACATTGTTGCTGACTAATGAAACAGTTGCACAGGAAAACAAACTGATGGATGAATTCAGGTCATCCACTATTGATAAAATAAATGAATTAGTCAATGAGAATTATGTTTGTGTTATAATATCTTTTCTTTAAGTGTAAATATTTTTGCCAGTGTTTTATTGTCACTAAATCTGTTCAGTGAAGTTGTGATTTTTAAATACTTTTTGTCAATGGGTTTAAAACTGTTTAACCTTATAACTATAGTTTCATTTGCATTACTGTTTATTCCGGCGAAGCTGACCCCCTTATTCCGGGGCAAGCTGACCCCCTGTAAAGGGCCTGTTAGTAGTCGTGTAAAAGAACTGGAGTAAATGCTTTCGTTGATCAAAGATATTATTTGAACTAAGATGTTGCTATTG
>JAATGJ010000119.1 GCA_015654695.1 Chitinophagales bacterium | reverse complement strand
TGCGAACCGATCTGCACGATCCTATCGGTTGCTTTCACCGCTTTTAATGCGGCGCGGTTATCTTCCATGATTTCCGCAAACGGTTTTTCGACATAGGCATCACAGCCTGCTTTCACCGCTTCGATGGCATGCAGGGCATGTTGAAAATCCGCCGTACCAATAAAAACAGCATCAACCGCTTTCTTATCATACATCTCTTCATTATTACGATAGGCGGTCACATCATGCCCCATTTTATCCTTCCATACGGCGGCGCCTTCCTCCCTTCTTTTTTTCCAGATATCCGAGACGGCAACAAGATCAAAGTTCAATTCCTTGTAATGATTCATAAAACAGGGAATATGCGAACTTCTGTGCCGGTCGGAAAAACCAACCACACCTACACGTACACGATCATTAGCGCCAAGTATCCGGTTATAACTACTGGCACTAAAAGCCGAAGCACCTAAAGAAACACCGGCGGAAGTAATGACGGTTTGCCTGATAAAATCTCTGCGTGACTGTGACATAGATTTTTTGTTTTGTTGTATAATTAAAATAAATATTTTTAGCCTGGCACATGTACTACTATTGTCTTTGTTGCGTCCTCTAGCCGGCGGATCAGGGTTCTGTTCGCTATTTGGCCTCATCCTCTTATCCTTCTCCAAAAGAGAAGGACGGTACTGCATTGCAAAGCCAAACTTCATAACTACCACATCAACTTCAGTTCGCTACTCACCACTTTCGGATATTCCGCTAAGTATCGAAGACTTCGGAAAGCGAGGGCTGTGCAGCATTAAGTCCCTCCTGAGCTTGCCGAAGGATCAGGATTTAGGGATTCAGCTCTCTTACCTTAATACTCCTGTACGAAACGGCATTACCATGATCCTGTAACAGGATATGCCCTTTGTAGGCTTCCCCGAAATTTTTCCAGGTCACATACTTGCTGATAGCTACCAGGTCTTTATATTGTTTTGAACCACGTATGTATTCCAGCACTTTCACACCATTCAGGTAATGTTCTACTTTATCATTCGGATACACTATTATCCTTCCGAAATTCCATTGACCAACCGGACGCAGAAACCGTTTTTGTTTTTCAGCCTTGACCAGGTCATATAAAGATGCCAGTGTGCGGTTGCCCTCACGACCCAGTTTAGCATCAGGATGTAATGTATCATCCAATACCTGGTACTCCAGGCCGATAGCTGAGCCTTTGCTGTCTTCATCCAGTGTCACGAAATATTTTATACCGCTATTGGCGCCGGGAGTTAATTTAAATTCAAAGGACAGGTCAAATGCAGCGAATTGCTCGTTGGTGACGATATCACCACCATTGGTTGATTCTTTTCCTTCTGCGTCAACAACAGAAATAATACCATTGCTGATCGTCCAACCTTTTTCCGGGAAACTATCACCCTTTGCGCTTTTCCATCCCTTATTCGTTTTTCCGTCGAATAGTAAACGCCAGCCATTTTTCTTTTCATACGCGGTTAAATTATTCGGAACAAAATTGGCTACATAGACATTCGCCGGGAAAGGAGTGAGTACCAGCCCGGTCGTTTTAATACGGATATTTTTAAACCCCACTTTTTTTCCTGCATGATCGGGTGAATTAATAGCATGTACCTGCAACCCGATAAATCCTTTTGCATCCAGCGTATCTACTACATAAGCTGTCGCTACTCCATTCACCCAGGTTTTCATTTCATTACCGATACATTCAATTCTGAAATGATTGTACTCTCCTTTTTTATATACATTTTGTGCGGCTGCATTTAATTGCATGGGATATAACCAATCCCTTCTCCCTTCATCATAAATACCACCTGTCCATCTGCGAAGTGTCGGGTCAACTTCGCATTGGCGGCCATAGACCTTTCCCTCACCGCCAAAAGCAGCGGCATCAAAATGACTCCGGGTTTGCAGACCGGCATTGCCTTCCTCATCTTCTACCCACACATCGGCTTCAAGAATAAAATCACCATATTCTTTTTCAGTAACTAAAAAAGTATTCCGGGAATTGACGACTGTCCTGCCAATGATCACTCCGTCCTCCACTTTGTAGTCAGCTTTGCCGGCTACACGTTTCCAGCCGGCCAGGTCTTTGCCGTTGAAAAGGTTTTGCCATCCTGTTGCAGGTGTTTGTGCGGAAACTAAAACAGTAATAAAGAGAGAAGCTCCGGATAAAAGAAATTTTGATTTCATATATGCAATTGCAAGGGTTAAATAAAGTTGATAAATCTACTTTTTTTATTCATTGACAGCAATAATTATTTTTTAGCATGCCTGTCGCATACCACAGCACAGGTATATGCCCGTAAAAATCATCAAAGATAATGTGCTATCCCTGGCAAATAGTAAGAATAAGAATGAGTGGCCGGTTAAGATTAAAAAAGAATTATATAAGTCATGAAATGACTAAGGATTGTCCTGGTCTTGAGACGGCTTCTATTTCTTAAGTTGAAATTTATAGTCCACCACAATATCATTCACCAGCATCTTCTGTCCTTGATATGTTATTTTGCCGCCTGCGGGAATGCACACAATTATAGCGGCAGATTGCGGAGATAGTTCTATTGAGCCTGCAGAGGAAATATTGCGGTGAATAAATTTACCGGTTACCGTATTATATAAATCCATGTTTGTACCCTTTTCTATACTCACAGAAACCGATTTACTCTCCTTATAAGGATTATAATATAAATACGACGGATACGCCTTATCATGATAAAAATCCGTTGCCAGTAAGTTTAACTGTAAAATTCCCGGAACATGGGTGACGCGGATTATACCTCCGAAAATACCAACATGGGCGCTTCCATATATACTGAATTGAGATTCTTCCGGGTTTTTGCCGGGAACCCAAAGCGGCCCGTCGCCCTGTGCAACAGGTCCCTGCAAATTTTCATGTTTTTGATAGGTTGATTTCCGTACCATTCCCTCGTATCCTATCACACCTTTGGTAACGCCAGCCAGTTGCGGAATGGTTTCATGATCATCCGGCATATATTGAGGATAAAAAAACCGTGCGGCATTGGCTGCATTGAGCATCCATTTACCTATAGCAATAGCATAGGATTGATCATAACGGACCATGGGCACCAATGGCCAGGCTGCATCATACGTATTCATCAAAAAACCATACCCGCCATGATCTACCGTACTGCCAACTATCCCGGATATATCAGTGCCATTCCAATTGCCGGTCAATACACCCCATCCTTCGCGGCAAATCGGTGTACCGTCAAATGTCCAGCCGAGCATTTTATTCAGATCATAATTCTTTCCCAGCTCAGCATTGATCCTTGCCGCTAAATAAGCGCCAAAGGGCATCAACACTTCATAAGTAGGATTTAATGATTGAGATTGTAAAGCGGTCAATGCACTCAGGGCGCCTTTCAAATACCGGGTGTCACCAAATTTTTTATACGCTGAATATAATACCCAGGCATGACCAGCCGCTGCATCTGGTTGTGCACATATTGGGTTTTTCATCGGCTTCATTTTGCCATAATCAAAATAAGAATAGTCGTAATTGCCGTTTAGTATCGAATCGGCTTTAAAAAACTTTTCGGCTATGCTCCGGGCGATATCATCAAAGTCCGGCTGGCGTGGATACTGATCACAAATAGCATAAAACAAAACATTCGGGTAAACATCATACCACCAGTCGCGTCCATACCCTCCACCTAAAAGGGCCACTTCGGGACAGGTATTATTCATCATAATATCCCAGCCGGTTTCTTTATTAAAATAATTTTTCAGCATGCCCACATAATCCAGGTTTTGCCGGTTGCTTTTATCAATCCCCACCAATGTAGCGCCCATTACACCGCCCATGGTTGCCAGAGCCTCATGGAACATGCCCTTATTATGGGCGGGGCCCTGGCGAACATCACCTATAGCCGTATACAAGCCCACCACCATTTGAGAAAAATTCTTATTGCTGCTGTCCTTCCACACCAATGGCCAGAAATCGCCCCTGGCATTAAAATCATAAACGGTGCTATCAAATAAGAGCGCCAGTTTCTGATAATCTATTATCTGAAGCGGTTGCGGCAGATCCGGCATCTGGTCCACACGCTGCAGGTTTAGTTGCTTTACAGGAATACCCTCATCTTCTTTACAAGATGAAAGAAACAGGCAGAAGAAAATGACCTTGAAAATATTGCTCATATAATTTTTTCTTTTTGAATCAATGTTAGCCGGTGAAAAACCCGGCACGGACGAGTTACCAATCTTTAAAAGAAATCTCATGACCGGTTAAAACTTTTCTAAAGCTGCCCATACTCTCAGCCCCTTATACTGCCCCTTCCGCCACTACGTGCAGCACCTTCATATCAATATTCGTATCCGTTTGCGGTAAAAGTAATTTTCCCTGCGCAATAATTCTTTTTGCAACGAATATGGAACATAATTGCAACACACCAATAATGATCACTGCATATCGCAACGCAATTTCAGCGGATCCATAATGGGCCATCAGCAGGAACGTGGCCGCACCTGAAAACCTGCCCACATACAAACCCGCTTCATGGTTCAGTATATAAGAAAATTCACTCCTCTTCTCTATTTTAGAAACAATATCAATAACCTGGAATTGAATCGGGAAATAAGCCAGGTCCATCAATGGTTTCGCTATCAGCAACAATAAAATAAATATAACAACACCCACCTGGCTGAACAAAACGCCATTTATAGCAGCGCCGATTGCGAACAAGGCAAGACCCGCTGCAAATATTTTTATCCTGTCAGACGGTTTCGAAAGCCGCCCCAGTACATACATAATTATGGCCGCGATTACCGCTCCTATTGAAGTAGCTGATCCCAATGCGCCTTCATTACCAAAAAAACGCAGTATCAGCATAGCGGGTGCTGTCACCAGGAAACCCTGTGCCAGCCCCTTCAGCGCCGCCAGGGATAATAACTTATACCAGAGCGGGTGAAATTTAAAAAAGATATATCGTTTTTGCTCAGGATTTTTAAAAGTACCCCTGAAACAAACAACAGATGCTGCAACAGTTATTAAAAACACTACCCCGGTAATAATTATATAAGCAGTATGTTTCTGTGAGTCTCCTGCCTGGGAATCAATAAATAAACCAATGGTGATGGGAATGAGCACAGAAATAATTGTATAAAACAGCGTTTCCATCCCGTAATAATAGTTCCTGTTATTATCATTGGTTATGGCTAATGCCAGGTAATCCCTGTTTGCCCAGTAAAAACCAAAACTCAGGCCCATAATGATGCCTGCAAAACCAATTCCTACTATATCCAGTTCTTTTAAAGACATCATAACTATCATGGATATGCCACTAAGCATCATGCCAGCAGAATACAATTTGCGGATGTCGAAATGTTTCAAAAGCCAGCCATTCAATAAAAAAGTGAGTGGTATGCCTGTATAAATCGTGAGCTGGTAAATGACCACTTTAGTAATATCGCCATGCGTGTTACGCATAATGTAGGCAGCCACAAAAGTATCAATCACCGGTAACACCAGCGCATATACAAGGTTGGTTAATATAAGTATCCTGAAATTATGCGGCTGTTTTTTAAAGTGACCAATTTCTATTTTCAGTTTATTCAGCATGATCATATTTTAATAATGAGAATATTTCGTTTAATGAAAAATGAGCCCCGCAAACAAATTCGTCGGAAGCGCCATAATAAACCGTAATGGTATCGCCACCAGGATTTACAATGTGACCGTTGGTAAATACCACGTTGCCAAAAAAGCCGCTTAATTCATATTCAGTAGAAGGCATCATGATCGGCTCTTCTGTTCGGGCAATTACTTTTGACGGATCATTACTATCCAACAAAAAAGCGCCTAAGCAATATTGATGCTGTTGATTAGCTCCATGATAAATCTCCAGCCAGCCTTTATCCGTTTTGATGGGTGATGCACCTGCTCCTACCCTCGCACTATCCCAGCTATTTTCCCGTGTTTTAATAATACATTGATGATGGCCCCAGTGAATACCATCTGGTGATGAGGCCAGCCAGATATAATTACCCCCGATATCTACACTGCTCGGGCGATGCAGCGCATAATACAACCCATTAATTTTTTCTTCGAAAATGGCGCAATCCTTATTATGAGGCGGCAATATCATTCCGTGCGATTGAAAGTTTTTCCAATCAGTTGTGGTACGCAGTCCAACACCCACGCCATTACCGGATACAGCAGTAAACGTGAGATAATATTTATTTTCCAGCCGTGTTACCCTGCAATCTTCTATACCAAATGTTTGTAATATTCCTTCCCCCACCAATGATTGATAACCATCCGGTTCATAAAAACGAATGCCATCATCACTGCAAAGTAACCGGAGGTGCGATAGCGTAGTTAAGTAATCAACGCCTTTATAATTAATGACCCTGGCATCGGTTGCTGTTAACGCCGGATCATCTTTTTGTATTTCAATGATCTTAATGTTACCAGTTCCTGTCAGCACAGGAAAAGAGATCATATTATCTTTTTGTTCAGGTCTTTCTGCCACTCTTACGATCAACCAGGTTTTATCCGCATACCGGAATACACCCGGATTGAGGAGGCAGGTAATTTGCAGGCCTTTTTCGCTGGCCTGCAGATCAGCCGGTGACAGCAATGGGTTTTCAGCAAAACGTTTTGCTATATCTTTCATCCGGTCATGTTTTTAGCAACGGTTATTCAGGCATTCCTGCGCATCTATTTCTATTAAGAAAAAGAAGACAGTGCAGGTTTCGAAAAAAGGTTAACCCAGATTTTACCTGTAACCCGGGTTAACCTTGTATGGAAGAAGGATTAGTATCCCTCGTTTTGTGTCAACGTACCTGCTGACGCGTCAATTTCTCCCTGTGGTATCGGGTACAGGTAGTGTTTGTCCTGGAAGTTTTTTCCATGCGCTATCAATACAGTCTTTGCAATACCCCATCTTTTCAGGTCCATCATTCTTTGTGATTCAAAACCAAGTTCTACTCTTCTTTCGGAAACCAACCAGGCTTTGATGGTAGGCTTATCTGTAGAAGCGGGTCTGTCGGGTAATGTACCTATTGGGGGTGTAGAACCATCGCCGGCTATGCTGGTTCTTGCTCTTGTCCTTACCTGGTTAATAATGGCTATTGCGGCAGGATAATTCCCTGTTTCGTTATAGGCTTCCGCTTTCCAAAGTAATGGATCGGCCATACGTATGTAGACTTTGTTAGTGGGAGCATCATCATTTCCTTTATTGGTTCCGTTTAAACTGCCCAGCAACTTATTTACATTTTTATTGGGTACATCCACCGTGTAAAATTTTCTTGGATCGTTCGCTTCAAATGCATTCAGAAAATCGGTACTCGGCGCAAAGAAACCCCAGTCTAATGGTGCACAAAGTCCGTCCCCTCTTCTTGGGGTTTGATTGGTCTGATGATCATAACAAAAAATAACTTCGTTGTCTGTAAACTCGGTAGCATTACTAAAACTGGCAAAGTAATTTGCATTCAAACTATAGAAACCAAGTCCTTCCAGTTCGGCTACCAGGGTTATTACTTCCGGCCATTTTTGCGTGTATAAAGCTGCTTTGGCCTGCAACGCTATTACTGCGCCTTTAGACACCCTCCACTTTTCCGTAGCAGAAGAGTATTTGGCATTGGGCAATAAAGCTTTTGCCAATACAAGGTCAGATTTGATCCTGTCCCATACTATTGTTTTATCAACTCGTATCGCTACCGCATACGCTTCTTCAAAGGTTACAACAGGTGCTACAATTAAAGGCACATCACCAAAATTGGTAACTAACGAGAAATAATAAAAACATCTTAAAAAATAAGCTTCACCCAGTAATTGGTTTTTTCTTGCTGTAGTTATCCCGGTGACAGTTTCCAAATCGTCCTTGGTTAAAAGACTGATAGCAAGATTGATCCTGCTGATCCCTTCATAATCATATTTCCAGAGGCCATTGGGGCCACCATTAGTAGAAGTATATGTGAAGTTATTGATCTCGTCCATCCATGGCTGATCACCATCGGGGCTCCATTTCTTTTCCATATCATCCGAAGCGATGTCCTGCAGGATATAATCATTTTGAAACACGAGGCCTCCGCCCCAGTCCCATTCTGCCAGTATATTCAGCCTGCTGGAAAGCAATTCATAAGAAGAACTGACGGCGGTTTCTACCGTGTTAAGCGTGGGAGCAGTGTTTACCTGGTCCTGGGTCAATAAACCGATCGCATCTGTCGAGAGTTGTTTTTTGCAACCGGCTAAAAACGCAAAGACGATGATAAGCCCTGTTATAAATATTTTTTTCATACTCTATGTTTTAAAACTGGTTAATTACAATTTGATTTTTGCACCTACGATGAATGCTTTTAGTTGCGGGTACGTTCCTTTATCGATCAATGATGTAGATTCAGGATCTAAACCTGTATAATTTGTACTGGTTAGCAGGTTTTGACCTGACACAAATAGCCGCAGGTTTTTTACACCTGTTTTGCCGGTATTGAAAGAGTATCCAATTTCAATATTCTTCAACCTTAAATAAGATGCGTCTTCAACAAAAACACTTGAAACATTGCCTCCACCATTGTTATTAAAGGTTACTCGCGGGGTTGTATTACTGGTACCTTCTCCATGCCAACTGTCTAATACCGATACCATTGAATTGAAAGGCCGGCTATCGTAGTTCAATATTTGTTTCAGGTCATTGTAACGATCAACACCCTGCACTCCCTGTAGTAAGAATGAAAAATCGAAACGGTTGTATTCCGCTGAAAATGAAAAGCCATACGTTGTTTTGGGAATGGGATTACCCATGTATCCCCTGTCATCTGCATTGATCTGGCCATCATTATTAAGATCTTTGAACCGGATATCCCCGGGCTGCGCTCCATTTGCATTTGAAAATAACTGTGTGGCGATTTCCCCTGTATTTTGATAGATCCCTTCAAACAGGAGACCATAGTATGCGTCTTTTGGTTGACCGACCTCCACTTTTGTGTGGGAAGCATCATTAATAATACTCTTCACATAAGTATGCAGCTTATCTACCCTGTTGGTAAGCGTAGCGATGTTTGCATTAATATTATATTTAAAAGCATGGTCATGATCCTGGTAATTGAGGCCAAATTCAAATCCTTTATTGCTTACCGTTCCTGAATTTATGTATGAGGGACTGAATGATCCGATAATACCCGGCAATGCAATCGTCAATAAAATATCATCTGTCTTTTTTATGAAATAGTCGGCTGAAAATGAAAGCTTATTCTTTAGTACGCTCAGATCCAGGCCAAAGTTGGTTTGGGTAGTTGTTTCCCATTTTATATCAGGGTTAGCTATACGAACCAGCTTAACCACACCGCCTACCTGTGTGTATAATGATTCGTAGGCTTTATCGGGTATTTCCTGGTTACCTGATTGACCCCAGCTCGCTCTTAGTTTTAAACTTGAAACCCAGTCAGCATTTTTCATGAAATCTTCCTGGGAAACGATCCAGCCTGCGGAAACAGAAGGAAAATATCCCCATTTATTATTAGGTCCAAAACGGGAAGAAGCATCTGCCCGCATGTTGGCGGTAACAAAATATTTATTCATGTAGCCGTACGTTGCCGAAGCAAAGTAGGATAGCAGGAACCAATCGGCTGCCGTGCCTGAACTATATGCATTGGTCGAACTGCCATAATCAAGATACCTGAACGGATCGGTACTGTTATCAAAATTTTGCCTGCTGCCTCCTGTTATGGATGACTTACTGCTGATCGTTTCAGTTCCCAGCAACGCATTGATGCTGTGTTTTCCGTGGATCGTCTTCAGGTAATTCAGTGTATTACTGAAAGTGAAGGTCATGGTCTCACCCCTGTTTTCATCTAAGTTATTAGGCCTGTTATTCCGTCCCATACCGTAATACAGGTTAGTCGGGTCACTGATATTAGCATCACCAAAATTGGCAGCAAAGTTCTTGTTATGCGAAAACCTGATATCCACTCCAAGATTGCTTTTGAAGCGTAAAGATTTATCGCCTAAAAAAGTATATTCTCCATAAATATTGCCAAATGTCTGGTAGGTCTTTCGCTTATCATCTGTAAAATGAACGATCGCGATGGGGTTTGAAGTAAATTCATAACGGCTAAGCCATCCGCCATTATTCCCTGTATAGAAAGGCAAATCTGTATAAGGATTGCCTTCAGACCAGGAAGGATCGGTAGTGCTTTTAGTAACTCCCAAAACTGGTGGACGCAACAATGCATGACGGATAACACCCGGGGCATCACCGCTTGAAGAAAGTTTGTCTTGTTTGGAATAAGAGATCAGGAGATTGGTACCTACCCTCAAACGATCTGAAATATTCGCATTTATATTTGTTCTGAAATTAAAACGCTGGTATTGATCATGATCTTCCACTGCAATACCGTCCTGCCCGAAATAACCGGCAGAAATTAAATACTGCACGCTTTCAGAACCACCGCTTGCTGAAACCTGGAAATTTTTTGATACACCGCCGGTAAACAGTTCATCTAACCAATCGGTATTAGCCAGGTCGGTCCTGCTTCTGTCGGCTGTATAAGGACTGGTAGCAGTAGCTGAATTTCCTGCTGTGTTGTGCCAGGCCATATCTTTCACTGTTAAGTATTGATCTGCATTCAGCATTTTAGGAAGATTGGTAGCCGAATAAAACCCGGAAAAATAATCAACATCAATATTCATTTTTCCTTTTTGACCACTATTGGTCGTAATTACAACTACTCCACCGGCAGCTCTTGAACCATAGATAGCAGTTGCCGAAGCATCTTTTAAAATAGTCATTGATTTTATATCTGATGGCGCCAGGAAGGAAATGTCACGGGTAGGTACGCCGTCAACCACATACAGTGCTTCATTATTTCCAAGTGTACCTTCTCCCCTTATCCTGACCTTAATACCATCACCCGGTGCGCCGGTATTGGCAGCTACAAAAACACCTGCTACCTGTCCCTGCAAAGCCTGCGCCGCGTCAGCGATTCTTGTTTTTGACAAATCATTCATATTAACGGTAGAAACGGCGCCGGTAATTGAAGTTTTCTTTTGCGAAGTATAACCCACCACTACTACATCAGCCAGTGTATTATCAACAGCCTCCAGTGTGATACTCAATTGCGTTTTACCAGTTGTTGAAACTTCCTGCACTTTAAAGCCTATATAGGTAATTACCAATATGGCATTATTCTGTACAGCCAGGGTAAAATCTCCTTTCACATCCGTTGCAGTCGCATTAGTAGTGTTTTTCTCTGCTACTGTAACTCCCTGTAACGGTTCTCCCGAAGCAGTCGTTATTTTTCCCGATATTCTTACAGCCGCAGTTTGTGCTGTTGCTGAACTCTGCGCTATCGCAATTAATATAAAGCATAAGCAGAGCTTTAATCCCGGCGAAAATCGCCCGGGGATAGAACGAATAGTATTCATTAGATTTTTTTTCATACTTGCAGCGTTTTAATATTTAAAAAATTAGAGTTCTGAATCATATAAGGAGGTGCGCCATCTTTTCCGGAAAGTGCTTGCAGTAATGGGTCAATTGCGGGAAGAATGATCCTGCTGGTAACGAATAGTAGAGAAAAAAGCTTCAGGGAAAAAGTTGAGGAAAATAAACGGTTATTATATAAGGATTGGTGAAAGCCATTTTGATTGGCTCTTAACAGAAGTTGCCAGCTTCCGGAGAACGTATAAGTACGCAGGCAGGGTAAAAAAACCGGCAGCCCGGCTTTATCAGGTAACATATGCAGCAATTGAGTGATAAAACTACCGCTACCGGAAGGCCAGCTTATACACTATTGTTACATTTTACTGTACTATGGTTACGATTTACACCAGGATTCCTGTTATTTCAGGGTAAGACATATATTGAGGAGAAGAAAGAGAGAGTAATCCAGGGATCACTGGCTATACCCTTAAGAAGATGAATAGTGTAGTGATCTCTTGCCGGAAGAGGGATTATACGCATGATGACATTCCATTATCCGTTCAGTAAATTACCGGCTAATGCTGCAAAGCTTGCTGCTCCCTGTATTCATTGGGCGCACAGTTGTACCTCTTTTTAAATTCACGGAAAAAATAAGACTGGTTATTAAATCCCGTCCGGTAAAAAATTTCAGATACTGAAAGATGGGTAGATACCAGGAGTTGGGCTGCTTGTTTCAGCCGTGTATGTTTTATAAACTCACCGGGTGTCATCCCCGTCATGGTTTTTAATTTCCGGTACAACTGCATTTTGCTCAGGCTAAACACTTTTTCAATAAAAGCAGCATTTAGTTCCGGCTCATCCAGGTTCTCTTCGATGATCGCCATCAATTTGACCAGGAAAGTCTTGTCATCACTTGCCATACCTGGCTCCACGAGTAAGTCTGTAGGCTTGTCATTTTTAAACAGATCATGCAATTTTTGCTGGTACTCCAGTAATTTTCGTATGCGCAACTTCAGGTGGGCAATATGAAAAGGCTTGGCAATATAAACATCCGCCCCGACTTCATACCCTTCCATGTGGTGATCTTCACTGCCCCGTGCTGATAAAAGAATGAAGGGTATTTGGCAGGTGGCCGGAGTATTTTTCAACTTATTGCATAGCTCCAGGCCATTCATGTTGGGCATCAGCACATCACAAATAACAAGATCAGGTACTATCCTGTCAATAAATTCAAATGCTTTTTGGCCATCCTCGGCCTCGTACACTGCATAATCATCCTTTAAAATATCTTTTAATAAATAGCGAATGCCCGGTTCATCTTCAACGACCAGGATTTTTTTCCGGTCATTTTTATGTACGTTCTCTATGATGGCCTGTTTATTATTTTCTATTGCTGACAGGGGGTGAACCGGATCGGTATAAGAAGTGATCGCCTCGTATAAGTAAGAAGGCTTGTTACTTATAGTCTTGTTATTAACTGCAGTTGTTTCTGCAGCAACTAAAGGAAGATACACTTTAAACAGTATCCATCCATTTTCGCCGCTTGCCTCTATCCTGCCATTTAACAGGGTAACCAATTGGCGTGTAAATGCAAGGCCAATGCCTGTTCCGAATTTTTCAGCTCCAAAACTATTTTGACTAGCGACATAAAATTTATCAAATAACTGGTTGAGCTGAACTGCTGTCAGGTGAATCCCTGAATTGGTTATGGATATTTCGAGTTCATTGCTGGTTTTGTTTTCATTGGCAGAGAAAATAATTTGTTCATTTTTTCCCGAATATTTAAAGGCATTTGATAACAGGTTGAAAATGATCTTTTCCAATTTATCCTTATCGGTCCATCCGGTAATTTCCGGGGCAATATTCAACTGATACTGTATCCCTTTTTGCTCACTTAACGGGATAAATGGTTCAGCAAGATTATTCAGTAGTTCAGAAATATTCAAATAACTGTATTCTTTTTTGAAAAAGCCCGCTTCCACTTTTCTGAATTCCATCAGTTGATGAACCAGGTAAGTAAGTCTTGATGCCTGCTGGTGTATCAATGACAAAAAATAGGGTTTTTCCTTTTGCTCCCTGTTAGAAACGCTTTTATCCAGGAAGCGTTCCGCAGATCCCATTATAAGCGTCAGGGGTGTTTGCAATTCATGTGCTATATTGGTAAAAAAACCGAGACGGTCCTGGTGTATCTCTTCTTCCTTTGTACGTAATACATGCTCAACAGCCAGTTGATGTTTTATTTCCAGTTTATTTTTCCGGTACCTGAATATAAAATAAGCAAGCAGGGAAGCAAGTATAGCGTAAACTAAAAACGCCCCGGAAGTAAGCCAGAAATATTGTTTCACTTCCAGTACAAGCAATGGCATTTCGCTGCTCCAGATGCCATCGCCATTCGACCATTTGATATGCAGTGTATAGTTGCCGGGTAAAATATTACTGTAAGCAATTTTTTCTGTTGTACCAATCGAATGCCAGGCATTATCATATCCTTCCAGGTAGCAGGCATATTCGCATTTCTCTGCATTTAAATAACTGAGGGCTTTTATGTTCAGTTCAAAAAAATTATCCTTCCTGCCAATGGAAAAATGAAGTGGCTGGTTGCTCTCAGGACCCAGCACGATAAACCCATTTTCGTTTGTGATTTTGCCACCTGCCAGGATACCTGATAAAAGCAGGTTTGGCCGCCAGCTTGTTTTACGTATATTTTGCGGAAGAAAGTGATTAAAGCCATACGTACCACCGAAAAATAAATTATCCAACCTGTCTCTCCATACCGCACCATCGCAAAACTCATTACTTTGCAATCCATCTGATTGCTGGTAATACCATACTTTAAGATCCGCCTGGTTCACTTTTGCGAGTCCCTTGTTAGTGCTAACCCAGATATGTCCTGTTCTGTCTTCTTCTATGGTATGAATGGTGTTATTGGGTAAACCATTGGCCGTAGTCAATTTTTGAAATACAGGCTCATCGCTGGCAGCATCCGCATCTTCAATCCAGTTAAGCCCATAACTGGTGCCTACCCAGATCCTGTTCCGGCTATCTTTATAAATGGATAATACATCATTATTGGATAAGCTTCCTTCGTAAGTAAAGGCTTTGAATGTTCTAAATTTTTTTGTGCTTTTATGTAAGAGGCTCAGACCGCCATAGCGGCAACCGATCCATAACTGGCGTTCATCCCCCGCAGTCACAGCATAGATAATATCATTAGCCGGGCCGGTAGTACTATTATTGAACATAAAACGCTCCAGCGAAATCAGTGACAGCTTACCGGCCCGATCCATCTTAATCTTCAAATGAACCAGGCCATAACCACTGGTTCCCAGCCACAATGAGCTATCCTGGTCCTGGTATATGGCATATACAGAACCAAACTCAGCGTATGCATCATGCCCTTTAATATCAGACCATTTATTAAATCTTTTATTTTTCAGATCATACACTCCAATTCCTCTTCCGTCACTGCCTATATAGATCAGGTCATCATTCCCTTTTTTTAATGCATACACCGCATTATTATCCAACTCTTCCGGCGCTGAAAAATATTGCCTGGTCATCGCAGGTTGCGGAGTCGTCCAGAAATTTTGCATTCTGATTATCCCGCTGCCCTTTGTACCTATCCATAGATTTCCGTTCTCCTCGCAAAATGCTCTTACGGACCTGTTGTAGGGCACGCCATTGTCCGAAGTGGTAATGGTGCCAAAAGATTTTGTTTTGGGATATACTTTTATTATGCCATTTCCATCTGTGCCATACCACAGAATGTCCTCGCTTCCAGTCGCCCAGGATGTAACCCTTATACCCTGCATAGGCCGCCCTTCTGTTTCAAGAAAGGAAGAAGGTTGAAAGTTGTTGTCATATACCCCATACCCTTTCGATGACCATGCAAGCAGGTAATGTTCCTTATAAAAAGTCATGGAACTAACACCCTGCTCCATTTGAAGGATTAACTTCTGGTTGAACGCAGCGTTATCTATTGTAAATAACTGGTGACCGGCTGTACTAAAAAAAACCTGTTCGTTAATAATAAAAAAATTAATAATGGCCTTTTTTTCACGAAAACTGTGCAAGCGTTTAAATTGATTCATGGTTACGGACCAGCTATCCATATCTCCGTTAGCATTCAATACCCATAAATGATTTTCTTTATCAAAAGCCAGCTTGCTGATCCTGGAGCCGCTCCCGGGAAAGACACACTTGCGGAAAGTATCCGTGATTGCATCATACCAGGTGAGACCTGATTTCAGGTTGTGACAATAAACAATTCCGGCGGTATCAACAGCCAGTGTATATTCCTGTTCACTTACATTACTCCGCTGGTTGTGGTTATAGAAATAGTTATAAAATTTCCCGCTATGCTTTTCAAACCTCGATATACCTTCAATGGTACTGATCCAGATATTCCCTGACTTATCTTCCGTAATATTTTGAATAACGTTGCTCCCGATACTTTTAAAATCATTCTCCTTACTGTAATTAAATACATGAAACGAAGTTCCGTCATACATATTCAAACCATCCCAGGTAGCTATCCATAATAGATTGCCGGCATCCTTAAAAATATGATTGATAGAACTGTTGGAAAGGCCATTCCTGTTATCATAATGCTGTACAAAAAAAGGATCGGAAGGATCAGCCAGGGCCGTTAGTGGTGAGACCAGCAAAAAATAAAGAATAAAAGAAAAAAAGGATCTTCCTCTCATAAGCACAGACTTATCAGAATTACAGGATCATTGACATTCTACTTATTTATCTGCCTGGTATTGTTCCCTCGATATCATAGTAACAAATCGCAGCAGGCTGGCAGTAAACCGGGGACTCATTTATACAATTATACTATTCCAAAAGGGAAGAATGGCTGTAAGGTACGCTTATTAAATGGCTGGTATGAATCCTTTATTAGCGGGTAAATGTTTAATAAAAGTTATTGTTTGAAATAGCTGTTTCCTAAAGCACTTCTCACCTATTTTACTATAAACGTTTTTTTTGCAGGAGATACTCCGGTGATAGTTAATTTTTTCCAGGAAGCCGGCAATACTGATTTTACCTGTATAATTCCGGCAGAAGTAATTTCCAATCCGCCGAAACCCATTAATACAGATTGCAACATTCCGCCGGCACCCGTTGCAAAATAGGGATTACCCCCACCCTTTGTTTCGGCCAGCACTCCAAACGGGGATTTCTTATTCATCATATAGCCATCTTTAAAAAAATGAAAGGCTTTCGAACTATCACCCAGCCTTGCATATAATAAAGCAAAAATGCCCTGCGTCATGGCTGGGCCATTTCCTACTCTGGGTGCGTAATATTCAAGATCTTTTTTGATGCTGTTCACATTTGTTATTTCCTTTAAGGGATAAGCCAATAAATTAACATCCGCCTGTTTGATCCCTTCGCCATGGTAAGTCGCATGTTCTTTTGTTACGCCATCAGCAAATGAAAGAATCGGGATATTATTGGATACATCCAGCCAGTCAGCATTGGCAGGCATGCCTAATAGTTTTGCTGCTTCAGCGGCATATTTCAAATTGGCTTTTGCCGCAGCATTGGTGAAAGCGTTATTGTCAACATTCTCCGCCCACTCATCAGCAGCCACTACGTTTTTAATATCATATTTTCCGGGGCCATTGCGTTCTACACGGCTTGCCCAAAAGTCAGCAGTGGCGGAAAGTATCGGCCAACCTTCTTCTTTCAGCCAAACCTTATCCTGTGTAACACAATAATAATTCCATGCCGCGATAGCAACGCATGCAGTAATATGGTGTTCAAAAGGCCCGCTTAAGGCCCACACCGGTGTTTCTTCCACACCGCTTGCCGCACTTTCCCAGGGATACATAGCGCCTTTATATCCATGACTGAATGCATTTTTCTTCGCTGCTTCCAAACGTTTAAATCTATAGTCCACCATTCCTTTTGCCATGCCGGGATGCAGTACCAGTATTGCCGGGAACATCCAGAGATCAGTATCCCAGAATACATGGCCATTATATCCCAGCCCGCTAAGACCCATGGGTGAAGGACTGTATTCGCCTCCTTCTCTCACAAATGAATAGAGATGATACAGCATACTATGGACATCCTGCTGGCTTTGTTCATCACCTTCAATTTGTATATCACTCTTCCACAGATCGTCCCATGCTTTGTTGTGAAAATTTATCAACCGGTCACGTCCTTCCAGTTTTGCGAAAATGGTCAGCCGTTCAGCTTCGTTCAGCGGATCATCATGATGCGCTGATGTAATGGTGGAGCCAATTATAGTGAAACTGTATGTTTCACCTGCTTTCATCTTTTTAGTGAACTTCATCAGGTGCATATTGTTATCCCACATCTCGTGTATTACCCGTGGTTCGCTGCCATGCGGTTCAGTAAATATAAATGAATTAGAGGCGCACATCAGCAATTTTCCCGTTGGACTTTTAGCAGATGAAGTAAGCAAACTAATAACGGTATGCGGCCTGTCTATTTCGTTGTAATAATTCTGCACATCACGAAGCGCATCGGGTGCTTCCAATACACTTGAGGCAATCATGGTAAAATCTTTTTTTGCAGTGACCTTTACATCCATCAGTACTGTAAACGGTAAATGACGAAGGGAATAATAAGTATAGCTCACACTTACCTTGTCATAATAATCAAAGGATGTGGTAAGGCTGGCATGTTGCATATCCAGTTGCTGTTGCATCCCCTTTGTATTATAGGCATTGATCCTGTCACCATCTATATCCAGGTACATATTGAGCAGGTTAAAATTCTTTAGAAAATTACTCACCCTGCCCCGTCCATACGAATCATAAGCGCCGGCCAGCACGACATCTTTGGTTTGAAACGGCTCAGGACTGGAAACAATACCGATCATTCCATTGGCTACCGTAACACCATAATAGCCCTGCGCATTCACCGGGTTGGCGGTAATGATCCATGGATCTGTTTTAGTTTGCGAAGAGACTGTAATAGTTATGAGGAAAAAAATAACCAGGGAAAGTGATTTAGACATACAAGCAATTTTAAACTAACAGTAAGAAAGTCCTGAAATTAACCAATATTTTATGAACGCTGGCCGGCATTGTTCTTTTCAAGAACAGATAATAAAAACATATAGTTATCTACCAAAAATCCTTCATACCCCCAGCATTCACCTGTCCATGTTTTCCAGTCTTTGGATCTTCCATTCTGGCAACGACCCTGGAAATTCCCTTCAGACATACTTTTTAAAAGCGGGAGCAATATCGTATCCGCATCTTTTTTCCTTCCCAGGCTTTGTAATGCACGAATGGTAAAATAGGTAAAGCAGGCAGTAGCGCCGCCATTCTCATATATCTGGAAACCATCAAGGTTATCCTCGCGCTTACCGCCGCCTACTTCTAACAACAGGTCGGTATAATCAGCCCGTATCACGGGAATAAGGTTACCAGGCATGCCCAATTCAAAATTTGTAAAGCCCACCGTTTTCATTTTCAATAACAGTTTATCCATAATGTTATTGGCTAAACCAGGTTCAATCAAACCGTAACTAATAGCAACGCCATTTACAAAAGTGAAATAGTAATCATGCAATTTACCATCAGCGCTTTTCCAACCTGCCAGTACACCGGTTTCAGTATTATAAAATGTTGTTGTGTAAATGTCTTTTAGTTTTTTTGCTTTCTCTTTAAAAAACAAGGCTTCAATGGCTGATCCGAATTGTTCATTTGCTTTTTCCAATAATACTAATGCATGATAAGCCAGCGCATTGGAGTATGCATCTTTATGACCGAAGCCAATGGTATCCCACCAATTGGCAGGCCGCTGTGTTTTATCACCTTTCCAACTGCCGCTGTTACCGGACAAACAAAATTCCAGCAAGCCGTCATTGTCCTTATCAGTTGCCAACATTTTTGCTGACCAGGCTTTTATTTTAGCATAATTTTCCCCGAACCATTTCTTATCATTATTCGCCATAGCATACGTACAGGCTGATATCAGTAAAGATGGATAACTATCCAATGAATTGCAGGTAGTGGGGGTTTCTGGTATATCCCAGGTTTTATCATAATCATATCCTAACATTCCATATCCCAATTGCCCGTTTAAATACCTGTCAAGTGTCATGCGGATCAGGTCCAAAGCGGACAATCCTTTTACTAAGGGAGGCGTATGTGCAGCAACTTCTGCGTATTTATATAAAGTAAATGCACATGCATCGCTGGAAGAATTATTGGATAATATTTTAAGAAAAGGATTGACCTGGAAGATGCTGATGAAATTTTTCCGGAAACCATCATAACGTTCATCATTCGCAATGCCGTTGATAGCGGGATAGATAGATACCACTTCGAAACTATATTCAATCTTTTTATGCTTTTCGCTGGCAGCCGGAAATTCTAAACGCACATAGGGATGTTCGATAAATCGTTTAGAAGTGCAATTGACTTTTGCTCCTTCCACATTGCAGGTTATTCGCAAACTGCCCATATCAGGCAAATGCAGCAAAGCAGGCAGGTTTATCATATTATCCGCACCTTCCATCATACCTAATAAGGTAGCATGGTTGGCATGTTGCTCAATGTTGAATAAAAAAGCCTGCTGGTAACCCGGTTGGTATTGGCTGGTGATAATAAATGACTTTTTACTGGTGGTTATATCCCATACAGCCTGGTCATTTAGTGTCCCGACATTTTTATAATAGCTGGTTCTATTACTCTTCTTTTTGACAGAATGTTTGCTCTTTATCCACTGCTCATCGTGTAATACCACATTTTCGACCAGTTTATTTTTTCCCAAAGAATCAATGGAAAAAAAATCGAATTGTGGTGAATCATTATTCATCACAATTTTTAAACAGGGAGAAATGCTTTCATCACCTGTTTGTGCTGGAAGCAGCGGCGAAACTGTTACTGCCAATGAAGCAAAAAAAATATCTTTTGCAAATTCTCTTCTTTCCATAATCTGATAGTTGACAGATCTTGCTGCCAGTTTATATATAGTACTTCGATGAATTATACCGGTCTTTCAAAATTTTACTTCAACTTAGTTAAAAATGGCTTCACCGCTTTATACCATCGTTCTGCCATTTTCCTTTCACCATTCGCATTGGGATGAATATCATCATACATATCCGTTGCCGGGTTTATCCCTGAATATTGATACACAATTATAACCTTTGAAGTTGCGGTATTTTTTTTAGCAGCTAACACCTTAACCTTTTTATTAAAATTGATCAGCGCCTCCCGGTAAGTTACTTTATTACCACAAAGTGCTTTATTGCTCCATTGTTTGCCTAAAGGCGGAATTTGTGCTACAAAAATTTTCACCCGTGGATTCTTTTTTCTTATCACATCAATGACCGAAGAAATAGTACGCATGGCATCTTTTACAGCAATGCATTGAAATACTTCGTTGGTACCTAGTTCCAGTAAAACAATGTCAGGAGTATAGGACAGTATCCAGTCATGAATATTTCCCCTTTGTTTATCCCAGTCCGGCTGATGGAGTATATCGCTTGCCTTCCATCCTGAATGGCCGTCATGATCCATATCAAAATCAGGATCGGGTACCTCACCTCCCATGTGATGAAGGCTCCAGGATCCGATCATATCAACATTATAATTGCCTTGATGCAGCAATTGCCACAAAGGCCTTCTGAAACTATTATACTTGTCAGTACCGTTGGTGATGGAATTGCCCAGGGCAAGAATATTGATTGTTTTTTTATTATACACCGTAAGCATGAACCGCTGGTGAACGGCAGTATCAGCTGTGGAAGCAACAATATGAATCCTATATTGCCCGGGCTTAATGGGCTTGCCGGAAATCAAGTGATTCGCTGCATCAAACTTTAGCCATGCTGGCAAACCGTCAGCAGCATAAGAAATAGAATGCCCGGATGAATCTATCGCATTAAATGAATAATAATAAACGGAATCAATGGAAACGCGGTTCTTTTGCTTTGAAGTAAACTGCAGTTTTGAAGGAACAGCATCCTGCAGAAATGCTTCTTGCTGAAAGCAAATACAAATCAATACAATTAACATTGATTTTTTCATTACCCGGATATTACTATTATTTGTCAACCCACTTTATTACAGGCTTGCCGTTGACCATTTGTAATGGCAGCCATATATATCTCGAATCTTCAAGATTTGTTTTATTCCACCTGTCAGCCATAAATAAAAACGTGTTGGGCTGACCGGGCATTGGTAAAACATACGTGCTTTGCGATTGAAAAGTAGTTTCCGCACCCGTACCTGTACAGGGATCACCGCCTTGTGTCCATTCCCCTAAAAGGCTATCCGCTACAGCGAACGTCGCCGGGTTAGGCGACCAGCCTGTACAATCTGACGTAATTAAATAATACTTCTTATTGTATTTAAATACCGCCGGCGCTTCCCTGTTAATAGCTGAAGTGATCCGTGTATAGCTTGTTGTGGGAGAAAGATAATCATCGCTTAACAGGCAAACCTGCATGGTCTTATTGCTTTCCGATGCATAAATGATGTACGCTTTTTCATCATCATCTTTATATAAAGTAATATCCCTTGACATCTGCCCGTTTGGTTTTACACTCCCCAAATAGGTATAAGGACCTGCCGGTTTATCACTGACTGCCACACCGGCCTGCGAGTAACTATAATCGTTGGCATCCACATGCATCCACATCACAAATTTTTTTGTCCGCTTATTGTAAATCACTTTCGGCCGTTCTATTACTTTACTTGTATCCAGGTCATGTTTTGCATTCCCCGTTACAGAAGGAAGGGCTATTCCTTCATATTTCCATGTATGCATATCTTCAGATGAATAACAACTGACACCACCGGCAGGTACCCGGTAATCTTCCCATTGCTGATCCGGCACCAGCCATGTTTTCCCTTTCTTTATTTCACCAAACCAGTAATAAATACCGTTATGCGCTAAAAGGCCGCCGCCATGTGCATTGATCGGGTTTCCCTTTGTATCCTTCCATACTTTACCATTGGGCATAGGCGGAATTTCTACATGCTTACCTGCTTGCTGGGCATCACAACAGAGGTTAGCAAAAAGTAAAAAAGCCATTAAATATTTTTTCATTTTATCTTGTTTCAGTTCTTAATTTAAACACCGTTTTATACTCAGGTATAAAACCTATTTTATTAATGACAGATTTTCCGATATCCGAAGCAGCGGGTGGCAGATCGAATAAAACTTTATCATGAGCCTGCAACGGAAATAATTTTAGCACCAGGCTGCGGCATTCCAACTGGCTTCCATTCCTGTCCAGGTCCACATTCCAGTTAGTATTGTTATTATAATTATCTGCAACCAGTTTGTGGTGCAACCGCAACTCCGCACGGATGCCGGTGTATTGGGTTGATAAATACAAATTATTCAATCCTTCAGAATAATTGCAGGGGATATTTATTTTGTATTCCGTAAATCCCCTGTAAGAATCGTTAAAAGAAACAGGGCGTTGTGTAACGACAGGTGTAGAAAAAAAATTAGCAAAAGTACCCAGTGGAGCGGGAAAATAATATTGTTCCGCCATTCGCCAGGATGTATCTGTAGTAAAGCTGATCTCATCTGTATTGAAATACTCCACCATCACTTTTGCTGCAAAACTTCTATTGCCTTTTTCAAAGGGAAAATCCATCATCAGGGTATTATCGCCTTTCTTTACATAGCCGGTAATATCCATGGGGCTTAACCGGCCTGTATCTATTGATTGGCTCACCCATACATTATTTACCTGCAGTCGGCAATAAGTGGGAGCGGCGAGGTATATAATTGCGGATTTGATGGTGGAAGGGTTACCGAGATTGAACTCTTTATAAAATAATTTATGGTATAGCTTATTTCTTTCATCAATATAGTCAACAGATGTTTTTAGCCATTGGGCTTCATCCAATAATTGCACTTGCCTGAAATCAGGTTGGAGGTTCTTTCCGGGTAATGTGTTTTCATAAGAAGTAAAAATTCCATCAATGACTGGTGGCTTCGCGCCATTAATCAAAGTGCTGCCGGCAAGGATGCTGACCTCTTGTTTATTATGCGGGCCAATGATATTTAATTCATCGCCATCCAGGTAAAGCGTTTCACCTGATAAAAGGAAATACTTTTTAGTGTGATTCTTTAATATCCACGCCTGCAAAGCCTGCGCCTGTGAAAGCACCAGTATTTTTTGCTTAACCCCGTTTTTACCGGTAATGGAAATTATACAAGATGTGCCGGGTTGCAGCGCAGATATTATCCAACGATCATTTAGCAGTTTCGTTTTTCCATTGGCAGATTCAATCTTACTAATGTTGGCAGCATCCAGGCAAAACTCCGGCGCAGCTTTTATGGATTGAAAGAATATCCGGATGTTTTCACCCTGTGCATCCATCATTTTACACAATGGTTGCGCCGTAGCATATTTTAATGTTATGCCATTCAAATCCATATTAACCGGCCAGATAAAAATACTGCTGTCTTCAATGTTCACAGGTTGTGATGGGAAAGTGATCTCTTCGCCTTCCAATTTTACATTGAACCGAACACCGTTGCGCTGTGGCTTTGCGGTAAAGCGGCAATAGTTAATACCAAATATAAAGGCGCTGTTCTCATTGGCTCTTACGGAATATTGAAAACCATCTTTACTTTTTGAGAAAAATGGTTCCATCGGTGCCATCTCTTTTCCAAATTCATTTAAAAAATAGTTTATTTTTTTCGCCTCGTAATAAGAAGGCGCTAATAAACCGCTTTCACTAACCGCAGCCTGGAAATCATAAGAGATGGGGGGTGTTTCGCTCCAGTTGCCTGTTTCATCCATGTCTTCATTCATGGCGGAAAGTGTACCTGTTGGATTACTACCACCCGCAAATATATAATAGCCCAGCAGGTTGCTTCCTGATCCGATACGATTAGTAGTCATAGCTAATCCATCATATTTACCAATGACAGAACGGCGATGCCTTGTCATTTGTACCCCTAATCCCATTTCGCAGGTAAAAAAAGGCTCATCAGAATAATCCATATACTGATCTTTTTTTGGCGTCAATCCATTACCAATTTTATCATCATTGCGAAAAGGATTAAATTCAAAATCACCGCAGCTTGTCATTTTTTCTATGGTAGGATCCCAGGGTTGGTCGGGATAACCACCCCACATGGGAATTACTTCACCCGCAGGAACTGAACCATCTCCCCAGCCGGTAACGGTGTACATCGGTACATCCATTCCATATTTAATAGCGGTTTGCTTCAGCCATTGAATATGTGGCTCGCCTTTTTGTCCTCTTGTATATTCATTCTCTAGTTGAATTGCCATAACAGGCCCTCCGTCTTTATAAAGCAATCCTTTCAGTTGTTCACCAATTTGCTCAAAAAATTTTGAAACATATTGCTGGTAAACGGGGTCGTTTGTTCTGTTCTTCAGATTTTTTTTTGTGAGAATCCAATCGGGTGTACCGCCATTGCGGGCTTCGCCATGCGCACAGGGGCCAATGCGTGAACAAACCAGCATGTCATGTTTAGCGCATAATTGTATGAAACTCCTGAAATCTTTATTGCCCGACCAATCGAACTGTCCTTCTATTTCTTCGTGATGTATCCAGAATAAATACGTAGCAATAATATTGATGCCGGCGGCTTTCATTTTCAGGATTACATCTTCCCAGCGTTCTTTAGCTACCCGGGAAAATTGCATTTCCCCCATTACCGGTATTTGCGGAATGCCGCCGATAGTAAGATATCGGTTATTAATTATTATTTCTTTACCGGCGGGGCCTGCATTACCCATATTGTAACGGCCGGGTTTTACTTTCGAAGTTGCCTTAGATGCATCAATGGAGTAGGTAACCTGGGCCGGGCAAAAATGTATGGATAACAACAAAAACAGTATGCAATACAAGCTATTTCTTCTTACCGTTTGTTTCATAAAGTCCTTTTATCCAAACACGTTTAAAAACTGGCGCCAATACCTTTTACCGGCGCCGCATTTTCATTAAAATCTTTTCCTCCCGGTATGATACCAAACAACTGTAGGATATCAATTCCCCCATTCACAAAAACAGGGTTGGCAACTTTTACCGACAGGAAAGCTGGTAACATTCTTGCATCGCTGATAATAATACTATTCATATTGGTGAAACCCGGGTTGATATTTATCCCTGCGATACTCCCATTCAATATTTCCTGTCGTTTTTGAACTGTCCAGGTATTAAAATTTGTTATTTGATTTACATTGAACCCGTCATCCAGGCTCCACCAGCAATTACCCAGATATTTTCCTGTTATATTGTTGCCCGAAATAATTTCTTTCTTACCCGCCAGGATATTATTATAAAACACAAACCCTTCGTTGGTACTTACCGGTGCAAAACTGATAGCTGCGTTTTTATCATTGTAAACAGTATTGTTATAGATATAGCAGTTTTTTAAATAATAGGCTGCATCGGCGCTCCAGATATATATGCCTGCTTTAGCAGCAGATACATTGCCATCATTAATACTTACATTATAACGGATAGTATTGTTGTTCCATTCGCTGGCGTTAGAATATTGAAATAGCCCGATACCGCTGCCTTCATTTTCATAGGACAAACAATACTGGATCGCAGAATTAGTAATGCCGCCATCAAAATCAAAGCCGCCACCATCCTGGCCGCCTGCTGAAGTTTTATTCCGGTAGGATAAGCAATGTTCTATCGTAACACTGTCAGCCTCCCAGGCCCAGATACCTACCGGGCCGTTACCGGTGCGTGGCATATCCCATCCATTGTTAGTAGCGGTGCAATAAGCTATTTTTAAATTGGTGCATTGACTTACAATGATCCCGTTGCCACTATGGTTATTTCTATTGGTGGGATCGCCGGGGTTATTCTCCGCCCTGCAATATTTTACTTCAATATTCCTGCAATCCTTTTTTGAAAAATTTTCGCCGTCTACTGAAATACCGGCATAGCCATTGTCGTGCGCATATACATTTTGTACTTGTATGTCAGAACAATTGCGCAGCAACAGGCCTGATTTCTGGTAGCCTTCTACTTCAAGGCTGTCAATTTTAATATTATTGCAGTAAGCTATTGTCACCCCGCTTGCAGTGTTTCCATTCTTGCGGCCTGCCCCGGCTACTTTTATGTTTTGCAGTTGTATATAATTGCAGTTGTTCAGTATCAATCCTGCTTCATTGCTGCTGTTGATCGTAGCCACCCCATTGCCATAGGAACTAATCACTACCGGCTTTGCAACGGTACCGCTGGTATGATAGTTAATAATAAGCGTACCGGTAAATATTTGTCCGCCCTGCAGCAAAACAGAATCACCGGCATTCAGTGTTAAGCCTTTCACCTTCGAAATGTTTTTCCACGGATGCTGGCGGCTGCCATCATTATTATCATTACCATTATTACTGAGGTAATAGGTCTTAAGTGATGCGGTTTCATTCACCTGTTTATTCAGCTCGGCCTGGCAGGAGGCCATCATTATATTTAAAGAAATATATACAATGCTAAAACAGGTAAATGGATTCTTTTTCATTAGTAATAACGATATAATGTAAAAGACCGGACTTTTGAATCCGGTCTTTCAAATTAAGTATTTTAATACCCCGGGTTTTGTTTCATATTCGGGTTCAGGTCAATTTCAATTTGTGGTATAGGAAAGTATTCATTTTTATTGGCCACAAACGTTATATCGGATGTAAGGTTATTGGGCAATCTTGTTTTTTCTTTTGGCAGGTATTTGGTATTGATAAAATCAGCTATCTCGCCCCAGCGAACCAGGTCAAAGAAACGATGCCCTTCCATAGCTAATTCCAGTCTTCTTTCAAAATGTACCGCCTTGCGTGCAGCAGCCTGGTCTGTCCAGGGTGTATTATAAGTATCTACTGCATAATTAGCAGAAGCGAGGTAACCACCGATATCATCATACACCACTTCTACCTGGCGGCCTGTCTTTGCACGGTTACGAACAAAGTTTACAAATGTTCTGGCCTTATCTATAGTACCTACTTCCACTTCACATTCAGCCGCCCAGAGCAATACATCAGCAAATCGTATAATGCTGACGTTTACGGCGCTTGTCAGCATATAATATTGCGCATAGTTTTCAAAGAAGTTTGAAAAATTACCATTGTTATACCTGAAATTATTTTTTACCGGGGTATAAGGGCCGCCAAAACTGCGGTCATTGATCCATCCGTAGTCGGGATCACTTCCGGGGTTACTACCATAACCGCTATAATAAGACGGCGTAGTCCAGTCTAAAAATGGTACTCCCCTTCTTCCAACTGTCCAGTCTAACCGGGGATCAACGGGATCCTGGTAAGTATTATAATATTCCCATCCTGCCACACCCATATCATTAGTCATATTTACATCGTTATAGGTGTCTGGTAATGGCAAACCGGCAGCCGTTGTTTTAAAAGCGTTTACTAAATTAAAAGAAGGCTGTTTCCATGTTTGATAGTAGCTCGTTAATGGATAAAAAGCAGGCTGGCTGGCAATATCACCAATATTCGCATTGCCACCATTGGAACCATCGTTGGCGGAAAACTGTATTTGAAATATGTGCTCAGGGCTGTTTTCAGTTGCGGCGTCAAAGTTTGCGTCAAAATTCGTCATTAGCGCATAGGCCTGGCCCTGTGACGTTACACCAGCGCCAGCTCCGCCATACGCTGCCGGGATAATAGTATTTAATAAAGCTTTAGCTTCTGTAAATTTTTTCTCAAACATATATGCTTTAGCAAGGTAGCAGGCCGCCGTCCATTTATTGGCCTGCCCTTTATAGCGTTGTATGGCTGGCATGTTATCCATCGCAAACTTGAAGTCCGCTTCTATATCTGGCCAGATATCAACTTCGTTCGATACTTTGAAATCAACTACTGTCTCATCTATATAAGGCACTTTGTTCCACATTTTTTTGGCTTCAAAATGAAAATGGCCTCTTAAAAACCGGGCTTCAGCTATTGCAGTGGTTTTTTCCGCCGCAGTCATATCGGTGGCAGCAGTGGCTGCCAGTATCACTTTATTGCTGCGGGCTACACCATCATAAACAGTCCGCCATTTGGAAGCAAGGAATGTAGATGTTGACAATGCCTGGAAATGTTCTAGCGCCAGCCCATCCGGTCCATCATTGGTACCACCCCGGTAGGCGTCGCCGGAAGTAATATCGCCATACATCCAGTTGGTACCGGTAGTACTCCACCAGCCTGACTTTACGGTTAAACCGGTAACATCATGATAAGCGCCAACTAATAATTGCTGAACGCCGGCTTTGGTGGAAAGCTCTTCTAATGTAACGCCGGTGGTAGAAGGCACGTCCAGGAAGTTCTTTTTGCAACCTGTGCTGATAACAATAAAAGCCAACAGGGTGATTGATAATTTTTTCATATACTGAATCATTTAAACTATTTATTATAATCCGAAATTGACACCCAAAACAAACTTTCTTGAAATAGGATAATTACCGCCAAAATCCACGCCTATATTCGTAGCGCTGCCTGTGCTTATTTCGGGGTCTATTCCTGTGTATTTAGTAAACGTGGCAAGATTATATCCCTGTAAATAAATTCTTATGCTGTTGAACGCTTTCTTCGGAGATAAGGTATAACCGACCTGGAGACTTTTCAATCTCAGGTACGATCCGTCTTCAACAAAAAAACTGGATGGCGTAAGATCGGAAGCCGCTCCTGTATTACTCCAAATCGGCAGTTTGGCATCGGTGTTGGCCGGGCTCCAGGTATCATTAGCGCCTTCGCCCTGTGCACCCGGAAACACGCTGTAAGCTCTCCAGTAATTAAAAATTTTATTACCCTGCACACCCTGCAGAAATATACCGAGATCAAAGTTTTTATAACCCAGGTTCAGATTAAATCCATAACTGAACTTTGGATGCGGATTACCGATAAAAGTGCGGTCATTGTTATTTATTTTACCGTCCTTATTTAAATCTTTGAACTTAAAATGGCCCGGAGCTGTAGCAGCATTGAGACCCTCATGCGCTACTGCATTGCTGGTATATTCAGCCGAAGATTGAAATATTCCTTCCTGCACATAACCATAGAAACTTGAAACCGGCATCCCCACAATGCTATGTGTTAATGAAAAAGCAGTAGGGGCGTATGCGTTTCCGTCAATGGCAGCCGCACTGTCACTGCTGATATATTTTACGTTATTACGGTACGTGGCTATATTGAACCCGATATCATATTTAATATCCCCGATACTATTATTATATGCTAATTCCAGCTCCATTCCTTTATTGCCGAATTCCATTATGTTTTCAAATGGCGCCAGGGCATCGCCACGTAATCCGCTTATTGGTGGTACAGCGAGCAAATCTTTTGTTATCCGATTAAACCAGCTAAAAGAAACGTTCAGCTTATTTCTGAATAAAGCCGCATCGAAACCAATATTGGTTGTCTTATTGGTTTCCCAGTGAATAAAAGGGTTACCAAGTTGGTACAAACCCGCACCGTTAAAGGCTGAATTATTGGTGCCGTTCAGATCATAGCTATTGTAATTTACATACCCGCTTAATGTATAGCGGTCCAGGTATAAATCCGGGGGAATAGCATTATTACCGTTCTCACCATAAGCAACTCTTAGTTTAAGGTCATTCAACCAGCTAATATTCCCCATAAATTTTTCCTTTGAGATTCTCCATCCGCCGCTGTAAGAAAAGAAATTTCCATAGCGGTTCAGCGGTCCGAATTTGGAAGAACCATCTCTCCTGGCCACAAAACCGAGAAGGTATTTATCCATTAATGCATAGTTGATGTTTCCAAAAATGGAAGTTGAATTTTCATAACCACTGCCGCCAGACATGGGTATAGTAGGATTAAAAGTTCCGGTAGTAAGATTAATATAACCCGGCGTTGTATAGGGAAGACCGGTAACCGTGCCCTGGCTGTTTCTTGATTTCGCCTTACTGAATTCATACGCAGCAAAAGCGCTTATTCTGTGAATACCTTTTAACCTGATTTCATAAGACAATTTATTCGTCCATCGTATATCGCTGCTATAACCTCCGCCTTCTGTAAATTGATTATAGGATGCTGAAAAAACACTTTGAGGAAACGTATCAATGAAGTAGCGATAACTGTAGGGATAAAACTGTACGCCTATTTTGCTTTCAAAAATTAAATTCTTAACAGGTTCAATAGCCACAAAAGCGGAACCTATCATACCTGCATTATAACCACCGCTTCTGTCACGGTCAGTGGCCTGGCCCAGCACCGGGTTATTACCACCGGGGCGCAATGCCGGGGTACTCGCAAAATCTTTCGGACCGGAAAAATTGCCTGCAATATCATAAATGGGAATGAGCGAACTGCGCTGGTATAAATCGCCTAAGAGGCCCTGCGGGTTATGATTACCGTTACTCGGACCAGCTCCTTGTGTATAAGAAAACTGGATATTCTCACCCACCCTTAACCAGTCTGTTGGCCTGAATTCGGTATTTACCCTGAACGAATACCTGGTAAAATAGGTACCCAGCAAAGTGCCTTCATTATTAAGATAACCCATACCCAGGGAGTAATTACTTTTATCGGTAGCGCCGCTCAACGTCAACTGGTGGCTATGGCTGAAACTTTGATCAAAAACAGAACGGAACCAGTCTGTACCCTCTTTGTTTGTTTTGAGTATCCTGTAACTATTCAAATTATAAAGAGAGCGGTCAACAGCAGGGCTTCCTTCTGCTGCCACTAAAACAGGCAGCCCTGTTCTTTCTATAATATAATCGGGTAATACGGGAGTAGCGCCTGATCCATAAAACTGGCTGGTTAAAGGCAGGTTGGAATTTTTTAAATAATTCCAATACGCATCGGCATATTCCTGCGGGCTTAAACTTTTGGGATAGGTAGTGGGCTTTTCCCAGGATACATAACCATTATATTCCAATTTAGGCGCCGCGCCACGTTTGCCTGTTTTGGTGGTAATTACTATTACACCATTACCACCCTGCGCTCCATATAAAGCTGTATTGGAAGGATCTTTTAATACCGTGATCGTTTCAATATCATTGGGGTTTACCAGGTTGCTGCCGCCCCTCATTTGTACGCCATCTATTACATAGAGTACATCATTATTACCATTGCTGCCAAAACCACGGATACGTACTACGGCAGTACTGCCGGGACCTCCCTGTGCGTCCACACTTACACCGGACACACGACCCTGCAATACAGAGCCTACATCAGCAACAGGTGTTTTAGCTACCACATCAGCGCTAATGGTGGATACGGCTCCTGTAACATCTCTTTTGCTTTGTTTTGAATAACCCGTTACTATTACTGCATCCAGATTACTCTCAGCAATAGCAAGCTTAATTGAAACGGACTGGTTAGCTGTTACACTGATTTCCTGTGAGCTGAATCCTGTATAAGTAATTACAAGAACTGCAGTTGATGTACCGATATCCAGTTTAAACCGGCCTGAATTATCAGTAGTGGTAACCAGGGCTTTATTGGATTTAACCGTCACGGTGGCTCCGGGCAATGGCGCCCCTTTATCATCCGTTACCAGGCCTGTTACTATATTATCATTCTGAACGGTGGGGGTGGTTGGGGCTCCTTGTATATCTGTTCCGGGATGGTTATCCATTTCAGTTTGAGCAGTACTGTTAGTGGGAAATAATAAGATCTGGTCTTCCACCACTTTATAATCAATAGATAAAGGCCTGATGATTTCATTAATGAAAACACCGAGTTTCTTGTCCACCGCAGTAAATGAAATTTTGCGGTCAGCCTCTATCGTATTGGGACTGTATAAAAACTTTACACCTGTTTGCTTTTGTACTTTTAAGAGTACTTTACTCAGGGTAAGATTTTCTGCGGAAATAGAAACTTTTTTATCCAGTATTCCCTGGCCGGATGTTTCATTAGCATACAAAGAGCTGGCGAAAATAAAGGCCAGTGTCATTTGTACAATCGTTATTCTCATTGTAAGCAGTATTGCAGCAACAAGTTGCTTTTTTTTCATAATTTCATTGAGTTTTGTTCGTTCGCTAAAATTGATTCGGACAAAATTTGGACCTGCACAAGGTTCTGTTATAAAGCTGGCAATGCTCCACATTGCCGGCTTTTTTTATTAACCCGGTGTTTTAGATTTTCAATAACGTTATCATCATATTATATTAACTGTTTTGGTTATTATTATTAGTTACATCCCTTCCCCTTGATTAATATCTTTGTTCCCTTTACTTCATACAAAGCCTGCACTGACTGGCAAATGACATCGAGCCTTGTGTAGAGATCCTGCTGACTCACATCACCCGTGAACAGGCATTTGTATATATTCTCCGTCTCCACCACGATATCAATTCCATAACTTCTTTCCAATGAACTAAGTACTGTCTTAAGGGGGGTTGACTCAAAGACAGCCGTTTCAGGTGTCACGTTTTTATCGCTCATTTCATTGATGATGGGCAGGGGAACATCCACCAGCGAGGGGACGAATTGCCGAGTATCCTGGTCGTATGTCACTTTTTGATTGGGTGAAAGAATTACCCCGTTATTTTTTTTACTGGCAGTAGCTTTCACCGCAGGTTTATCTTCATATACTTCCACCCTGCCAGATCTTACCGACACTTCCACCTGTTTGTTTTCCCTGTTCATCTTCACATTAAAACTGGTGCCCAGTACATGTGTCACAATGTTATTATTATATACAAAAAAAGGGCGGCTGGCATTTTTACTTACTTCAAAAAAAGCTTCACCTTCCAGGAATATCTCCCTCTTATCCGGTAAAAAATGACTGGGGTAATGAATAGAAGAGCCGGGCTGCAGCGTAATAATGCTGCCCTCTTCCATTTGAATTTTCAGGGGCTGTACTGTCACATTAACCTTTTCAAGCATGTTGTTTGCAAAGGCCGCATTTGAACCCGGTTTCACATTTTCAGTGTCGCTTAGTATGTATGCCCCCAAAGAAACCGCGCTAATAACAGCAGCGGCGACGGTCCAGCGTATGATCTTCATTCTTACTGAAACCTTAGGTATTAATGTGGAATTTTGTTTTTCGGAAGAAAGAATTTTATGAAGGATATCAGCGGACCTGTGAGGAGGAAGATTAGCGCCTTCTATTGTGGCATTCGGGGCCCGGAGCTTTTTTTCAATATGCTGGAGTACCAGGTCGTCGTAAATTCCTGATGTTGCAGCAGCCAGGAATTCGCTGCGTTCTTCAGGTGATATATCATCTAAAGTATATTTATCAAGTAGCAGTATAAATTTTTCCTTGTTCATCATAAAGCAGCTTTGTTGACCCATGCCTGGAACCAGCACAAAGGCAATCGTTACTATAAAGACAACCGGGAAGAAAGGAAGGAGTACAAAGACCTGAAATAATTTTAATAAAGTTGTATGCCGGCGATGATAAGAAGAACAGGGAGTTCACCATTTTGCTGTAAAAATAACCGGACAGATGCCAGCGCCCTTGCCATATGTGTTTTCACCGTGCCGGCGGATATGTTTAATTGTTTCCCAATAGCCTCATAGGACAGGCCTTGTTCTTTGGCCATCTTATATACTTGCTGCTGCTGGGGTGATAATTGGTGAATAGCCTGGTGAAGCAGTTGCTGGTTTTCGGCATTCAATATTTTATAATCGGTGTTGTTTTCCGACAGGTCATTTTCCTTTACCCATTTTTCTCTTGCAGTCCATTCATGACCGATTTTCTTCAGGCAATTCAGTGTCAGGTTTTTGGTGATGGTAAAAAGCCATGATTCCAGTGAACGGATCTCCGTTAAATTTTTTCGTTGAAACCAGAGTTTAAGAAAAACATCCTGTACGATTTCTTCCGCTATCACAGGTGATTTTACGTACATCATAGCCACTTTAAAAATAATATTCCGGTAGCGGTCAAATACCAGTTGCAAAGCATACTCACTATCCTGCGCCAGCAAAGCTAACAGGGTGGACTCTTCGTATTTGTTTTCAATTTGCATGGAGGGCAAGCCTTATGTTTCAGAAGCGGTCACCAAGTTAATCCAAATAATCAGAAACCCGGCTGGTCTTTATCCATTATGCATAGTTTTCTCCTGTGTTGAGGCAGCAAAAGACAATATAATGACAGGATCAATTTCAACAGAGCATTATTTGATTTTTTCGAATTGAACACCAACGAGGTTAAATCCACCTTTGATGATGGATATAACAAAGGATTGACTGCCCTTTTTTAAAGAAACATTTTTGACCGTTGCTATTTTCCAGTTTTCTTTTCCTTCGGTGGCCGGAAGAGAAAATTCTTTTACAATCGCCCTGCTATTTTGAAGCAATGAAACAACGCCACCTTCTTTTTCTGCCGCAGTAATAAATGAAATATTGTATTTACCTGTTGTATTTACATTAACCGTGTATTGAAGCCATTCGCCGTCTTCTGTATTAAACACATAATATCCCGCCTCCCCTTTTTGTATATCTACACCATCATTCCGGTAGGCGCGGCCCCTGTTGCCATCTGTATTCACTCCCGCTGTATATTGATAACGGGCGGTATCTGTATCATAGTAGGCATAACGTTGCCGGCCCATATCAAAATCAACAGCCATGATCGTCGTATTGTCTGCAATAGAAAGTTCTTTGAAAGGTTTTGTACCGGTTGAATATACTTGCCGGAACATGGCATCTGTGACATCAGGATGATAAATGTTATTTTCTATTTTCAGGTTTGACAGCCATTCCTTTAATATTGTCCAGGCCTCCTCTTCGGATGGCTTTGGACCTTTAGCTGACCAATAAGCAAGAAGTTTATCATATCCTTCCGGTCTTTTTATTTCAAGCGGGTTATTGATACCCATTTTTTTTAATTGCCACCAGGCCCAGCCGATTCCATTTTTCTCCGCCAATTGAATCGCCTCTGTAAACCAGGTATTCGAATTCTCTCCTGATTCTCCAAGCCATAACGGAATTTTATACTGGTCCCGCAACTCAAGAAAATTTTTGATCTGGGCGGTTGTATTAAAATTTCCATACTTATGAAAACTTAATACCATATTATCATCCCACGGAGGTAATACTCCCCTGTAATTATTGCCAAAACCATTTCCTTCTATAATGATGATATGACGCTTATCCACTTCACGAATAGCCCTGGTAATATCCATCATCAATTTTCGCAGGGGTATATTCTGTTTTTCCGCTGTACCACGAAAATCTTTAGGATCTTCAAAGCCCCAGTTGGGTTCGTTGATAATATCATACCCGCCTATCCATGGTTCATTCACATACCGTTCCGCCAGTTTTCTCCATAGCGCTATCGTCTTTTGCTGGTTAGCCTCACTCTCCCATAAAGAAGGTTGGGCGGTGTCGCGGTCTGAAATAGCCAGGTCATTACCTTGTCCGCCGGGCGCGGCATGCAGGTCTAAAATAAGGTACATTTTATTGGCCCTGCACCAGCTTAACAAACTATCCGTCATCACAAATCCCTTTTCCAGCCATGTATTTGCATCCTTAACCGGTTCTTCTTCTACCGGCAATGTGTAGAGATTGTAATGCATCGGCAAACGGATAGAATTAAAACCCCAGGCAGCCATTGAATCAATATCCGCCTTCATAGTATGATTAAGCAGCCATTGATCATAAAACTGTTTTGTTTTTTCGGGTCCTGCTACATCGGTAATTTTTTCTTTGATGCGGTATTGTTGTCCCAGGTTAGAAAGCCGGAACATATAGCCTTCCTGCAACATCCAGCCACCGAGCCCCATTCCGCGCAGAATGACGGTCTCGCCTTTTTCATTAACAATGGCACCGTCTTTCGTTTTCAGGAATTGTCCATGACTATTTATACGCGGCAAAAACAGGAGTATGATAATTATACAAAATTTTGTCATGAATCAAAATTAGGGAACTACAACTCCATGATGAAAAGAAAATCTCCGGTTTTACTTGTCAGCTTCGCTTTTCAACAATCAAGCTATTGCTTGCAGGTGAAACGACTGCTTATTCATCCATTCCTTACTGATATTAAAGACAAAATCACCTGGTGTCCTTTGCGACTTTGTGGGAAATTGAGACATTACCGGTTTTTTGCATCGTATAAGATATATCATAAATTTACTTATTACCTGCAACCCCATTAATTGAAGGTTAACCCGGCGACACAGTTGCAGTCGCAACAACCGCACAACTTGTTTTTCTATTATTAAACACATATTATGAAATCAAACAAACAGAACCGGAGAAAATTTTTGACTGCTTTTTCAGCCACCACGGCCGGAGGATTATTGATGAATACTATATCTCCCTATGCTGCTTTGGCTCAACCCGATTCATTTCTCCCGGAAAAAGAAACAGGCAGCGAATATCTTTTTGAACCGGGATTGGTTTACCTGAATACCGGAACATTGGGCCCCTGCCGCAGGGAAACAATAGAAGCATCAAAAAAAGTATGGGAAGAACTGGAATCATTACCGTTAAAATATTATGGCAAATGGGGTGCAGAATCATTAGCCGAAAAAACAAGAATTACCGCAGCCCGGTTTCTCGGTTGCGATGTGACTGAAATGATGATCACGAACAGTACCACCAACGGTATGAATGCTATTGCGCAGGGTTTACGGTTAAAGCCAGGAGACCGCATTCTTACCACCGACCAGGAACATGGCGGAGGTATCTTATGCTGGAAATATTTTGAAAAATATTATGGTGTAGTGGTTGATAGCATAATCATTCCACCGGGTGAAAATAATGCAGCGGCCATATTGAACAGGATAAATGACAGTATTAGAAAAGAAACAAGGCTCATCAGTATCAGTCATATTTTTTCATCTACCGGTCTTCGTGTACCTGTTCCTGAAATTTCAGCATTGGCCCGTTCGAAAGGGATATTATGTATTGTTGATGGCGCACAGGCTGCAGGCGCTATAAAAGTAAATGTAAAAGAACTGGGATGTCATGCATACGCCACCAGTGGTCATAAGTGGCTGATGGGGCCAAAAGGCACCGGTCTTTTGTATTTATCAAAAGAGGTGCATGATATTATTCGTCCTATACAGTTTGAGGAATCCTACAACACTTATGTTGATTCAAACGGAGTGGTCAACTCAGCTGGTATCCTGGGACTGGGTAAAGCCATTGAATATATTGAATCGGTTGGCATCACAAAGATTGAAGAACACAATCTTTCACTCCGGAACCGGTTGTATGAGCGGCTATCCGGTATGAATAAGGTAACAATCGTGAGCCCGGCCGCAGGACCATTGGCTTCTCCATTGCTTGCATGCCTGGTACCTGGTACGATTGAAAGAACTTCATTTGTAAGAATGCTTTTAGATAAGTATAAATTAAGCATACGTCCTACTCATAAACAATGGTTCAATGGTATCCGGTTTTCCTGCCATATTTTCAATACAGAGAAAGAAGTGGACTTTGCCGCTGGTATTATTCATAAAGAACTGCCGGGATAATTTCACTCAAGCTGTAAAAAAATGCCCGCCTCCGTCAACGCATCAACCATAGCGTGTACGGTTTCAGACCTGTTCCAGTCACGTTGCAGTTCACAAGCCAGTTGGGCAACGCTTATAAGTTTTGCTCCCGCCTGTTCTATTCTTCGCAAAGCTGTTTCGTGAGCTAAAACAGAAGTGCCTCCCACTGCATCAACAATGGCATACACTTCATAGTCTTCTTTTAACGCATCCAATGCGGGGAACGTCAGGCAGGCATCTGTCCATAGTGCGGTGATGATCAATTTTTTTCTGCCCGTCGCTATAACCGCTTCGTGAAATTCCTTGTCTTCCCATGCATTAATAGTTGTTCTGTCAAAAGGCTCAATCCCCGGTAATACTTCACGCAGTTGTGGAATTACATTTTTATTAAATCCTGTTTTTACATTGACGGAAGAAAGAACAATGGGCAATTGATAGCTGTGCGCCATTTTAGCTACAGTTACAATATTAGAAACCAGCAGGCTCCTGCTCATGGAGTTAATAGAATGGAGCTGGATAGGTTGGTAATCTATAATTATCAATGCGGAATTGCCGGGTGTAAGTAAATGATCATTTTTTTGATCCCGTATTATACTGCTGCTCATTTTAATTGAAGTTTTGTATTGTGTTATAATAAAATGGGTATCCTTAAATACCATTGAAAAATATTCCCGCACATGTATTCAGTATCTTATTAGTTGTGGCTTTGCGGATCATCCGAAGCATTTACATAGGTTACACCCGAAGGACCATAACCCGTTATTTGAACAATAACCGGTTCTTTTCCTGTCATCGCAAAATGATTTTGGTTTCCCACTTCGGAGTAAACGCTTCCTACCGGAAGTGTTTTTAATTGGCCTTTATCAAATTTATCGCCATATCCAAAATGCCATGTTCCTGAAACCACGGTGCCAATACGTTCATCAGGATGAAGATGGGCCGGGATTTTTGTATTAGCCGCCACTTTTAATAAGATAGTATAAAGTCCGGCCTTCGAAGGATCTCCATAAATAACTATTACCTGCACAGCGCTCAAGTTGGAAGATCCCGGTGCGGAGGTACCCATTGCTTTTGCAGCGATAATTTCCTGTTGAGTCATTCGCAACTCCCCGCTTTTATTTTCCTGGGCGTTGACTGGCGCCATATTCAATAGCAGCCCGGTGATAATACAAAACCGGATTTGTTTGCGGATAATTTTTTTAAATTTTCGAGATAAATACATAGCAGTTGAATTTGTTAATGATTGAAATAAGTTTTATACCCGGGCAAAAGCTTTTATTTTTCAAAAAAATCTTTCAACCCTTTTAACACCTGTTCAGTTTGCTCCTGCACCACCCAGTGCCCCGCTCCCGTAATTTTTACTTCTGTTACATTCGTCGCTACCAGCCTTGAATGATCGGCAAGAAAAGATGCTGATTGAAATTCCGCACCCATAGCAAGTAATGGCATTGATAATTTTTGTTTCATGAATTCACGATTATCTTTTGCATCTTCGGGAAAAGCGCCGAACCAATGAAAGCTCCCGGTAGTAGCTCCCGGTACTGAATAAGCTCTTATAAATTCGTCCGTTTCTTCTTTAGTAAAGGCTTTTTTAACATAGCCCACAACAGGCCAGAAGTCTGTCAAAAATTCTTTAGCCTGTCCCGCAACGAGATCCCCAGCTACCGGTCTTGCAAAGAAACCAAACCACCACAGTTTGCCGGAAAGATCAGACCATACCGGGTCAACACCGGGTAATAATGCATCCAGCAAGGCGACTTTCTTTACTTCACTTCCAAATTGCGCAGCGTAAGCATACGCTACCATCAAACCAATATCATGACCTGCGAGATTGATACTTTTGTACCCAAGTTTTTTAACCAGCTCGTGTATATCCGTCGCCATTGTCTTTTTATCATAACCTCCCGCCGGTTTACCTGATTCGCCTACACCCCTGAGATCAGGAGCTATGACAGTGAAATGTTTTGAAAGCTCAGGCAACAGGCGATTCCACATATACCAGTTTTGTCCAAATCCATGTACCAATACCAATGGTTCACCTTCACCGCCGATAACATAATGAATGTTTACTCCATTTACAGTAGCCGCCTGGTGTTTAAAGTTTGCCGGCGGAGATGCAGGCTGAATGGCTGAAGTATCTTTTCTGTCACCGGGAGCGCCGGTTGCGTTTTCACTTTTATCCTTACTGTTACAGGCCGTCATCACAAGAATAAAAAATAGAATAAACCATAGCGACAGTTTTGATTTACCTGCGAATGAATAATTAGATTGAATTGTACTTGTATTCATAATCTTACTTTAGAAATTATTGTATGCTTAAAAAATAGTTCTACTTATTTAACGGCGGCTTTCGCAGCCGTTTCAATTACATCAGCGATAGCTTTGGCGTTGGGAATAAATAAAGCATGGCTCCCCTTAAGTTCCGTTACTACCGAACCCGCCCTTTTATACATCATGCGTTCGATGGTTGGATTAATACTTTTATCTTCAGTCGCTACGATAGCGTAAGAAGGTTTTGTTTTCCATGCCGCGTTAGTGAGTGGTGTTATAAATGATTTTACGGCAATAGGCGCCTGCGATGCATACATGAAATCAGCTTTCTCTTTGCTTACATCTGCACAAAAGCCGGCATGAAATTTTGCTTTATCATACCATATCATCCCTTTATCATCGGGAGGAAGAATTCCATTTTCAGGAGCGGGAGGAGCTGTTTTTACCAAATCAAGTGTTGACTCGCCAACTTCAGGAGCGAACGCAGCAACATACACGAGGCTTGCTACTTTTGAATGAACACCTGCTTGTGTAATGACAGAGCCGCCCCATGAATGGCCTACCAAAACAACAGGACCATCCTGTTTGTCCAGCACCTTATTCGTTGCTTCCGCATCATCTTCCAGCGAGGTTAAAGGATTTTGTACTAATGAAACATTGTACCCGTGGCTTGTCAATATTTTAAAAACATTTTCCCACCCGGATGCATCGGCAAAAGCCCCGTGGACAATAACTATATTTTTTACCACGGTTGCTTTTTGTGCAGTCACTGAAAGCGATGTTGCAGCAACTATAAATAAAGCCGCGATTGTTCTGATTGTCTTTTTCATGTTCCTGTTTTTAGGTTTTGTTATTTGATCATTGTTTAATCAGGGTTGTGTTATGGATAAAGCTGTATAATTTATATACCTTTTATCCAGTTCAGTATATAGTCAGCGTCTTCTTTCCAGGTTGGCTGGCCTAAAACAAAATGATTGCGCCCTTTGAATTCTTTATAATCCGTAATGGAATTACTTTTCCTGTATTTTTTATAATTGGCGTAATTCAGTGAAGCTGGTATGGTATGATCATCGCTGCCGGAAGTAAGCAACAATGGCGCATGAGGGTTTTCGAAATTTACTTTTGCCGCCTTTGTTATGGTATCCCTTACTATTAGTTTCGATTCCGGTATGGTCAGCCTGTAATAGGATTCTTTTTGCTGCTCACATTCCATTCCATTGGTAAATGCATACACCCATCCTTTAAAAGACATTAAGAAAGATCTTTTTACAGAAGTAAAAAATCCAAGTGGTCCCCACCCTGCTTTTAAAAATGATAACTTAAAAGTGAATATGCCTTGCGGTGGAACCGAATGAATAGCAACCCCTGCTGCGCCCAGGCCCTGCTGTAATAATAACTGCACCATAAGGCCGCCGATGGAATGACCGATGAGTATTGGTTTTTCAGGTAATTGTTTTACAATGCCCGCATAGTATTCAGTTAATGCTGCTAACCTGTTGGATGCAATCGCAGTATCAGGCTGCCGGTTGCGCAATACTTCAGCGGAAGCATCTTTATGCGGCCAGGGCGGGGCAAGTGTTTTGTATCCTTTATTTTCAAAGTATGATTTCCATTCATCCCAGCAACTATGATGTACGAAAGCGCCGGTGATAAAAAGGATTGTTTTGGTTTCACTATTATTCATTTTATTCATTTATATATCCTGGTTAATCAAAGCAAATACCAATCATATAATCTACTATCTGTCAGACTATTAAGAATCGGGCTTGAATAATAAGACCGTGATATTTCGTGATATCACAAACAATAACACGAAATCCCACGGCGGATTGGCCTATATTTATTACCAGGTAAGTTTTATACAGATGAATAAGAATTTTATTAATGATCCTTTTAAGCTGAGATTCAAACATTCATAGTACGCCGGTAAGGGTTCTCTTTTTTCTATGTGTGCTGGTTCCCTTGTTGGCTTGTTTTATGGATTATTGCCAAAACAATATGCATGTTTAGATTCTTTCCCATTATTTGTTTTTTACTGATTGTTACAGTACGGGTTCCTGCGCAATCAAAAGCGCATCAACCGGTGAATGATCTTATCCTGCTTTTACAAAAAAGCAACCCGGATACTAACCGGCTGCAACTGTTGTTTCAACTGTCAGCGTTTTATCAAAAAAATCCCGCTCAAAATAAATCCGGCATTGATAGCGCATTTCTTTACCTGCAACAAGCCATAAAGCTGGCGGATTCCATTCATAGTGAAAAGTGGCGGCATGAAACGTGGCGTTACACAGGGGATTATTATTTTGCCAAAGGAGATTACAAACAGGGAAAGGCTTATTTTATTAAAATAATAAATGACGTAAGTAAAGCAGAAAACAAAGAAGAAGAAATAAAGTGGTGGGTGGAACTGGAAAAGTATATAACCTATAGCGATAGCACGGGAATAACAAAAATAGATTGCTTTAAACGAATAGCGTTGTTATATGAGCAGTTAAAAAAAAGGGAAGATGTAATAATCGCCAGGCTTCAAATCGCGAAAGTATATATATACCTGGGAAAATTGAACACCGCTGAAAATGAAATAGAAAAAGTCCTTGAAACATATAAACCCGCAGGAACACATTCTTTTCATTATGCCTACTATGCGCTGTCTGCTATAAACCGTTATAAAGGAAATTTTAATAAATCGTTATGGTATGCCATGGAATGTGTAAAAGATGCGGAAAAAACAGGCGATACAGTTATTGTAGATTATTTCTATGGTGAGCTGGCATTGGTATATGAAGAACTTGGACAGACAGAGAAAAGTATTGAATGGTACCGGAAGGCCCTTGATACCCGAAAAAAAATACATTCGGAAGCATCTGTTATTTACAGAACGACGGGGTTCCTGGTCCAGCAATTGATTAAGCAAAAAAGAAAGAACGAGGCTATTGAGATAATCACCGCCATCGAAAAGGAAAATCCGCCTTCAACTCCTTACCAAAAATCAATTTTAGCGCAGGTAAAAGCGAACTATTATAACGGAGTGCAACAATACAACCTGGCAGAAAAATATTACCTGGAAATGATTGGGGCGAATGGGTTTAAAGATGAGAACAAGGAAATAGTTTCTATTGCCTACCAGGATATCGCGAAGTTTTATCTTGAACAAAAAGAATATGCCAAAGCAGGCGAATATCTCAGCAGGTCATTGGAAATGGATAAAGGAGATGCTACCCTTTCCCGGATGAAAGACATTCACGGGATGCTTTTTAAAGTTGATTCTTCTATGGGCAACTACCTTTCCGCCATCAGCCATCTCAGCCTGCTGCAGCAAATTAAAGATTCTATATTCAACGAGGATAAAAGTAAACAGATAGAAGAATTGCAGATTCAATATGAGACGGAAAAAAAAGAACAGAATATTAAACTGCTTGAAAAAGAAAGTACGCTTCAGCAGGGCAAACTGACGCAGGCCAAAACGACACGTAACTGGATATTGGGAGCGGTTGTTTTGCTGGTGATCCTTATGGGATTGCTGGTAAACTATTTACGGCTAAAGCAAAAGACCAATGAAAAACTTGAAATACAGCAAAAAGAAATAAATCAAAAAAATAATTCTTTACAAAAGCTGGTCAATGAAAAAGAATGGTTGCTGAAAGAGATCCATCACCGGGTAAAAAATAATCTTCACACGATTGTAGGCTTATTGGATACACAATCCGGTTTCCTGAAAACAGAAGAAGCATTGCTTGCTCTTAGTGACAGCCAGCACCGGGTACAGGCCATGTCGCTTATTCACCAAAAATTATACCAGTCAGAAAATCTTTCCGCCATTGAAATGTCAGGGTATATTCATGAGTTAGTGGACTACCTCAAACATTCTTTTGATACCAGGCAGCGCATTTTATTCAAGTTGGAAATAGAGAACCTGCAACTGAATCTTTCTCATGCATTGCCAATAGGATTAATTCTTAATGAAGCTATTACTAATTCAATTAAGTATGCCTTTCCCGGAAATAAGGATGGTGTCATCACCATTTCCCTGGAACATTCAGCAGGAAAAAATTATTCCCTTACCATCGCTGATAATGGCAAAGGATTGCCGGGTGATCTTGATTATACAAAATCCCGTTCAATGGGAATGAGCCTGATGCAGGGATTAAGTGAAGACATGAACGGTGTTTTTTCAATAAGAAATAATAAGGGTACTGAAATAAATATTTCATTTAAATATGATCCATCTACCGGTAATGATTTAACCCTTACTGCGCCTGGTCATTCAATTGAAATTAATTGATTATGAAAAAAAATGTCCTGATCGTAGAAGATCAGTTTGTAGAAGCTAATTATCTCCAGTCAATGCTGGAACGGTCCGGCTATACCGTTTGCGGCATTGCCCGTACCGTAGCAAAAGCAAAAGAGCTGATTGCACAGGAAAAGCCTGATCTTGTATTATTGGATATTTTCCTTTCAGGAAAACAAACAGGTATTGATCTCGCCAAACAATTAAGAGAAGATAATATTGCCTTCGTGTACTTGTCGGCTAATTCCAACGAAGATGTATTGAATGCCGCCAAGGCCACGCAGCCTTATGGTTTTTTGGTAAAACCATTCCGGGAAAAAGACTTGCTGATAGCACTTGAAATTGCGCAATACCGTCATGAACATAGCATGGAAGCCTCTTTCAAAAGAGAAGCTGTTTTAAAAGACCAGTTATCCGCTATTATTACTGGTCCGGACAACTGGGAAAAAAAATTGCTTACAACAGGACAGGCTCTTCAACCGTATATTCCTTTTGACTTTTTAGCAGCAGGCTTTAATACGATCGGCGATATGTCCTGCCAGGCATTGAGTTTTTTGAGAATTGGATATGATGAATACCAAACAATAGGTATTCGTGAATTATTAAACATTACAGGACAAACTATGAAGGAAGTTGAAGCGTTAGTAAAAAACACAACGCCTGATACAATCCCGGTATGGTACAACGAAAAAGCATTTGAACAAATTTGCCGGCAACCTTCCTTAAAAAAATTATTCGCGGGTACTTTCGGAATGAAGTCACACCTGTCTTTGCCCTTACACCTTTCAAACGGTCAGCTTTTCAGTTTTTGTTTTTACAGCCGCAGGCCGGATGCATATAATGAAGATCATATCGAATTATTCAGCCGGCTGCATCAGGTATTAAGCAACAGCACAGAAGATATGCTGGGTAGTGGAAAAACGGATGCGACTGCTATAGCGGAATTAAATGTTCGTAGCACTACTGAATTGGCTACGGGAATGGAAGGGTTTGAAGGTATTATCGGCAAAAGCCACTTATTATTAAATGTATTTGACCACATCACACAGGTAGCTCCTTCTGACACATCTGTACTGATCATGGGAGAAAGCGGTACGGGTAAAGAAAGGATCGCCGATTGTATTCATAACCTTTCGCCGAGAAATGGAAAACCATTCGTGAAAGTAAATTGCGCTGCGCTTCCTTTGACATTGATCGAATCTGAATTATTTGGTCATGAGAAAGGTTCTTTTACCGGCGCTATAGAAAAAAGAATTGGCAGGTTTGAACTGGCTGATAAAGGAACCATCTTCCTGGATGAGATCGGTGAAATGCCGGTTGAATTGCAGGCAAAATTATTGCGGGTATTACAGGAAAAAGAAATAGAACGTATAGGAGCGAAAGCCCCTGTCAAAGTCAATGTACGTGTTATTACCGCTACCAATCGTAACCTGGAAAAAGAGGTGGCGGAAGGCCGTTTTCGTCTTGACTTATACTATCGCCTGAATGTTTTTCCTGTTACACTGCCTTCATTGCGTGAACGCAAAGAAGATATTCCTGCATTAGCTTATCATTTCATGAATTATTATAGCCGCAAAGCAGGAAAAAAGATTACCGGGATATCGGATAAGGTGTTAAAGAATATGATGGCCTATAGCTGGCCCGGCAATATCCGTGAATTGGAGCACCTGGTAGAAAGAAGTGTGCTCCTTACAAAAGGAACAACGATTGAAGATATTTTATTGCCCCCCATTCAAAAAAAGGACCTGGCTTCAGTGGATGAAGATACACGTATGAAAACCATTCATGAAAATGAGCGGGACTATATAATCACTGTTCTGAAAAAATGCAATGGCCGTATATGGGGCGCCGGGGGTGCGGCGGAGGTGTTGAATATTCCGCCTTCAACATTAAAATCAAGAATGCAAAAACTGGGTATTAAGAAAGAGTATATAAAGTAAGTACAGCGGAGTTGCTTGCAGGTTTATACCCGACTTGCCTGTCCCCATGAAAATCGTTGGATTCATTACGCCTTCAAAGGTTATTTGATTAGCTTTTCAATTTCAACTGCATACGCAGAGCCAATAGGAATTTCTGTTTGCTGAATCCAAATGGATCTTTTATCCATTTTCTGAACATGCCTTTTTGAGACGATGTACGAACGGTGAACGCGTATAAAATCGGTTGCAGGTAATAACGCCTCGGCTTCACTCATGGTAAGACGCGAAACTATTTTTTTATTACCAGCCACAAACACCACATAGTTACCATTGCCTTCTGCATAATGGATGTCGCTGAGCTCCACCCGTACCTGTTCATAACCGCTCTTGACAAATACATGCGAAAGACCCCCGGGAGAATCATTTTTAGTTTTTTTCAATGCATAGTGTTCATAAGCCTTATTACAGGCTTTTAAAAAACGGGTTAACGAAAATGGCTTCAGTAAATAATCAATGGCATCAAGTTCAAAACTTTCAACGGCGTGTTCACTGTAAGCAGTAGTAAATATTACCATGGGCGGATCAGGAATGGATCTCAGGAACTCGGTGCCCTGTATATCCGGCATTTTAATATCTAAAAAAAGTAAATCAACTTTATTTGCCTGCAGAAACACAGCGGCTTCAAAAGGATTGGTAAAATAACCAGTCAGCTCCACGAAGGTTACCTTTTCGGTTAAACCTTTGATAACTTCCAGCGCCATGGGTTCATCATCTATCACGATTGCTTTTAACATCGCTTACGGTTTTTAACTTTAATAAATAACCAGCCTGGCTGTAAATTCATTTTCATTTTCACTCACATGCAGTTCATGCCTGCCGGGGTATAAAAGCTTTAAACGTTCCGCCACATTTTTTAACCCGATACCGGATTTATCTTTTTCCGTATCCTCATCCGAACGGGTATGTATGCTGTTCTTTACCTCGAAGCTGGTAGTAGTACCGGTACAGGTGAGCCTGATAGTGATCCATGATTTATCTTTCAGGCTGATGCCGTGTTTAAACGCATTTTCTGCAAAAGGAATTAAAAGCATCGGGGCAATGTTGCCGTTACATTTTACCTCGTCAATATTATCCTCTATATGAATATGCGGTAAAGATTGCGTACGGAGTTTTTGTAAAGCGATATAATTTTTCAGGTACTCCATTTCCTTTTCCATAGAGATGAAGTCGAGATTGTTTTCATGCAGCATGAACCGCATCATGTCACCAAGCCTTTGAACTCCTTCTGCTGTATGCTCAGCGCTTTCTTTTAAGGCAGTGCCATAAAGTGTGTTAAGGGCATTGAACAAAAAGTGCGGGTTAATCTGAGAACGCAGGAACTGCAGGTCAGCCGTTGACCTTGCCAGCGCTGCCTCCATGTTGCGGCATCGTGCAATTTTGTCTTTTCCCAGCAAATAAAACAGCCAGCAAACAGGTGTAATGACCAGCAGCAGGAAGAGCCAGAAAACGTAAAATGGAAACGGGCTGGCATCTTTGCCTAAAATAAAAACCGGCGGAAGTGACCCGGCAAGTGTTGAAAAAAAAAGCTGCGCAATAACAGAAGGGGTAAGCGCTGCCGGTAACTTTTTCCCGGCAGCTATTTTTATTTTCACCGGGAAAAGCCAGTACGTCAAATAAACGTATAAAAAAAGTACGGGTATAACATAAGCAACAAATAACCTGGAATTTTCCCGGATGGGATGAATCAAAAACACAGCCAGCAGGCATATAAACAACAGCGATGTAGCGGTATTAGTGACCAGCACCCGGTACTCCTTCCCGGGGCCGGGCCTTTCAATCAGCCAGATGATGAATTCCCGTAAGCTTGCTGCTGCAACGGTAAAACCGATAATGCCTGCTGCCATGTCAAGGCCAAAGAATAAATTAGTTAACGGCCTTTCATTAAACCCAAAGATCGAAAGGAAGGGGTAATCCCAGTAATTGTATAAATGCGGCAGGGCAAACCATGAAATTAGATTTACGCCGGCCGCCAGCAGAAAACTGGTTACAGCAATCGCTGCCAGCGGCTTTATTAAGTTGATGGTAAACCATCCTGTAAAACCTGTAACCGGAACTTTTTTTATAGACGGTATAATGACCAGGTTAACCGACAGGTACCCTAGATATATCAGCACCAGTGAACATATTTGAGGCAGTACTAAATTTTTCCAGGAAATAAAAGGATAGCCATTATTTTTAAATTCGTTGGCGATATCAGTTATCGCTTCCCGGTAAGATGGTCCGTATATCTTTAATAAAGTAATAATAATCTGCGCTGCCACCAAAACAGCAACGCATATCATTTCATGCTCTCTCCATCTTACCTTCATGAGACGTGATTTTTTTTCAAAACTATGCTATAAAAGAGTTATTCTAATTTACTTTAGACGCATAGGGCCAGTACCGCTCCCATTGCCATGGTGTAAATGTATCGCCGGTTGCAGCAATACTTTTGTCAGGCGATTGCGAAAATTATTTTTTGTAATCATACGGATAATATCCTTGCCATTTCCAGGGAATACAAGAATCTGCAATCAATGTTTCTAAAAGTTCTTTAAATATTTTTTCTCCATTTTCACTGTTGGCCATAATAATGATGGAAATGCCCTTATCAATAAAATTGATATTATAATTTCTCCAGGAACCTCCATTCCCTTCTTTAAAAAATGCTTTCCCATATTGGCATTCCAGCAGACCCCATCCCAATCCGTAGGCTAAGTGAATGGCGTTATTTTCGGTTGTTGTTTCGTACGTTATGGGAGGAAACTGCGTTATTGAATGTATGGTAATTTGCGGCGAAATCATTTCCCTGTATATGTTTTTGCTTAATCCTTTCTGTTGCATCACCTGTTCTATAAACTTTGTATAGTCAGCAATGGTGGTCACCAAAGAGCCGCCTGCAACGGTTTCGGTGCGTTTTCTTTTTTGGTCGGTACTTCCATCATTCATGTGTCCTACAGCCACGTTATCATCGCCAAACGAATCATGCCAGATGAAGCCGGTTCTGGTCATTCCCAGGGGTCTGAATATTTTTTCCTGCGCCAGTTCATCAATATTTTTTTGAGTAATTTCTTCAATCGCCAGTTGCAGGAATTTAAACCCTTCGCCCGAATAAGCATATTTTGTTCCGGGTGTGAAGTATATTTTGATAACGCCAAGCGTATCTTGTTCCGATGTTATTGGATTAAACCATCTCACATTGGGCAGCCCTGTTGTATGGCTTAAGCACATTCGTGCGGTAATTATTTTCCAACGGTCATCATTCTTCAGATCCGAAAAATATTCGTATTCGGGAACAGGTTTTTCCAGGTATTGATATAAGGGTTTGTCTAAATCAAGGATTTTCTCCTCCACCAGTTTCATTACCAGGTACCCGAAAACAGCCTTGCTGAACGAAGCGCCATAAACAATCGTAGATGTGTCTAACAATGTGTTCATAGGTTTGTTCCGGAAACCATAAGATTTAATGAATACCGTTTTTTTATTATTTAATATTGCCAGGTTCAGTCCCTGCACATTCGCCGCGTTCATTAAACGCTTAACTGTTGTATCAATTTCAGCAGAGGAAATTTTGCTGCCATCCAGCCTTGTAACCAGCTTATCCTGTCCGAATGTGGAACTGCATATAATCAGTAAGGCCGCCAGCACTTTAATTTTTATAATTTGTATCTGTTTAACTTTAGCGGGGGCACATCGCCTAACACAGAGTAAACCCGCTAATATTTTACGTTTCATAAATTTTATTTTTAAATGTTTTATAACCAGGATGACAGACTGTAAACTAGTATGCACTTTGTTAACCTGACGTAAAGTGCAATCTTTAATAAAGCTCTTTTGAAAAATGTGATAAAACCCTGGAAAAATGTGACGAAAACAAAAACAGCGGTGAATTTGCAAGACTGTTACCAGAGAAGGGTCAAGGTGATCAGAATTCGTAATATACTTTTTCGATAACCTTTTTCAATTCTTATTTTTTGATGGCTGGTTATCGGTAAGTGACAGCAGTTCGTTGAGTGTGCCTTTGACCAGGAATGTTTTTAATTGCAGGCTTTTTGATTCTCCCGGTTTTAAGGTAAGGGAAGGGTCGGCGTGCTGACAACTCCGCTCAGGATTGGTCCATACATTTCCTGTTT
>JAATGJ010000129.1 GCA_015654695.1 Chitinophagales bacterium | reverse complement strand
GCTACAAATAATGAGTGCTTCGCTTTTTGACAAAGCACCCTTAAATGAGTTATTGCAAAGCCCTATCTATAAGAATGTCAAAGAACAAAAATGCGAACAATTAAAAATTGAACTAATTTAACGGGACACTAATGATTTGTCCTTAAGAAGTGAGGGAAAGTTTAGTTGGGTCATTCTTTGATAGGCAAACTCGGCGCTTCTCTCCTCGTTGTTTTTTTTTAAAGTGTTATAAATTATGTCGTGATAAGCCACCGAAAAGATAAGAATTTGCCAGTCCTCAATTTGGCTTTTGATTGGGACAAGGTTGTCAATTAAATTGTCTAAATGAGTCAGGTTGTGGTAATACCTAGTAGATCTGCTGTAATAAGATTGAATTTCTGACCATATTTTGTCAATTACTAATCTATCTGGACTAAGATTAGCTAATTCAACTTTAAAAGTGTTTTCGAACATAAGATATATAGCAGCCAACGTTAGGGCTGCTGTGCTGGTATTCTATGATCCGTCAGCCGGAACTGAATCCCAATAGAATTATGAAGTTATATTTTTTTGTTTAGATTTATTCGTTCCGCCTAAACTACAGTTGATTCGCTATATGCCGATGAGTTTATATTCTTCAACCATCGTGAGGCACCATGTTAGTGGTATGAAGTTAGTTCGAGATAATTAGCCCAAAATCTTTCATTTTGAATTTAACACCTTTTTTCTCTATCACCGTATTGTCAATCGTGATTACATCTCCAGCCAAAACTCGTTTCTGAAGATAATCGTCACCAGGATCAACTTTATCACCTATATATCGTTTTACGCTAAAATCAAAAAGGGAACGGGAATGACAATCATAAATGATATCAAACTGAATAACTTTAAAACTGTTATCATCCAGGACAACCTGGAGTCCATGTTTAAGAAGCTCTGTGATACTTACGACATTACGCTGATGGCTACCATTTATCGCGACATGAGGTTTGTGCGCAACCAGGGGCAATTTAGTGAGATCTATCTCTGCCTGCCCAAAAGCAACTAAAGGCACGGATAAGAGTAGGGTAATCAAAAATCGTTTCATGAGGTTGTTGTTTAAGCAACTAGTTGTCGCTAACACGTAAATTTATGGCAGTGCATCCGGCTTTTCAAGAAAAATCCCATTTGATTTTCAGAATAAAGTCTTCGTCATCTTAATTGTTATGGCGTCAAAACCAGAAATACAGGAGGATAAAAAAGATAACCTGGTCTTAAACAATCTTTGCCATGGTGCGTGAGACACGCATCATGGCTTTGAAATAAGTAGTGACGATATGATCCTTCTCTAATGCCTATATACATAGCACCCCATGTTGTATGCCGTAACATATTTCATTTAGAAGCATTAATGAACCGTTTAGGATGTTTGGATGTTAAGACAATGATGTAACGCTTTTGATTAGCCGAAACACCAGTCGTATCCATCTCATTCAGGACTTGAAAATTGTGCTGTGTTGCGAAAAAAAGATAATCTGGAATGGGAGTTACAAATACAGGTTCGCCATTTAGCACAGTTCCGACCAAGGTATCGGTATCAGCTGATTCTTTAAATTGACTAAAAGCTTCAAGCCCAGTTCTAAAAAAGCTCCAGTAGGTTTTCTCGGCTGTCTTTATCGTGGCAATATATACTAGATGATCGATTCTTTTTTTCCTAAAAAGCTTTATGGCTTCCCTGGGTTTGACTGCCACCGCATTTGAAATGTCAAGTTGGTTAGTTGAACTAGCAAGGCTGTCTCCCATGTTGTTATTAACGATATTAGGTGATTGTCCAAATAAGGCTGTGAGTAAAGTCGAAAATGTGCATATTAATATTAAGCGCATCCTTGATTGTTATGGCATACAACACTTCAAATTTATGATATAAGGCGCAGGGTATGAAATTATTTAGCCATTGAAAACCAGCAGATTGATATTATACATTTTGTATTGTTGCTAGGACAATCCAATCTTAAATTTCAATTGTTAGAGGGTAATGCAGGAAATTCAGAGCGAAAAAATTATGATGACATAATTAAACAATCGTATTCAAACTGTCTCCCACTTTATAATATTTCAGCTTCACCATATCCACAGGAACAGGGAGATGGTTCCATTTATCATGTATTGCCAGGGCGGCTCCCATCGAAGTGGCCTGCGCTATTGAGGCGGCATATACTTCTATCTCGGGAAAAGAGGATGCCAGCAGGTGCATATAGATCGGGCTTTTGCCAAAGCCGCCGTCCACAAATATTTTTTTAACGGCTGTTCCTTTTAATACAATGTTCGTGCTGCGTACCTGCTGAACAATAAGATCGGCGATCAATTGGTGATAAGCCTGTTCATAGCTGATGAAGTTTTCCAGGTTTCTTTTGGCAAAAGCCGATTGACCTACCATCACAGTTTGCTCTTTTATCACCAGTTCCTTTTTACCCTGTTTTACTTTTTTTAGTAAAAAGCTATCAGCGGCAATCGTTGTATAGTAGTCCAAAGGTTTCTTAAAGTGTTCAGCCAGTCTTTTTACCTGCTGCTCATGTTCATAACCCGCAAAAAGCCGGGAAGCTTTTACCGGTTTACCTTCATAAGAAAGGTAGCAGAGGCAATCTTTATCCAGTTCATAATCGGAGAGCTGGCTGTGATTAAACGGATTGAGGCTGATGCACCAGGTACCTGTTGACAATAATATAAATGGCTCCTGGAAGGAAGAGAGGTAAGGGATCAGCGCAGCCGAGCTATCATGTAACCCGGCGCCGACAGCGATGCCATCCTGTGTACGACTGGCTATCTCCGTGCAACCAAGAATAGCGGGTAGTTTTTCCAATAGTCCTTCCTGCTTCACCCATGCGTGATACTTATTGTTTTGAAAATACCAGAGATGGGTATGGCACCCGATACTGGTAATATCCGTATTTAATTTTCCGGAAAGAATATAACTTAAATATTGCGGCAGGTGCAATGCGTATTTTATCTTTTCAAATGTACCGGGCTTTTCATATTTCAACCGGTATAACTGCATGCCGGAATTAAGATTGCCAAGTATGGGAGACGCTGTTTGTTTAGCGATGGCGCTTTCACCACCATAGGTCTTGTAAAACTGCTGCTGTAGTTTTTTGGGATAAGGCTTCAGGTAATTATATAATGGCAGCATTACTTCTCCTTTAGCATCAAGATAAACAAAGCTGGCGCCATACGCGGAAAAATTAACCGCTTTTATGTCATAACGTTCATCGGCTACCAGTCGTGCAAATGAACTTTTTATCCATTCAGCCAGTTTCGCCACATCTTCACAGGAGAAGCCATCTTCATCTTTTGTTTCCTCCAGTTTTTTGCCTTCTTCAAATACCACATTATACTGCTGATCAAACAACAATAGTTTTTTGTTGGTCTTACCTACATCGAAGATCGCTATCACGTTTATCTTGTTCATATTAATTAGCCGGGAAGCCGGTAAGTCCGTGTGAGCTTTGTTTTAAACGGAGTAGTCTTTTCGAATTTTATTCTTTTCGTTTTTCGAACTTACAATCCCGTTGCTACCGTTTTTTTACCGCGTTCTTTAATTAATTCATCTCTCACTTTCAGGTTACGGAATAATTGCAGTGGCTCTAATGCGCCGCCTGATCGTATCCGCGCTTCTGCTATTAAAGGCCGGGTATCTGTTCGATAGGCTGTTTGCAATATCTCCTGGCATCTTACCACATCGTTCACTTCCTGTGCCGCTTTTAATTCTTTTGTATTCACCAGCAATGCCTGTGCATAAGCTATCATGATCGCTTCAATGGATTGCAGCAGATCTTCCAGCGGATCTTTTACATTATGCGATGCATCTATCATCCAGCCGAGATCAGTGGCGTGGTTCATACCTCTTGCATCCATTCCTTCTACCAGTTCATTAAAAAATAAAAATAAGCTGGAAGGATTGATGCTGCCCACTGTCAGGTCGTCATCACCGTATTTGGAATCATTGAAATGAAAACCGGCGAGTTTATTCTCCATCATCAGTAATGAAACGATCTGTTCGATATTCGCATTAGGGAGATGATGGCCGAGATCAACTAATGTATAAGCTTTAGGTCCCAGTTTGTTGGCATATAAATAAGATTGTCCCCAGTCGCCAACCGTCATGGAATAAAAGTTAGGTTCAAAGGCTTTGTATTCGACAAATACTTTCCAGTCATCGGGCAGCGCTGCATATATTTCCTGCAGGCTTTCCAATGTGCGTTGGAATGCTTTCCGAAAATTCAACTGGCCGGGAAAACAGGAACCATCGGACAACCATACGGTCAATGCTTTTGAACCTAGGTTCACACCGTGTTTTATTACTTCAATATTATGATCAATGGCCTGGCGGCGTACTGCTTTATCAACATGCTGTAATGATCCGAACTTATAGCTTAATGCCTGGTCAGGCTGATCCTGGAATGTATTTGAATTGACTGCATCGAACTTTAAGCCATGCATAGCCGCTAAAGTTTTGATAGCAGGTGCATCCTTTGGTATATCCCAGGGAATATGAAGGGAGATGGCGCCGCTTGACTGGTTCAATGCATGTAACAAACCGACATCTGCAATTTTTTCTTCCAGGTTGCGCGGTTCCCCGTCACCGGGAAAACGGCCAAACCTGGTGCCACCAGAACCTAAGGCCCAGCTTGGTATCGCGATCTGGAAATCTATTAGTTTTTGTAATAGGGTCTGCAGATCATTCACTCCTTCTGCAATAAAATCAAATTGTTTTTGGTGGGATTTTGCAAGAGACTGGTTATGCTCTGCAATGGTCTCCTTCGTTAATTGCATTGTCAATAATTTATGGCAAGTAAAAAACTTCTTTTAAAGATATGCTTACCGGGGAATTATCAGGATTACTTTCCATAATATCCTTCATGTAAGCCCACCATTTTTGCATTACCGGTTTTGAAGGTAAATCATTTAATGCAGATGGATTTTTGGCTGTTAAAACACCGAACAAGGCGTTGGTTTCGCTGTCAAGAAATATGGAATAGTCGCTGATGCCTGTTGTTTTCAAAAGCTCCTCCAGCTCGGGCCACAGCTTATCATGCCTCTTTTGATACTCGGCTTCAAACCCCGCATGTAATTTCATTTTAAATGCTACCCTGGCCATGAGCTATTCTTTTTTAAATAGTGCTGATTAAAAAGCCGTCCCGAAGAATCGGGACAGCTTGCTTTTATTAACTAACTGCTTAACGAAAACACATATTTATACTACCTCACAAACCCTGCCGCTACACCGCCATCTACGTTCAATATATTACCTGTTGATTTGCTTAACAGGCCGCCCACAAATGCCAGGCATCCGTTTGCTATATCTTCCGGTAAGATGATCTCATTGAGTAATGTACGTTTGGCATAGAAAGAAGGTAATTCTTCTACTGTAATGCCATACGCTTTCGCACGGCCTTCGGCCCATGCACCCGCCCATATTTTGCTATCACTAATGACAGCATCCGGGTTTACTACATTCACACGAATATTGTCTTTACCAAGTTCAGCGGCATTCAAGCGGCTAAGATGCAACTGCGCCGCTTTCGCCGAACCATAACCCGCATTATTCGGCCCGCTTACCAATGCGTTTTTGCTTACGATGTTCAAAACATCACCGCCCATATCCTGTTTACGCATCACTTCCGTACCGGCCTGTGTCACCAGGAACTGGCCTTTTACCAATATATCGTATAACAGGTTCCAGTCTTTTTCTGTATGGTCCTCTATTGGCTTTGAAATAGATATGCCTGCATTATTTACCACTATATCCACGCCGCCAAATGCGAGGGCTGCGGCATCAAATGCTTTCTTTATGGTGTCCGCTTTGGTAACATCGAGTATTTCGGCAGCAAAAATATCTTTGCCATATTGATTTTCAAATTCGCCTTTCGCTGTTTGCAAACGGGATTCATCGTTATCATTGATCAGCACACAGGCGCCTTCATCAGCAAACTTTTTCGCAATCGCTTTTCCGATACCACCGGCGCTGCCGGTAATCAAAGCAATCCTTCCGGATAAAGCTTTAGGTTTTGGCATCCGTTGCAGCTTCGCTTCTTCCAGCAACCAGTATTCAATATTAAATGCTTCCTGGCGGGGTAAGGAAGTGTATTCAGAGATGGCTTCCGCGCCTTTCATTACATTAATAGCGTTGATATAAAATTCTCCCGCTACCCTTGCTGTCTGTTTATCCTTTGCAAAGGTGAACATACCTACCCCGGGATAAAGAATCACCACCGGGTTGGCATCACGGATAGACGGGCTATTGGGATGTTTGCAACTGTTATAATAATCAGCATACATTTTCCGGTAGGCCTCAAATGCCGGCGCCAGTTTTTCTTTGATGGATATTACACCTTTCAATTCTTCACCAGGCGATAAAGAGATCACCAATGGACTGATCTTGGTACGAAGAAAATGGTCCGGGCAACTTGTGCCTAATGGCGCTAATCTTTCAAGATCATTTGAATTAATATATTCCAGTACACGGTCATCATCAGTAAAGTGACCGATCATATTTTTAGCGGAAGAGCAGAGGCCTCTTAATACAGGAGCTAATGTGGCAGCCTGTTGCAGCCTTTTTTCTTTTGGTAAAGATGGAATCTTAACTCCGCCAAAAACCGGTTTCTTCTTCCCGATATTATCCTGCAGGTATTCAGCGCAGCGTTCAATTACTTCCAGCGTGTTCACATAGCTTTCATAGGCTGTATCGCCCCATGTAAATAAACCATGAGAGCCTAGCATGATGCCACGGATACCGGGATTTTCGTCCAGGCATCTTTTTAATTCCAAACCAAGATCAAAACCGGGCTTCTGCCATTTTACCCATCCTATAGTTCCACTGAATAATTCTTTGGTGATGCGTTCACTGTCTTTGGCAGCGGCGATAGCAATAGCAGCATCCGGGTGTAAATGATCTATATGTTTGAAAGGAAGAAAACCATGCAGGGGAGTATCAATGGAAGGCGCTTTTGAATTGAGATCATAGATGCAATGATTAAAAAGTTCTACCATTTCATCTTCAAACTCAAGTCCGCGATATACATTTTTCAAACTGCGTAAACGGTCAACGTATAGAGCGGCCAAACCATTTTTTTTCAATGTACCCAGGTCTCCGCCTGATCCTTTTACCCACATCACTTCTGTTTCTTCACCGGTCAAAGGGTTTTTGGCCATTGCTTTGCAAGATGTATTACCACCGCCATAATTAGTTAAGCGAAGATCAGCTCCCAGTAAATTAGAACGATAGATCAACAAACCTACTTCATCGCCTGCAAGCGATGCGGCCCTGGCATCGTCCCATAAATAACTCACATGTTTAAATTGAGTGGTTAAAACTGGCATACGATTCAGTTTGTTATTTTAAAATTAATCTATTTATTTTAACCGGGTCTGTTTCAACGATACTCCTGTTGACTTTATACCTGATAATATATACGCTGTCTGGGAGCTGCCGGGTATCCACTACCGTAGAATCACCCGTGAGAGGTGAGCCATAGGCAACACGGCCCGAAGCTACCTCTATCAACCGGACATTTTTTACGTCCTTACTATTAGTAAAGTGTATGACAAGCTGACCCGGGTTATTTTTAACCTTAATAGAAGGTTTTTTTGAATTCCCCCATCCTACTATTAATACTGAAAAAATTATTACAGCTATACCTGCAATTAACGTACTAAAAGTTTTTCTGCTGACGCCTTTCCATTCTTTCAAAACCAATCCCCACATATTAGCCACCAGGATGATGAAAGCCATGTGCAACATCCATGAGCTTGGTCCATTACCTAATTTGCTTTCACCCATGCCATAAAAAAAGAATTGCAGGAACCAGGTAGTACCCGCTACTGCGGCAAAAATGTAATTGGATAATAACGGATTTTTTTTATTGGTATAATCACCAAAGGTTTTGTTCCGTGCATTGAGGATCATACACCATATAAAATTGGTGGTCAACCCTCCCCATAGTAATACTACATAGATCACATTATTCTTATATAGAAATTCTCCGTCTTCAGTTGGATGGGCCGCTTTCCATACTGCATTGGCTATTTCAGACAATGGCTTGCCGGCTTCCAAACCAAAATTGAAGCAGGCGCTTAATATACCGGATACAATAGAAACGAAAATACCCAGGCCGAATTTGTATTCTGTTTTCATCTTCATTCCGTGCGGATCTGTCATTGTACCACCACTCAACTGTTTTTCCTTCATCATGCCGGCTTTGCCGCAAATGATGATGGCTATAACACATAACGCAAGACCGGCTAAAACGATCAACCCCCAGTTTGAATTGATCAGCATACTAAACGTGTCTTTGCCCGCCTCCGGGTATACATCATAATAAACAGAGGGTATCAGGGAACCAAACACCATACAAAGGCCGAGGATGATACTGCTGCCAAGAGACACGCCGAGATACCGGACGCCTAACCCATAAGTTAATCCGCCGATGCCCCAGAGGAGGCCAAAAAGATAAGTAACTCCAAGAGTAGAACCGGCTGTTCCTTTGATAATACCAGCAAAACCCGGAATAGTAAGATAAGCAGCTAAAGGGGGAACGATCAACCAGGAAAAAAGACCTCCGACGATCCAGTAACTTTCCCAATGCCAGCCTTTTACCTTTTTATAAGGAATATAAAAACTGCCGGAGGCGAAGCCGCCTATAAAGTGGAAAATAACGCCAAGTATAACACCCATGTATCAACTGTTTTTTCGTATGGAGCAATAATAATTAAAGATAGCGTATCCGGAATATCGCCTGTCATGTACTGTCATGGCAAAAATTACCTCCTTTCAGGATAAAATGAGTTGAAACCAGGATTTTTTTTATTTGGTGTAAGTTTGACAACAACCGAATGCCTGCTGAATGAAACAACCTGAAATTTTCAAGTACCTGAACATAGATTATTATTCGGCTACGCCGAAGTACCTGCAACTGGCTAATTGTATTATGAAAGCTATTGCCGAAGGGGGTTTGAAAGAAAATGATGTCCTTCCTTCTATCAACGAACTGAGTTTTGAATTTGACATTTCCAGGGATACGGCTGAAAAAGGGTACAAGCACCTGAAGAAAACCGGCGTACTGGGATCGGTACCCGGCAAGGGATATTTTGTAAAAAATGCAGAGCTGAACCAGAAGCTGAAAGTGTTTTTATTGTTCAACAAACTGAGCCCGCATAAAAAGATTATTTATGATTCATTCGTCGCTTCCCTGGGAGATATGGCGGCGATTGATTTTTATATCTATAACAATGATTTTATTTTTTTCAAAAAACTGATCACCGAACGAAAAGGGGATTATACCCACTATGTTATCATCCCTCATTTTATGGAGGCGAGTGAAAATGTCAGCGAGATCATCAATACGATCCCAAAAGAAAAACTGGTATTACTGGATAAGCTGCTGCCCCGGGTTACCGGCAACTATGCGGCGGTGTATGAAAACTTTGAAGAAGATATATACAATGCGCTGGTGCAGGCCAACGACAAGTTGAGCAAGTATAATACCATCAAGATCATTTTCCCGGAATATACTTACCATCCAAAAGAGATACTCGAAGGCTTTTACCGCTACTGCCAGCAATATGCCTTTAATTATAAAGTGGTGAACGATATTGCTGAAGAACCCATTCAGAAAGGAGAAGTATATATCAACCTGATGGAAAACGACCTGGTAATATTGATAGAAAGGATACTGGCGGCAGGATTAAAAGTGGGAAAAGACGTTGGCGTGATCTCTTATAATGAAACCCCTCTTAAAAAGATCATCTTAAACGGCATAACTACCATCTCTACCGATTTTCAAATGATGGGGGAGAAGACAGCACAGATGATACTTGATCAGTCAACAGAACATACAGCGATTCCTTTTTATCTTACACTCAGGGCCTCCTTGTAACGTGATGGCCAGGGTTGCCGGTTAGCAAACGCTGCTTTTTCCCGGTGTTTTAAAAGTTTCGTGTATAGCTTACCAGTTTCTTACTACTGAAATATTTTTTAAAAAACTGTGACTTTCTTCTCTTTTTGCGAATAATACAGAAACGAACATTACCTGGAACAGATGAATACACAGCCACACAGGGAACTTTTTATTAAACTGATTCAGGAAAACAAACGGATTATATTCAAAATTTGTAATTCCTATTGCCCCAAAAGGGAGGAAAGGGATGATTTAGCGCAGGAAATAGTTTACCAGCTTTGGAAATCAATTGATGATTTCAACCCGGATTTAAAATTTACTACCTGGATGTATCGTATCGCATTAAATGTAGCGATATCTTTTTATCGTAAAGACAAGAAAACAGGTCATATCATTTCTCTTGAAGAAAACCTTATGGAACTGAAAGATGACGCTGAAACATCTTTGGAAACGGAGAAGAATTTCAGCCTGATGCACCAGTTTATCGGGGAGTTAAAAGAAATAGATAAATCAATAGTCATTCTTTACCTGGACGACAAAAACTATAAAGAAATTGCGGAAATAACCGGGTTGTCGGAAACCAATGTTTCTACAAAAATCAACCGTATAAAGGAAACTTTAAGAAATAAATTTATACATCATAAAAAATAATTCAGATGGAATTAACTGAACTAAAATCAATGTGGCAGGCATATGATAATAAATTAGAAAAAACGCTGCAACTAAACCTGCATTGCCTCGAATTAATTCAGACCCAAAAGGTAAAATCGAAACTGGCGCCATTATACTGGCAAAGGGTCATTGAAATTGCGTTGCATGCAATAGCTATTCTTTTGTTGTTGATTTTTTTATACAAAAACTTCTTCCAGTTTCCGTATGCGGTTTCAGCCATTGCTTTGATGACCTTTTATATCCTGGCCATTGTAATGTGCCTGAAGCAAACTATCATCATAAAGCGAATGGACTACAGCAATGATATTGTTACGATACAAAGTTCTCTCGTTATGCTGCAAACTCATATTGTAAATAACATGCGGGTCGCCGTTTTATGCATACCCACCTTCATGGCCTACCCGATTGTCGTTTCCAAAGCTATTACAGATTTTGATTTTACAAGCCTTGCTTACTTTGATATTACATCACATTATCAGGGAAACTGGTGGACAGTACAAATAACCGCTACTATCATTTTAATTCCTTTATGTATATGGTTTTACAGGCAGGTATCGTATAAAAACATACACAAGAAATGGGTAAAGCATATCATTCAGAAAACTTCCGGTACCAGGATCAGAAAAGCTATTGAGTTTATAAAAGAACTGGAGTCTTTAAAACAGGGGGTCATTTAAATGGCAACCCGCAACAAACATGCAGCTATTCCTTTTATCTGTTATGAAGAAACAATTAAAGCGTCTTCATATCTATCACAAACCTGTAACGCACATCATTTTTGATCATTCTTTCATACGCTTCATTGATTTGTTGAATGGGGATTATTTCTATATCGGCTACTATATTTTTCTCCGCACAGTAGTCCAGCATCTCCTGTGTTTCTTTGGTGCCGCCGATCATAGAGCCTGTGATGCTTCTCCTGTTTTTAAGCAATGCAAAGGGTTTTACTTTGGGGTCTTCAGGTGGTAAACCTACAATCAGCAATTTTCCATCCAGGTCAAGCAGGTCCAGGTATTTTTTATAATCATGGTTGGCTGAGATGGTATTGAGGATAACATCAAAATAACTGTCAGCATCCTTCATCTGCTGCGCATCAGTGGACAATAAGAATTTATGTGCGCCTAATCTTTCCGCATCTTTTTGTTTGGAGGGAGAAGTGCTGATCAATGTAACTTCTGCTCCGAATGATACGGCGAATTTTACACCCAGGTGCCCTAAGCCACCTAAACCGACAACACCTACTTTCATTCCTTTGGTAACACCTGCATACCTCAACGGTGAGTACGTAGTAATACCGGCGCATAATAATGGCGCAACTCCTGCCAGGTCGAGTTTGGGAGAAATGCTATAGACGTATCTTTCATCCGTTACTATTTGTGAAGAGTAACCTCCCTGGGCAATCGTGACTGCATCTCTTTCCATTGCATTATACGTACCCGTCATGTCTTCCACGCAATATTGTTCCATCTCTTTTTTGCAATTCTTACAGGTGCGGCAACTGTCCACCATCACGCCTACACCGGCTAAGTCACCCACTTTGAATTTTTTTACTTCACTGCCAATTTTGATCACCCGTCCCACAATCTCATGCCCGGGTACCATGGGGTAAATAGATCCGCCCCATTCATCACGTACCTGGTGAAGATCACTATGGCAAACGCCGCAATATAATATTTCTACCTGCACATCCTGCGGACGTGTTTCTCTTCGGTCAAACTGAAAAGGGACTAAGGGATCTGCTGGGTTAAGTGCTGCATAAGCTTTTGTTGCCGGCATGTGGGTGTTTGTTTGATTTTATAATGATAGGGGAAAAGTTTGTTTTATAAAACTACAGGTTTAAACATATTAAAACATGTTAATGCGGGATAATTACTACAGCGTTTACCTGTCATATAAACATATCCAGTATTAACACTCCGATTAGACCGAGGATGGAAATAATTGTTTCCATCATTGTCCAGGATAAAAATGTTTGCTTTAATGACAACCCGAAAAATTCCTTGAACATCCAGAAACCTGAATCGTTGATATGAGAACCGAATACACTCCCGGTTCCTACCGCCAATACCATTAATTCAGGTGATACGACTCCTGATGCTACTAATGGTGATACGACACCTGCCGCTGTTATGCCAGCCACAGTAGCTGAACCAATAGCTACTCTTAGCAGTGCGGTAACTGCCCATGCAAATATCAACGGAGGCATGTGCAATTTGCTGCTGAATGATGCAATATACTTATCTGTGCCGCTGTCCTGTAATACCTGTTTGAACACACCGCCGGCTGTAATGATCAGTAAAATAATAGCGATACCCGATACAGCTTCGTTCAGCCAGTTCATAGCTACTGTCATTGACCTGCCGGGTTTCAATACGAAATACCATACTGCTGTTAATACCGCTAATAATAAAGCGATGGTGGAGTCCCCGATGAATAAAATAATTTTTTTAATTACCGTTCCGTCAGCCATATAATTATCAGCGATGATTGTCATGGTGATCAGCAACACCGGGAGCAATCCAATAAAAAAGCTTGGAAACTTAGCGGGTAATTCTTTTACGGTTTTACTTTCGTTAGATAAAAAAGATGAACTCACATCCACTTTGATCTTTTTTAATAGTCTTCCTAATAGCGGGCCGGCTATGATCACTACAGGGATAGCTATCAAAATTCCGTATTTCAAAACTTTTCCTACATCTGTTTTGGTGGTTCTGTCAAAAATGCCAATTATGTTAACGGGCCCCGGATGCGGTGGCAGGAAACAATGTGTTGTTGATAAAGAAGCCGCCATCGGGATGGCTATATATAATAACGGGAGATTGGCCCTTCTTGCTATTGAAAATACCAGGGGTACCAAAATCATAAAACCCGCGTTGTAATAAAGCGGTATGCCAATCAGGAATCCTGTTACGAGCATGGCCCATTGAATATATTTTTCGCCAAAACTTTTGATCAGGGTACTTGATATCTGTTCGGCTGCCCCGCTTGCCTCTAATATTTTCCCCAGTATTGCCCCGAAACATATAATTAACGCTACATCGCCTAATGTGTTTCCGACCCCGGCTTTTATAGATTTTAATATATCAGCGGGTTGCAAACCGAGGCAAAACCCCATAAGAACAGCAACGATTAGCAATGACAAAAAGGGGCTGACTTTTTTATACGTCAAAAAGATCTGCAGTCCAATTGCTAATATGATTATCAGGAATGTCATTGGTTAAGTTGTTTTTTTGCGTGATCAACGGCCGGCTGTGAGTAAGCCGTCATTAATCACTGATCAATCCATTATCTGACTGTGTTTATAAGTGTGCCTATATTATCAATCGAAATTTTTATCTCATCACCTGATTGTAACGTAAAATCACTTCCCGGTACTATCCCTGTTCCGGTCATGACCAGGCAGCCATTGGGAAATGAACATTCACGATACACAAACGATACTAATTCTTCAGGTGTTCGCTTCATTTGATTAATGCCAACAATTCCTTCAAATACTTTTTTTTCATCCCGGCTGATCTCAAGACGGATCTTGGTATTTGCATCCAATGGTTTATCTGTTACATAAATGCAGGGACCCACTGCAGCACAGGCATCATACGTCTTCGCCTGTGGCAAATACAATGGGTTTTCTCCTTCAATACTGCGGCTGCTCATATCATTGCCTACTGTATATCCAACTATCTTGCCTGAGGATGTGACCACCAGCGTGAGCTCGGGTTCGGGTACATCCCAGGTAGAATCTTTCCGTATATTGACTTTGTCTTTATGCCCCACAATGCGATGGGGAGTGGACTTAAAAAACACTTCCGGTCTTTCCGCTTCATACACCTTTGCATAAAAATCAGCGCCGCCGGATAATTTGGATTCTTCCTGTCTTCCTACTTTGCTGCGCAAATAAGTAACACCGCACGCCCATAGTTCCTGGTTGCCCATAGGAGGGAGGGGATCGCCTTCGATAGTATCTATTACAGGTAAAGAACTAACCAGGCTTCCGATCTTTTGAAAAAGGTTGTCATCGTTTATAAACCCGTCCCAGTTATCTTCATTCAACTGGTAAAGCTTGTTATTATTTTTTATGACGATCCCGCTTTTGGTTTTATATACTTTCATCTGATAGCAGTTGTATTTTTTGTATATCCTCCTGAAAGAATGAAGTTCCTTTAGCGGAACATTATTCACCACTGACCATTGGCACTAATCTCTCATTTTAATCCGGAGCACATACATATCATTTGTTATAAACAATGTTTTTTCATCCGGTGTCAGCGCACAGTTAGACGCGGCTTCGGTCAATTTTATTTTGCCCAGGAGTTTGGCTTCTTTATTAAATATCCAGATGCCACCCGGCCCGCTGGCGAATATGTTTCCGTTTTTATCAACCTTGAATCCGTCCGGCAGCCCTTTCTCCTCCTGGCCATGACCAGCCGCACTGTAAAATATCCTGCCATTGGTGAAAGTGTTGTTATCGCCTGCATCAAATGCATACCAGTTGGGTTTATCAGGATCGGAGTTAGCGACGATCAGGGTTTTTTCTCCCGGTAAGAAAGCAATACCATTGGGGCGGGTGAGTGAATCGGTTATTAATACAACTTCACCCGATGTTTTTACTTTATATACTCCCTGGAAAGGAGTTTCTTTTTTGGGATCAGTCATTTGTTTTTCTAATCCATACGGGGGATCGGTAAAAAATAATTCTCCGGCGCTGTTATACACGGCGTCATTAGGGCTGTTGAATTTTTTTCCGTTGTAATTATCAGCAATAGGGATATACTTCGGTTCAGGCTTATCAAATGGAGCATCCATTTTTGCCATCTGCCTGTTGCCATGCTGGCATAAAACAAGGTTGCCATCCTTATCTAATATCAATCCGTTCGAGCCCATTTCCCCGCCTCTTTTGATAGTACCTGAATAGCCGGAAGGCGTGAGGTAAACTTCTTTACCTTTTTCTTCTGTCCATTTATATATGGTGTCGCGGGGAACATCAGAGAACAAAAGCATTTTATGACTTTCCACCCAAACAGGTCCTTCGCTCCATTCGTATCCTTCAGAGATTATTTCGGCCTGTGCACCGGGAGAAATAATTTCATTCAATGAAGAATCCAGGCGTTCAATGGTGCCAATTTTTATTGTAGTCAATTCCTGTGTTTTACTTTGTTGATTATTGTTACAGCCCATCACGATGACTGAAAAAGAAACGAAGATGAGTTTTTTCATATATTTTACTCTTTAAAAAGATTATCCAATAAAGGGTTAAAGCTTCAAACCTAAGTTCTCCGCCACCTGGCGGAGACAGGGGTTTAATGCAGATCCCTTGTCACTTCAGCGCCTGATCCGCCCTGCAAAATATCCAGGTCTGCCCCAAGATGCGCCTGCTGCACATGATCAATATAAAATTTTACATAGCCTCTTGCGGCCATCGGCGCCGGCGCCGTCCACGCTGCTTTTCTTTTTTTCAATTCCTCATCACTGATGTCCAAATGTAATTTTCTTTGGGCTACATCCAGTTCTATCATGTCGCCATCTTGTACCAATGCTAATGTGCCGCCAATGGCTGATTCCGGGGAAACATGCAGTATAACAGTTCCTGCGGCCGTGCCACTCATCCTGCCGTCAGAGATACGGATCATATCTTTTATTCCTTTTCGCAATAGTTTTTCCGGCAGGTCCACATTACCTACTTCCGGCATACCGGGGTACCCTACCGGGCCTGCGCCTTTTAATACGATGATACAGTTTTCGTCAATATCCAGACCAGGATCATCAATGCGGTGATGATAATCTTCCATCGTTTCAAACACGATGGCGCGGCCACGGTGTTTCATTAATGCCGCTGATGCCGCTGATGGTTTGATGATAGCGCCATCCTCGCAAAGATTGCCTTTTAGTACAGCAATACCTGCTTCTTCCTGTAATGGCTCATCAATACCGGCGATCACTTCACGATTGTAGCATTGGGGCTTACTGTTATTCTCCCCGATTGATTTGCCATTTACCGTGATGATATCATTATGTAAATATTTTTTTAATTCCTTTATTACAACTGGTAAACCACCGGCGTAATAGAAATCTTCCATCAGGTATTTCCCGGAGGGCTTCAGGTTGGCCAGCAATGGAATTTTACTTCCTATCTTATCAAAGTCTTCCAGCTTTAGTTCAACACCCATCCTTCCGGCGATAGCCAGCAGGTGAATAATAAAATTAGTAGAACCGCCTACACCCGCGTTTATTACTATTGAATTTTCAAACGCCTCCCTTGTCAGTATTTTTGAAATCTTCAGGTCTTCCTTTACCATCTCTACAATTCTTCTGCCTGATAATTGCGCCATTACTTTTTTTCTTGAATCAACAGCCGGGATGGCAGCGGCTCCCGGTAATGTTAATCCCAGTGCTTCTACCATGCAGGCCATTGTTGATGCCGTGCCCATCGTCATGCAATGTCCCTGGCTGCGTGCAGAACCAACTTCTGCTTGAAGTATGTCTTCTTCCGTATAGTTTTCTACCAGTAATTTTTCTTTTACCATCCAGTTGAAGGAGCCGGAGCCAATACATTCTCCTTTGAAACGCCCATTGAGCATCGGCCCGCCGGGAACAACAATAGTAGGGAGATCAACGCTGCATGCTCCCATTACAGTAGAAGGAGTTGTTTTATCACAGCCGGTTAACAGCACGACACCATCAATGGGGTTGGCACGGATAGATTCTTCTGTATCCATGCTGGCTAAATTTCTAAATAGCATCGTCGTTGGCCGCATAATCGTTTCGCCCAGTGATGTAACAGGAAACTCTAATGGGAAACCGCCCGCTTCCACCACACCACGTTTTACTATCTCGGCAAAATCACGAAGATGGCCATTGCAGGGTGTCAGTTCACTCCAGGTATTGCAAATACCAATGACAGGTTTGTCTTTGAAATAATCATCCGGGTATCCCTGGTTACGGAGCCATGAGCGATGCACAAATCCCATTTTATCGGATTTGCCGAACCAATCATAACTTCTTAATTTTTTCTTCATGCTGCTTGATTTGATACAACTATACAGACCCTGCCCGGCTGATAGCAAAATGTATGATGGGTTTCAATGAAGTACTTTCTGGCATACTGGTTACTCCTGATGACGGTAGGTGTAAATATAAATTAATACCGTTAAATTCATTGAGTCAATTTGCTTCTTTGATCCCTGTCTTTTACAAAAATCGCTTAAACAAAATACAGCTTCGTGCATTCATTTATACCATAAACGGATACAGGTGAAAAAAGAAAGACCTGATGTAAAAACAAAAGGTCTTTTTGCTTATGAAAAAAAACAACTGCTTAGCGTAAGCCTTTTTATGGTTTATCCCACCAAATTCTTGTATCCAATTTATCTGGTCCCTGACTGGTAATGGCTGCATTAAAATTTGTTGGGTTAACAGATTGCTCCGAGTTTGGATAAGTAAGTCTCCTGATAAAAGCAACCTCCTTCCCGGGAAAAGGATTAGGTGCTAATGCAGGAAATCCTGTGCGCCGGTAATTTGCAAATGCCTCAGGTCCGTTTAAAAATGAAGCAATCCAATATTGTGTGCCGATTTGCTCCAGCGCCCTGGCAGCATCAAAAGGGTTATTAGTTAAATAAGTTGTTATGTCCCCCGCAGCAACAGTACAACCAGCGTCATAAGTAGCCATTTGCTGCATGTGTAATGTTACTCCCGCATCGTAGTACCCTTGTACTGTGCCTGCTGTTATCCATCCTCTTTGTCTTGCTTCTGCCAATAACAATTGAGTTTGCGAAGCCGTAACAAGAAAACAGGGGGCATTTTGTTTTGCAATTCGCAGACGATCCGCCTGGCTAAAATCATAAAAGCTTGCACGGCCTACCGAAGTGGCGTAGGTATTTGCAGCATTATTGTCAAATCCGACAGGTAATCCAAATTGCAGAGCAGGATCCGTAGTGCGGGACGCTGTAGTTTGTGTTCCTCCTGATGTGGCGCCGGCATAACGAACAGCGATGGCTTGCAAACGCGGATCATTTCTGGTTTTAAGCGAATCAACAAAAGGTTTAGTAAGATAAAAATTAGCGGCTTCTGTAGAGTTGAGTGTAGCGCCGATCGGGTTGGTATAATTAGCATCATGCCTGATGAATGCATTATCAGCATTCGCAAGAATAACTCCGCCCGTAAAAGCGGCTTGCACAGTTGACTGGGCTTTCGCAGCATCCGCTTTGCTAAGGCGCATTCCGGCCCTCAATAGTAATGAATAAGCGAATTTTTTCCATTGGGCGACACTTCCGCCATACAAAACATCTCCTGTCTCAATTTTGCCAGCGGCATTTAACGCGGTTGCCGCTTCGCCTAATTCTTTAATGATGTCTGTATAAATTTGCTGCTGACCATCATAAACAGGAAAAAAGTTTTGATCGGTATATCCTTTACCGCCTTCTGTATAAGGAATACTGCCATATTCATCGGTAAGAACCATATAGGTATAAGCCTGGAAAATGCGGGCCATTTGATACAAATTGGCCCTGTTTGGATCACTCTTGGTATTTACAATAACGTCATTCGTATTCCTGATCACATTGCGGTAATAGTTTTGCCATATTACTTGCGTGTTTCCCCGGTTATCGGAGTTAAAATTTGCCCCGTTTAGTACGCCGTTATTGGGGGTGATAATCTGCTGGACAACACCCATATCATAAGCAAGGGTTGAATTTCCGGGGAAGGAAACATTAACCACCGCGTTGTTTAATTGGTAAAGCGGATCTATCGCTATTGGATTGACCTTGTTTGTGTTCAGATCATCAAAACCTTTATCACAGGAAGCTGCCAATAGTACAAAGGCCAGCAAAAAACTATAGTTTATTATTTTTTTCATGATTCAGACGTATTAAAATTTAATATTCAGGTTCACACCAACCCCTCTTGTAGTTGGAACACTTGTTGATTCCAACCCAATCAGGTTATCAGAACTGTAGCCGAATGATTCAGGATCTATATTATCCACCCATTTTTTAATGATCAATACATTGTTCGCTACCAGGTTAAGTTTTATCCCTTTTACAGGCCATTTTGCCGGAACAAACTTTGTAAAGTCGTAACCAATTGAAATTTGACGCAGTTTCCAATAACCTCCATTATAAATAACATCTTCCATCATGCCTTGTGAACGAAGATATCCCCAGTATGGATCAACGGGGAAAACAGCTACATTATTCGCCGCTCCGGTGGTTGTTACTCCCTTTCCAATTATACCCGTCTCTCTTCCTTCTAATGTCATTTTATGCAAACCATGCCTGATAGCGTTGAAGTTGGTACCTGAAAGCATTTTATTGCCCAATTTGTAATCAATCAGGAAGGATAAGTTAACTCCCTTGTAGGTAAAGGAATTAAGAAAACCTCCTACCCATCTGGGTAAGGCGCTTCCAAATGTGATCAGATCAGCACTTCTCAGCGCCACTCCATTTCCACCAAAAACTTTTTCTCCTTTTGCATCTCTCAAAAAACCATAGGCCGTTATTTGTCCCATTTCCTTTCCTACAATTTGCCTGAGTTCTCCCTGGTTGCCGAATACCTGTGTGGCAACCGTAATTCTCTCACCGGGTTTGTTTGTTAACAGACTAAGTACTTTGGTTTTATTATAAGCATTATTAAATGTAAAGTCCCATGTGAAATTTTTTGTTTGGAATGGTATAAGATTGAGTAATACTTCAACACCAAGATTGCGGCTTTTGCCGCTGTTAATTCTTGTATCAACAAAGCCGGAAGCATCAGATATCTGCGCCTGGACTATTTGATCGGTAGTTATTTTTCGATAAGCCGCTAAATCAATATTTACCCTGCTTTTAAATAATTTTAATTCAAGACCGATTTCTGTTTCTGCAACTGTCATTGGTCTCAGGTTGGGGTTAGGCACTGTAGTACCCAAAGGTCCGCCAACAGGTTGCAATGCCCCGGATGGATTAGCCAGCAAATTTCCATTGATACTATAAAACAATTGACCGGCATAAGGCGGTACATCCGCATCGCTGCCCACCTGTGCGTAAGCAAGCCTGAGTTTTCCAAACGATAACCACGATGGGTGAAAGTTTTCGGAGAAGACATAACCAAGAGAAACAGAAGGATATAAAATACTGCGGTTTTCCGGGGATAAGGTCGAGAACCAGTCATTTCTCAACGTACCACTCAGGTACAACATACGCTTATATGAAACTTCAGCAGCGCCGTATAAAGAATTTACGCCTCTTTCTATGAGATCATAAGTGGGATCTTTTACTCTTCCATTCTGAACAGTGTAAAGATCGTAAACTACAAAATCAGTCACCCTTGTACTATAATAATCTAATCGTCTTCTCATCCGGTTACCACCAAAAGTGAGATTGGCTCCAAAATCCCCGAATTCTTTACTTGCCGATAACAGGAAATCCGCATTGGTTTCCCTGAAGCGACGTGACTCCTGTGTGTACTGTCCGTCTACAAAACCTACAGGCGCCAACGCCCGGGAAGCGTGGCCGGTTGGATAGTTGTTATAATCCTCATCGCGCGACCAGTAATCCTGGCCATAACGTCCCTGTACAAATAGCCATGGAAGGATGTCATATTTTACAGCAATATTTCCGAATATCCTATCCCTGCTTACATTGTGAAATTGTTCTGCCAATACCCAATAAGGATTGGTGCGGTTCATAAACCTGGAATAAATAAATTCACTGGTAGGAAAACCTCTTGATGGGTCGTATTTATTTGCATCCAGTACATCAAGCGGCATTGAATTAGCCATCATAAACAAAGCGGTAGGAATTGAGTTGTCCTGGTTGGCTATATTCGGTGGATTCTTAATGGTCTCATTTGAATAATTAACACTGCCGGAAAAACTTAGTTTGTCGGATAAATCATAAGAAAAACCAAGATTGATTGTTTTCCGGTTGAATGAATTATTGGGCGTAATTCCTTTGCTATTCAGGTTTCCAACAGAAAGATTTAAACCTCCTTTCTCACCTCCTACAGCCAATGAAACAGTATTAGTGAGGTTTTGACCGTGCCTGTAAAATTTTGTAATAATGTCCCGCTGTGGTTCATAAGGAACCGTAAGCGCATTAAATAAAACCTGGGTCATGCCCGGCTGAAATCTCTCTCCAAATGACCATTGCCCGGTGTTAGGCTTTGCTCCTGTCGGGTTAGCTGTAGTGGGTTTTGGACGAACACCACTTTCACCCTGTCCGTATTCATATTGATAGTCTGTAAAATCCAAAGGAGCTTCATCAGTATAATTTATGTTATAAGTTACACCAATACCTTTTCCTTTGGCTCTTGTTTTAGTTGTTATCATAATAACGCCATCTTTTGCACGGGAACCATACAATGCGGCGGCAGCAGCTCCTTTGAGAATCGTCATACTTTCTATATCATCCGGATTGATACTTTGCAGACCATCACCGCCATCTGAAGTATTTCCACCACCACCACCACCACCTCTTACACCGTAAGAACCATCATTATTAGAGCCGGAACCCACCGGGTTGGTACCGAAATTGGTATTATCAATAGGCACGCCATTAATTACAATAAGAGGATTGTTTTGACCCGAAATAGATGATTGACCCCTGATTCTTATTTTTGAAGTACCTGCCGGCCCTGTGCCAAGAGCAGATATATTCACACCTGCTACTTTACCCTGCAAAGCATTCATAACATTTGGACTTCGGTTTACGGTAAGTTCATCCGCGTTTACATTAGTAGCGGAATATCCCAGTCTTCTTGCCTGTTTGGAGATGCCTAATGCGGTGATCACTACTGCTTCAAGGCTCTGGGCTGTAGTAGATAATACGGTATTCACCACCGTACGGCCTGCAACCGGAACATCAATAGAAGTGAAGCCAACAGAACTGAATATTAAAGTTGCGTTGGGTGCGGCGTTGATCCTGTACTGCCCGGAAGCATCAGTAGAGGTGCCTGTTGAAGAACCTTTTACCGATACAGTCACACCGGAAAGTTTTTTCCCGCTTTCATCGGATACCGTTCCGGAAATTGTTTGCGCCTGTGTCGTGGTAAAAAAAGAAAAGAATAATAATGTCAGCAGCAGTTTGATGAAGCCAGGGCTGTAGCCCGGCTTTACATTTTCTTTCATAATAGCAAGTTGTTTTGATGAAGAAATAATCAGCTTACCAGGCCCTTAACCGGGCATTTGGTATTCTAATCCACGGCCAAAGTATCTACAGTCTGAAACAAAAACTTCCAATAAAACACAGTGATGAATTTTGTACGTGCCGGGTGAGATAAATTCACTTTCTTTATAAAGGTGAACGGAGACCGTGAGAATTCACTTTGTACTTTTATTAATTAACGAAGCTTGCATGAACCAATTTGTACTTCAGCATGGGCGTTCCCCGGAATTGCAATTGTTTCCGCATATAACAGAGCTGGGTGCGAAGAAGAATACTTCTATCAGGTTAAATTCATTACAGGAGTCAGCTACTGACAGTATCAGGATATATTATGTAATTGAAGGCAAGTTCGAATGGCATATCCACCAGCAGCAATACATGTTGTATCCGGGTGATGTGGCATTGATACTGCCCGGCCAGAAATTTGGCAGCGAAAAAGGTTTTTTAGAGATCGGCAGCCTCTCGTGGATACATATTAATATACACAAATTGGAAAGCGGTGAAATGATACCGGGAAGATGGAGCAGCTTATCAGAAAGTGAAAGCCTGACCATCGGGAAAATTTTATTCCTGAACAATTCACTCGTTCTTTCAAAATTAAATGAAGCGGGACGGATACTTCAGTATGTACAAAGTGAATTGTTTAACCAGGAGATCGGTTATGGTACCAGGGTCAATAATCTCATTGATGAACTTTTTATTACCATTACCCGCCAGTTAACACGACAAAGTAATCCTGCCAGGAATTTTCCCAAAACATTTATGCAACTGGAACAAACCCTGCGGCAAAACCTGTCGCACCAATGGACAGTAGAAGAAATGGCTGCTGTCGTAGGTATGGGTACCACGCTGTTCAATGAAAAGGTAAAAAGTTATTCAGGTTTTTCGCCGATCAATTACCTGATCAATATACGGATATCGGAAGCGATCAAATTATTAAAAAAAATAGATGCGAGCCTGACGGATATAGCGCTGGATACAGGATTTTATTCGTCGCAGCATTTTTCCACCACGTTTAAAAAACTGACGGGATATACACCGAGTGAATTCAGAAAAAACCATTTACCCAATAACTAATTATATTCAACATGAAATGCATCATCACCATTGAATTAGGAACAAATGCCGTCAGGGTATTTGCATTTGATCTTAACGGTAATGTCATCGGTTCGATGAAAGGACATTATCCCACTTTTCATACAGAGCCTGACCATAGCGAACAGGACCCTGAACAAATTTTCATTACGATGCTTTTTGTGCTGAAGAATTTGCTCAATGATAATATTCATGTAAAGAAATATAAAGTAGATTGTATCTGCTTCAGCGCTTCTATGCACAGTGTACTGGCGATAGATAAAAACGGGGTACCGCTGGGTAATGCTATTACCTGGGCCGATAACAGGGCGAAGAAAGAAGCGCAGGAATTGAAAAATTCCCCGGCTGGGAAAAAATTGTACACAGCGACAGGAACACCCATCCATCCCATGTCCCCGTTGCTCAAGATAGCCTGGTTAAAAAATAATGATCCGGAGCGATTCAAACAAACAAATAAGTTTTTATCTATAAAAAGCTATATCATTCAGCAACTCACCGGTGAGTACCTGATAGATTACAGTCTCGCTTCCGCTACCGGGTTATTAAATATACGCACACTGAAATGGGAAAATGATGCTTTGGAATTCGCGGGCATTACGGCTGACAGGTTGCCCGGGTTGGTTCCTGTTTTTGCATCAGCGGGTACGCTGAGAAAAGCGTATCAGAATTCACTTGGACTTCCCGCTGATACAAAAATAATCGTAGGATCAAGCGATGGGTGTATGGCGACCTTAGGCGCCGGTATATGGGATGAAGGAAAAGCTACGATAACTATTGAAGACAGCGGCGCAGTAAGAGTAGTAGGCAACAAAGTATTGCAGGATGAAAAACAACGCTTCTTCAATTACCTGCTGACAGAAGATTGTTATGTATCGGGCGGGCCCACCAATAATGGCGGAATTATTTTTGAATGGTTTGCAAGACAATTCGGTGATTTCAAAAATCCATTCGACCTGGAGCATAGCATGGAAGAACTTTTCTCGGAAGCCTCCAAAGTTCCTGTGGGTTCGGATGGATTGCTGTTTCTTCCTTATCTGCTGGGAGAAAGAGCGCCGATATGGAATGCCAATGCCAGGGGAGTTTATTTTGGATTGAATATAAAACATGAACGGCAGCACTTCATACGGGCCGCGATAGAAGGAATACTATATGAAGTGTATAGTATCGGTAAAATACTGGAAGAGCACCGCACTATCAGCAGCCTTTCTATTAATGGCAGCTTCGCGTCTATTCCTTTTTGTACACAGATCATCGCCGATATGTTTAATAAACCTGTCAGCCTGCGGCAAAATTCTCACAGCGTGGGGTTAGGCTCCTTTTTAATAAGTGCGACGGAGCTGGGAATTTTTAAAAGCCTGGATGAAGCCGCGCAGACGGTTGAATTGCCGGATAACTATACACCGCAGGCGCAAAACCACGCTGTCTATTCCGGTTACTTCAGCATTTTTGAAAGATTAAGTACAAAATTGTTTGATGAGTTTGAAGCTATCGCTACGCTACAACAAAAAAATGCATCAGATCAGAACAGCAGTAAAGTATATTCAAAAATAAAATTGACCTGAACAAAATAAAATATAAAAACTAAAACAATCAGCTATATGAAAAAATGCAGTTTCTTTTTTACCCTGTTAGTATGTTCATCGCTATGCCTGGAGGCGCAGCAGGTCACACTGACCCCTGACCAGATCAAGGCCTATACTCCTGATTGGAAAGGAGAACGTTTTCCTGACGGAAGACCCAAAGTGCCGGATAAATTATTAGAGCGCCTTAAGGGAGTTCGTCTCGAAGAAGCCTGGGGCATCCTGCGTAACAAAGGGTATCAAAATCAATTTGAAGGTGACTGGATGGTATTGCATCCTGATTCAGTCATGACAGGAAGGGTAGTGACCGCTCAATATCTTCCGTTACGACCAGATGTTGATAAGATCATAAAAGATAAGGGTAAAGCGGAGGGCCGTATCGGCGCTACCAACTCATGGCCTATTGATGTACTGAAGAACGGTGATATATATGTTGCCGATAGTTATGGAAAAATAGTTGATGGTACACTGATCGGTGATAACCTCGGGAATTCTATTTATGCCAAATCACTCAGGGGAGTTGTTTTTTATGGTTCCGTGAGGGATGTGGAAGGATTGGAAGAGATCAAAGGATTTAATGCATGGACAAAAGGAAACGATCCTTCCTATATACAACAGATGATGCTTGGCGGCATCAATGTTCCCATCCGAATGGGCAGGGCTACTGTTTTACCAGGCGATGCTGTACTTGCCAGAAGATATGGTGTGGTGTTTATTCCCGCTCACCTCCTGGAAGAAGTAGTGCTGAATGCTGAATTCATTTCACTGAAAGATCAGTTTGGTCACCAGCGTTTGCGTGAACAAAAATATACACCCGGCCAGATAGATACCCAATGGACGGATGAGATCAAAAAAGATTTTCTGAAATGGCTGGATGACAATCCGGGCAAGCTTCCCATGAGCAGGCAGGAACTGGATCAGTTTATGAAAGACAGAACATGGTAAATGAAGGTACAAGAGACAAGATACAAGGTACAAGAGACAAGGTACAAGGCGCAAGAGACAAGGAACAAGAGATGAGAAATGAACAACTCTTTTAGCATTCAAACAATATTCAATTTACTAACTAAAAAAATATAGTTATGACACCATCACAAAAATACTTAGCCAAACTTGGTTTAAAAGACCAGGACGGTACAGAAGAAAGGCCAATGACAAATAATAAAACCGAAGAACAGGAAAACAGCCGTCGTTCTTTTTTTAAAAAATCTGCATTGGGAGGGATTGCCTTAGGAAGCGCTTTTGCATTTTCTCCTATAGAAGACCTCATTGCGCAAAGTACACAGAAAGTCACTCGCTATGGTGCACCATCCGATTTAAAAATAACAGATATGCGTTATTGCCTTACAGCAGTAATGGGTGGTACTGCCATCATTCGCATTGATACGAACCAGGGTATATATGGATTAGGCGAAGTGAGGGATGCAGCCGATGTGCGATATGCACTGATGCTTAAAAGCCGGATCCTTGGAAGGAATCCCTGCAACGTTGAACAAATATTTAAATCAATAAAACAGTTTGGCGGACAGGCACGGCAGGCTGGTGGTGTATGTGCTGTTGAAATGGCTCTTTGGGATATATGCGGTAAAGCATATAACGTACCCTGCTGGCAATTATTAGGAGGCAGGTATCGTGATACTATAAGGATGTATGCTGATACTCCTGAGTCTTCCTCTCCTGAAGAACAAAGAAAGCTGATCAAATACCGGACTGAAGAGCAGGGTTACACATGGTTGAAGATGGACGTTTCCATTGGTGAATTAAAAGGCATACCCGACACGATGGTCAATAATAAATTCTGGCAAAACGCACAGGGGAACCTGGCGCAATGGGGTGACCAGAGTAATTATATGTCGTATGGTAATACGTTGCATCCCTTTACACAAATACAAATTACAGACAAAGGTTTGGAGGAATTGCAAAAGGTGGTCGAACATGTACGGAGTATGGTCGGTTATGAAATCCCGCTCTCTACCGATCATTATGGTCATTTCGATTATAATAATGGTATCCGTTTGGGCAGGGCTCTTGAAAAATACCGTTTAGCCTGGCTGGAAGATATTGTTTCATGGGAATATACGGATCAATATAAAAAAATGTCGGATGCATTGGAGACACCTATACTTACAGGAGAAGATATTTACCTGTTGAAAAACTTTAAGCCACTGATAGATGCACGGGCGGTGGATATTGTTCATCCTGACTTAGCTTCTTCCGGGGGCTTGCTGGAAACAAAAAGAATTGGTGACTATGCGGAAGAGTACGGAATAGCTATGGCGATGCACCAGGCAGGCACACCGGTTTCCTTTATGGCAAATGTTCATTGTGCGGCGGCTACGCAAAACTTTTTAGCGCTGGAACATCACTCAGTGGATCTTCCCTGGTGGGAAAGTTTGGTAAAAACAACAGACGGAAGAAAATTAATTACTAAGGGCTTTGCTAATCTTCCGCTTTCAGCGCCCGGGTTAGGAATCGAATTAAACGAGGAAGTAGTGAAACAACATCTTCATCCTTCTGATAAAAGTTATTTTGAACCCACTACTCAATGGGATCAAAAGCGTTCCCATGACAGGATATTTAGTTAAACAGGCAGGATATTTAATTGCAAAGCCCACTGAAAATTTCACTTTATTGTTTCAGGCTTTGCAATTCACTGAACAGACAAAACTTTTACAATTATGGCATCATCCAAAAGGCCGGTCTTTAGTTTTTTTTATGTAGCGGCGATTGTTTTTATACTGGGGTATGTTTTCATAACGGTACAGCAACTGCATGAATGGGGAGGCTGGCTGCTGATGTTATTCTTTTTGAGCCTTGCTATTGCTTTCAGGGGCAATAAAGTACTGAAAGGATTTTCTTATACGGTAATGATACTGGCGGTAGTTAGCCTGGCCATGTATTACCCGGAGTACTTTATAAGCATTGGCGACTTTAAAGTGCAGAGATTGCTGATACCATCACTACAGGTGATCATGTTTGGAATGGGAATAGAATTGAGCCTGAAAGATTTCGCCAACGTAATAAAAATGCCGAAGGGAATTATTATTGGCGTCATTTGTCATTATACCATTATGCCTTTAGTGGGATTGCTGGTAGCCAGGCTATTTAATTTTCCGCCGGAGATTGCCGGCGGTATTATCCTGATCGGTTGTTGCCCCAGCGGGTTAGCCTCCAATGTTATGTCTTACCTGGCAAGGGCTAACCTGGCGCTTTCTGTTTCTGTGACAGCAATATCCACCTTACTGGCTCCTTTTCTAACACCTTTGCTCATGCAATTACTTGGAGGAAGTTATGTGGAAGTAGATTTCTGGAAAATGGTATGGCATATTACAGAGATCGTCATTCTTCCTATAGCGGCGGGTTTGGTCTTTCATTACCTGGTGTTTGGAAAATTTAAATGGCTCGATAAAGCGATGCCGTATTTTTCCATGTTCGGTATTGCTATGGTGTTAGTGATAATTGTTGCTTCAGGACGTGATAGCCTGCTGAAGGTGGGTGGTTTATTGATCGTGGCTACGCTTCTTCATAATCTTACAGGTTATTTCCTGGGTTATTGGTCTGCAAGGTTGTTGAAATTCCCTGAAAAGGATTGCAGAACCATTGCATTGGAAGTAGGTATGCAGAATGCAGGACTTGCCTCCGGGCTTGCTTCGGCGATGGGGAAGATTGCTACAATAGGTTTAGCGCCTGCGGTATTTGGCCCGGTCATGAACATAACAGGTTCTGCGCTGGCGAGCTGGTGGCATAATCGTTTGCCAGATGAGGGTAAACCTGGAACGAAAGTGCAATCGCCCGGGTAGGCGGATACGATTGATGTTTCAGCAATATGAAATTCAAAATCCCATGGTAAATCAAAAGTGCTAAAAAATAAAAATAATATGTATGAACAGATTTATTCTGCTATGTGCGTCTTTCATTGTCCTTGGTTTAAACAACAGTGAATTGTATGCGCAAAGTATTTCTGCAGAGCAGAATAAAAAACCCGGTCCGGGTGTTTATCCTTTTGAAGATCGCACCGGTTTTACGCCGATATACAACCGGCAGAATCTTGGCGGTTGGGTAATGCAGGACAAAGGATTTTGGACGGTGGAGCAGGGAGAATTTGTTGGTCGCCGGGACCCTTTGGAAAAGGAAGACTCCTGGCTGTTTTCATCAATGGAATGGGAAGACTTTGTATTGGAACTGGAATTCTTTGTACCTGAAAAGTGTAATAGCGGTATTGGCATTCGTATGCCGAAAGACTCCGCAGGTTCTCCCGATGTGCATGGCTACGAAGTTCAAATCAGTGACCTGCCACAAAAAAAATTAACAGGGAGTTTGCTGCATCATGTAGAGTCAACAGGCGACAACCATCATCTTCCGAATCAATGGAACCAGTTAGCTATTATATGTGAAGGCGATCACATCAGGGTTTACCTGAACCGGCAGAAAATATTGGATGAACATGTGAAGGGTTCAAAGAAAGGAAGAATTGGGTTGCAGGTTCCAAAGGATGCTGAGTTTTCAAAACAAGTTGTACGGTTTCGTAATCTCAGGGTAAAAAATTTAAACCCGGTAGCATCATCTGTACCGCTGTCTTATAAAGGAAGACCTTTCGTTGATGCCATCCACACTGCAGGTCCCCAGGTTATCCCCGGCAAAATTGAATGCGCTTTATATGACATGGGCGGAGAAGGGGTAGCTTATCATGATGTTGAAACCGAAAACCGCGGGAGTGGCGGACTGAATAAACTTCCTGATCACCAGCGTCCGCATGCTACCCCTTACGAATGGGCGTTTCGAAAAGATGAAGCTGTTGATATTTCCTATACAAAAGACTTTGCCGATTTCAATCATGTAAATAATTATTATATACCGGGGGTAAATCAATTCTATATCGGGTGGACAGAAAATAATGAGTGGCTGAATTACACGGTGGATGTTAAGGTAGCCGGCACCTATAAAATAGATGCATTGTACGCTAACAAAGACACCGCCATCACGTTTGATGTCAATCAAAAACCGGCCAGTACCTGTAAACTACCATTGAGTACAGGCGGTTTTCATAATTGGAACAAAGCGGAAATCGGGACCATTACTTTTTCTGAACCAGGTCTTCAGTTGCTGACATTTCATTACAATAAGGGAAATAATTTCGCCTGGTTTGAATTTACATTGGTGGAGAAAAAACATGGCGATTGAAACAGACCCGGTACAACCTGTACAAAGGAGTGTGTTGAAGTTTGTATGAAAAATAAAACGAGTATGGGAACATTAAATAATAAAAATGCATTTATAACCGGTACATCCCAGGGAATCGGGGCGGCCATTTCAGAAACTTTAATCAAAGCAGGTTGCAATGTGTGCATGCATTATTTTAGTTCGGGTGAAGAACCAAAAAGGTTACAAAAAATTGCAGTGACCCATCAGCAAAAAGCCATCTGCGTCCAGGGTGACTTAACCAAAGAGGAGGATGTTATACGATGTGTTAAAGAAGGAGTTGATTTCCTTGGCTCATTTGATATTCTGATTAACAATTCAGGATCTCTTGTGAAGCGAAATACTATCGGAGATATAACTACAGAGTATTGGAAAACAGTAATTGATATTAACCTCACAACGATGATGCTGATCACAAAAGAACTATTGCCTTATTTAATTCAAAACGAAGGAGCCAGTATTGTCAACGTATCATCATTAGCGGGCAGGATGGGTGGACATGCAGGCTCATTGGTGTATTCAACCTGTAAAGGGGCCGTGTTGACATGGACAAGGTCCCTGTCAAAAGAACTTGGCGCCCGAGGTATCCGGGTAAATGCAGTAGCACCGGGATTTATTGATGGTACAAGGTTTCATGAAACGCATACCTCTAAAGAAGCCGCCTTAAAAACTATTGCTTCTATTCCGCTCGGGCGGGCGGGAAATTCATACGATGTCGCCCGGGCTGTTGCTTTTCTTGCTTCGGAGTATGATGGGTTTATTACCGGTGAGACAATTGACATTAATGGAGGAGTTTATAGTGCTTAGCGAAGAAGTCTGGACTATCATTTAGTACGCCATAATAAAAAAACAAAATTTAAATTTTTTACAATAAAATTTTAACTACATGAAAAAAATTAAATACTTATTGTTTGCTTTATCAATGATTGTATGTAAACCGCAATTACATGGCCAGCAGGTGCAGATATCAAAAGAACAATTGATCGCATTAACACCAGAATGGAAAGGGGAACGTTTTGCAGATGGCCGTCCTAAAGTGCCGGATAATATTATGAAACGTATGAAATCAGTGAGTGTGGAAGAAGCATGGGCCGTGATGAAAAATGCGGGATATGGTTACCAGGTGGCGGAAGGCTGGCAATTGATAAATCCTGATAGCGTATTGGTGGGCAGAGCTGTGACGGCCCTGTTTATGCCCGCCCGGCCTGATGTATGGAAAGCAATTGATTCAGCAGGAAAAAAAGAAGGTAAGAGGGGGCAAAATACATGGGCAGTAGATCTGCTGGTGAAAGGAGATGTATATGTGGCTGACCAGTTTGGGGCTCATCGCAACGGGCCTACCATCGGGGATAATGTTGGCAATGCGATCTATGCAAAAACCGGTAATGGAATTGTATATGATGGCGCATTGCGTGATGTAGAAGGTTTGAAAGAGATCGGCGGCTTTACTTCTTATTATACCAGTTATGATCCTTCTTACCACAACCCGGCAGGAGACCTGAACACGATGATCGTTGGCATTAATCAGCCTACACGTATCCGTACTGTAACAGTGATGCCCGGTGATGTTGTATTGGGTAAGCTGGGTGTTGTAGTGTTTATTCCTCCTCACCTGGCGGAAAGAGTAGTGAAGACCTCCGAGATCGTTCGTCTTCGTGATTTGTTCGGTCATCAGCGTTTAAGAGAAGGCAAATACACAGCCGGCCAGGTAGATTCCCGCTGGACAGATGAAATTGAAAAAGATTTTTCTAAATGGCTGAACGATCATATCAATGAATTGCCTGTTCCCAAAGAAGAAATACAGGCGTATCTGAAAGAACGGACTTGGTAAGTCAAAATGAAAAGTAAAAAATCAATAAGCAGGAAAAGCAATTCTTTTAATGATAGCTACTCAATTTTGATTTTTTAATTTTTACTTTATTAAAATAAAAACCAGCACAATGTCAAATACAAACTCACGAAGATCATTTATTACAAAAGCAGCGATCGCTGCTGCGGTAACGCCGTTTGCATCTTTATCAACTTTTGGCCAGGGCTATGAAAAAGCCATTGATAAAACACCAAAGATATCTCCGCCATCGGATCTGAAAATCACGGAGATCAAATGCGGCTATATACGTGGAAGCCTGTTTGTAAAAATTTATACCAACCAGGATATCTGGGGATGTGGCGAAGGAGTAGATGCTATTCCCGGAACGTATCACCTGGTAAAAAATTTTGAGAGCAGGATCAAGGGAAAGAACCCGCTGAATGTGCATAGACTTTTTGAAGACATCCGTAAATCAGGTTTCTTCCAGGGAGCGCAATCAGGTATGTATGTAGCTGTTCTGTCTGCAATTGAAACGGCACTATGGGATGTTGCCGGCAAGGCATTGAAGCTGCCGGTATATCAATTACTCGGCGGAAAGTTTCGTGACAAGATCAGGGTGTATTGCGATACAGCACTGTATCAAAGAAATTTACCAACGCCAAAAGATTTTGCCGAGGCGGCATTGAAGTCCAAGCAAATGGGATTTAATGCGATCAAGTTTGATCTTGATCAGGCCAACGATCCCAATAAATATGATTTGTATAACTGGACAGCCAGCCCAATGGAATTGCAACGAATGGTTGACCAGATGACGGCAGCCCGTGAAGCCGTAGGTCCTAACATTGATATATGTGTTGATATGCACGGACGATACGATGCTGTTACCGGGCAGGCAGTCGCAAAACGTTTAGAACACCTCAACCTGATGTGGCTGGAAGAACCGATACCTGCGGAGAATGTAGAAGCCTATAAATTGATCACTGAATCAACCAGTACACCTATATGTGCAGGCGAAAATCATTACCTCGCTTATGGATTCAGAAGATTGCTGGAGATAGGGGCTGTTGATATTGTAATGCCTGACCTGCAGAAAGCGGGGGGATTAGGAGAAGGGCAACGTATTGCAAACCTTGCGAACCTGTATTATACACCTTTTGCTACTCACATGGTGGCATCTTTTCTGGGAGCCATGGCCTCTGCGCATGTATGCGCTTCAGTGCCTAATTTTTTAATACTGGAATGGCAATCTTATTTTCATACGCAACCTATGTTTAAAGAAATAATTCATTACGATGGAGAATGGGTGAAGAATAGCTTTATTACACTCTCTGAGAAACCTGGTATCGGCGTGGAGATAAATGAAGAGGGTATGAAAAAGTATGCTATACCCGGGATACCTTTTTTTGAATAGATAAATGGGTACAAGTGAAGGAGATCATGTGTTTATTGATTTTTTCTATCATTTCCTGCGGCAGAAAACCTGTCGCAAGAACCACCTATTTTCCAAAACAAATTGAAACGATGACGGTAGCTGTGAATAAGCAAAATGTATGGATCTTCCTGTTAGCCGGTCAATCCAATATGGCCGGGCGGGGCATCGTTGAACCCCGGGATACTGTTCCCGACAAGAGGATATTATCTATAAATAAAAAGGGGGAATTAATTATTGCCAAAGAGCCATTGCATTGGTATGAACCCACCTTAACAGGTCTTGATTGCGGGTATTCTTTTGGAAAGACTATCATTAAAAATGTTCCTGCTGAAGTTTCTGTTTTAATTATTCCTGCGGCGATAGGAGGCAGTTCTATCAGTCAATGGATAGGCGATTCTCTTTATCGCGATGTAAAACTGTATTCCAATTTTCTATCCAAAGTTGAAATAGCTAAACAGTTCGGAGAAATAAAAGGTATTTTATGGCACCAGGGTGAAAGCGATGCTAATGAAAAGGATATTCCTTATTATCAGGAGAGACTCCGGGTTTTATTTGCAAAATTCAGGTCAGCGGCCGGGAATAACAATTTACCGGTGTTGATGGGAGAACTCGGTTCTTTTTCCAAAAACAAGCAGCAGTTTAGTTTAATAAATAATGCCATTCATGATTATTCATCAGGAGATAAAAATACAGCCGTGATTTCTACCAGCGATCTGAAAGACAAAGGAGACAGTCTTCATTTCAATTCGAAATCACAAAGAACAATGGGAGAGAGGTTTGCCAGAGCTTATTTGGAAAAATTCAGGTAGGGGAGTCAAAATGCAAATGTTAGAGACGGGTTCGTGATTTTTTACTTTTTAATTCCTAAGTAGCGCACTTACACACCACAGCAATGGCGCCTGTCCATGAAAATCTCCTGTAATTCTTTTGCGGTCTAAGTAGTATTGCCGGTCATTTTTCTTGCCTGTTCCTTCACACACATCGGTTATCTCTGCTTTATCATTAATGTATGTAACTAAGGCCAGCCAGGCTTTACGGGCCGCCGCTCCATATATCTTTTTATCAAGCCACCCGTTCTTTACTCCCGTTATCATCGCAAAAGTGAACATACCGGTGCATGATGTCTCAGCCCAGGATGCAGTATCATCAACCAATTGCCGCCACATGCCGTTTTCAGACTGGTATTTTAAAAGTGAGGCCATCATTGTTTTATAACCTTGCATAATGCGTGAACGATCCGGGTTGTCTTTTGGCAATGCCCGTAACAACTCTGTCATGCCGGCTGCCATCCATCCATTGCCCCTTCCCCAGAAAAAAGGAGCATCAGGTGCATGATAAAAAAGACCATTCGGTTTTTGCAATGAATCTAAGTAGAAAACCATTTCTTTTGCGGCACGATCAATATATCTTCTATCCTTCGTAGCACGATATGCCTGCGCCTGTATCATTGTTATCATATACATATCATCAATCCACAGCCGCGTTTGCCACGTAAGTCCTTTATCATAATATATATATGATTCAGGTACGACACGGGGACCTTCAGGAACTCCCCATTGTTTATCAGCGTAATATTTCCCAAGGTCGAAATACTTTTTATTTTTTGTTTGCAAGTAGATTTCAAATGGTATAGCGCCGAATACAGTATAATCAACATGATCCGGAACAGGCAGGAGTGAAGTGTCTTTTTCAAATAAAGGCTCAAAACGTTCAATCAATTGTTCCGTAAGCTTTTTATTTTTTGTTAGTTGAGCAAATGTAAGTGCGCCATACCAGGTGCAGACTTCAAAATAGGGGATATGTGGTTTTGTTCCCGGCGCATTATAAATACCATGTGGTGAAGCAATGAATCGTTCCGCAACACGAAGGCCTGTCTCATGTGGTGAAGTTCCTTTTGGCCAATTCTTTTCATCCGGTTGTGCATGAGAAACTTTCACTATTAAAAGTGAAAACAAAAAACATATCAGCAGCTTCTTGCTCATCCGGGCAATCATTATTTACTTCACGACGGTGTTACTGATAAATGCAATTTTTTTACTATCCGGCGACCAGGATGGCACATTGATCGTTCCCTGCCCGCCAAATACATAAGCAATATTTTTGGGAACACCCCCACTTGCCGGCATCAGGCGTATATATACTTTTTGATAAAAAGGATGCGAGACCGGGTCAATCTCTTTTGGAAAAGAAAGGTACACGATCCATTTTCCATCCGGGGAAATATGAGGGAACCAATCATTGAATTCGTCAAAAGTCACTTGCTCTGGGTTGCTCCCATCTGCTTTCATTCGCCATATCTTCATCGTACCCGTGCGAACGCTGTTAAAATAGATCCATTTTCCATCAGGGGTATATTCTGCACCGTCATCTAATGTTGTAGTATTGGTAAGAGCTGTTTCTTTTTTACTCGCTATATCAATAGCCCATATATCCCATTGCTTATTCCGTAGCCCTGTAAAGATTCATCTCTTTTTATCAAGACT
>JAATGJ010000086.1 GCA_015654695.1 Chitinophagales bacterium | reverse complement strand
CGGGGAGTACTTAAATCCATTGTGCCTTCGCTGGTCCGGAGTAGTTTACTTCCATGACCATTGCGCCGGTTGGATTCTTCTTCTTTGTTTTCCTGTAAATGATCGGTCAGTTCTGCTTCAAGAGCTGCTTCCAAAAATGATTTAAATAACGGAGCCAATGCGCCTTCTTTCCCTAATAATGGTTTGCCTGTTTTGAGCTGTGCAAGAGCTTTGTTTTTTACCGATTCGTAATCGAACTTGAACGGTTTGTCTGTTTTTTTCATTTTACTGTGTTTTTAAAGTTCCTCTTATTTAAGGACTTTGACACAGTTTAATTTACAGCCTCGAAAGCGATGAAATTAAGCCAGATAATAGAATGATCAGCCCAACCGTTAATCCAAAACCATCATCGGTAAACCATTCACTTTTATAGTCACTGCCATCATGCGTTAATGATAAAATCACTCCGCTAACTATTGTTAGAATGAATGGAGTAATAGCTGAGACTTTAAAGTACTTTGTCAGAGACGCCATTTTTTCAATTATCAATATAGGTCATTGAATGGGGCCAAGCACAACGTTACCGACAGTGATTCTCGTTCAGCTTTTAGCCTTCCTGATTTTTTCAAGTGTCAACATACATTGAGAAAAATGATTTCTCGATTTTTCTAAGCTCCAATATTCTTTGTCTGCAACAAATGAATTCCATTTGTCAAATAGGTTGCTTGCCGAATTTTTGTCCAAATGTTCCAATGCACAAAATGCGTCTGCTTGGTCAAACCACAAGTCTTTTCTATCAAGATAGTAATCAAGATAAATAGTCAAATACTTTTTTGCATTGTCTGTCCCAAAAGTTGCTAATGCTAAACAGTAGCCAGAACCTGCATAACAGACTTCACTTTTTAGCAAGTGTCTCCCAATAATGTCTTCGAATTCTTTGTAGTTGTTAATTGCGGCAAAGAATGCACCCGTAATTCGTGTCCGCCAATCAAAGTCACTTAATAATTTGAGAACAATATCTTTGTTTATTTCCTTGGCTGTATCTGCGAAAGTTTTTATTGTCAAGTCATTAGAATTTGAAAGGCTGTTCATATAAAACGGAGCAACCCATTTGTCGAAAAAATCTTTAGTAAACTCTTCTTCATTTCTTGGCACCTCAATATTCTCAAATGGATTTTTTTGTCGAACTGTTGCACCAGAAAAGTGCAAAGCAAATTCGTCAGGCTCATCATTTTGAGTAAAAAGTTTTGCCCAAAGTTTTTTAAAGCTCATTGTTGAAGTGTCTTATTGCCTGTAATGTTTGTATTGGCGTCATTTTCTGTTCCATCTGTTTTTTTTAATTCCGGTGCGTGAGACACGCACCGCCGTTTTCTTTTTATTGCCGGACACAAACATTAGTAGGAGCAGTTCTATTTCGTCGGAGTTGAAGTTGCTCCCGGTTTAATTTTGCCTTCAAGAATTTCAATTACATACTTTTTAAGGTCGTCATATTTAAAATTGTCGTTGAAGCCAACACCAAATGTTGAATGACTAGTTCCTTTTGTCATGCAAAGTAAATATTTGGCACCACCTTGTTCAACCGAAATAGGTGAATATTCCGTTTGAATCCTAAATTCAATTTTCCCTTCTTGGTTAACAACATAGAATAAATGCTTATTGTAAATCTCTTTTGAACTGTCTTCAAATCTCTCAAAAGCCTGAATTAGTTTATCATTCCATTTGAATTGGTCAAAGCAAAACATATCTTTCATATTTTCTTTTAGCTGCCCTTTTTTATGGGCTTCATATAATTTCTCTTTTAAAGGCTTAACCTTATCGTACTCCTTTCTGCGATAATATATTTGAATGAGTTTTGCATAAGAATGATAGTCAGAGGGATCTAACTGCAGTAGTTCAACAAATGCCGGTTCGGCTTTTTCGTAGGTGCCTTTCAAAGATTCTAACAGCCCAATATTAAATAATGCGTTTATGTATGAATCTGATTTCTTGTCTATTTTTGATTTTACAACGTAAAAAGATTCTAAAGCCTTTTCATTATTTTTTTGGTCAGAGTAAATTTGTGCAATCATTGAATATGGCCTGTCTGGACAGTCTTTCTTTTCCGTTGCTTTTTTATAAATTTCAAGTGCCAACTCAAATTTTTCCAAATTGTAATAAGAGTCGCCAAGTCCACTGTAATATTCAGCTTCATCCGGCTTTAAGGCAATTGCTGATTGAAAAGTTTTTGCGGCATTTTCGAATTGCTTCATGTAATTAAGTGTCGCCGCTTTTATATAATATGCCTTTGGGTCTTTTGAATCTTTGTCAATTGAAAGATTCATAAACTTAATACAATTATTGTCGTCCTCTTTCATGTAATATGCAAGCCCAATCATATACAAAGACTTTGCAGAATAGTTTTTGGGACTTCCGGCATATTGTTCAATTATTTTGTCAAATTGTTTATTGTCTGCTAATCTCTTTAACTCCGAAGACAGGCTATCCTGCGAAAAAGCTGTCAAATGAATTAGCGACAAAATTATTATTGATATTGTCTTATTCATTGAGATTGTTTCAAAATTGCTACTTACGTCTGTATTGGCATCATTTCTTATTCCAAACTTACTTCATTTTCAATGGAAATTGGAACAACAATAGAAACAAAAAAATCCCGGCCTTTCAGCCGGGATTAGTATTTAATTATTTTTTGATGATACATTATTTATTTTCTTTTGCCACGCTTTCTTTTTATTGCCGGGCATAAACCAAAGCAGGAGAGTGAGGGTATACGCAATGACGATATGATCCTTCTTTAATGCCTATATACATAGGACCAAATGTTGTAGGCTGCTTTCGTTATTAAATTATTTTATTCTGCAGTTTAGTTCATTTTCATTTTTTCAGCACAATCCCAATGCTCTGCAATTTTTCCATTTTCAATTCTAAACAGGTCAAACCAGGTAGTCGTGTATTTTTTAGATTTGTCGGCAGGATCGGGCATCTCTCTTACAAAACTTAACATCACAAGGTCTCCTTCAGCAATGATTGCAACAACAGATGATTTGATAGTGTCAACTATTGGCTGCGGTTTTGAGAACTTCGAAAAGAAATCAACAACTGCTTTTCTGCCAGTTGCGGCATTTGGATTGTGTTGCATATAATTTTCATCGAAGTACTTCTCTGCGACTTCAAGATGCCCACCCTCTAAGAATTCCCGCCACATGTCGTAAACGAGCTTCTTATTACGCTCCAGGGTTTGATTGTCGCTCTTGAGTAGTTTGTCTTGTGGTGCAAGTGGTTTAACCGGAAGTTGGGCAAGGGCTCTGGTTGATGAAACTATAAATATAACAGTTAAGATTGCCAGAAATAAGTATTTCATAATGAATGATTTTCTTTTTTGATAAATTTTGAAAGAATTGCTGAGCTTCTTCTAAAGTAGCTTACAACCCTTGCATTAGCGTCATTTCCTGTTTCAAACTTACTTCATTTTCAATGGAATTTGGAGCAATAACAGAAACAAAAAAATCCAGGCTGAGAGGTCTGGATTTTTTACTTTTTAATTTTGACTTTATACTTACTTAAGCCACCGCCTTCTTCACCAGATCAGCCGCCTCACTCAACAAAATAGCAGACTGCACTTTCAAACCGCTTTCATCAATCAGTTTCTTTGCTTCTACAGCATTGGTGCCCTGCAAACGAACGATGATCGGTATTTTAATATTACCAAGATTTTTATACGCATCTATTACACCCTGTGCCACACGGTCACAACGAACGATACCGCCAAAGATGTTGATAAGAATAGCTTTTACAGCAGGGTCTTTTAAAATGATCTTGAAACCAGCTTCTACAGTTTGTGCATTAGCCGTACCACCTACATCCAAAAAGTTAGCGGGTTCACCACCGCTCAGTTTGATCATATCCATGGTTGCCATTGCCAGCCCGGCGCCATTCACCATACAACCTACGTTGCCATCCAATTTTACAAAGTTCAGATTGTATTTACCGGCTTCTACTTCGGTGGGGTCTTCTTCCGTTGTGTCCCTTAGTGAAGCAAGGTCAGCATGACGCATCAAAGCATTGTCATCAAGATTCATCTTGCAATCAACCGCTACGATTTTATTATCCGCCGCTTTGAAGAGCGGGTTTATTTCCAGCATGGAACAATCCAGTCCCACGTATGCATTATATAAATTGGTAACGAACTTTGTACAGTTCTTAAACGCTTCACCACTCAGGCCAAGATTGAATGCGATCTTTCTTGCCTGGAAACCCTGCAGGCCGCCTGATGGGTGCACCCACTCTTTAAATATCTTATCAGGTGTATCATGCGCTACATCTTCAATATTCATACCGCCTTCGGTACTGTACATGATCACGTTTTGTCCCGTACTTCTGTCTAATAAAATGGAGAGATAAAATTCTTTTCTGTCGGATACACCATCATAATACATATCCTGCGCTACCAGTATTTTATTTACTACTTTACCAGCAGGGCCGGTTTGTATAGTAACGAGGGTGCCGCCTAATAATTTCTTGGCGATTTCAATAACATCATCCAGGTTCTTGCCCACCTTTACACCATTGATACCCGTTTCTTTCACGGTTCCTTTTCCTCTTCCGCCTGCATGTATCTGTGCCTTCACTACGGCGAAGTTGCTGGCGTATTGTGTTTTGATCTGGCGGTAAGCTTCTTCAGCCTCGTGTACAGTGCCACAGGCAAATCCTTCCTGCACCGGCACATTGTATTTTTTCAGTAATTCTTTAGCCTGGTATTCGTGGAGATTCATATTGGAAAAATTTCCGGCGAAGATAAGGATTCAGGGTTAAGGTTGAATCTTTAAAGTTTAGTGTTGGGGGCCGGGTTTCTGTAAACAACTTGCTTTTTGACAATGTTTTTTTACCTTAAGCGAATGAACCGATTTTTTGTTTTATTGCTTGTTTTAGTTTCCTGCCAGCCGGTCAAAAAAATGCAATGGCCGCAAAGAAATTCATCACTTACGGGTGATGAATTTTACCACCAGGCTTTTGCCATGAAATGGAAAGAGAGGGATTCACTGGCGCTTAAAGAAATACTGGCGGGCAATGTTCCCGGCTTTTTGAAAAAATTTGTTCCGGTTCATGTTTCCATAACCGATTCAACCACGGGCAAAACGATCAAAGCCACTTATTATGTATCTCCCGATTATCTCAGCATAGGAAATGATGATGACCCGATAGCTAACGGGTGGGCGAGAATCAATATAACACCCAACGCCGCACAAAGGATAGCGGACAGCTTCCATTGTTTTTTGCCCACCAGGAAAATAGTGGATGATATTTACAAAGCGGCTACGATAAAACTGGAGCCGGTGCCGATGTATGCTTTTCGTGACAGTACGCCTACCATGTGGCATCATCATCTTATAGTAGAGGGACAGCGAAAAGGAAGAAAGGGTTTGATAGCAGGTATTCAAAAAGACGTGGTGATCAGCGGAAAGATATCGAGGGATACAAGACAAGACCGTGTGGCAATATACGGTTGGCATAAATTAGGTGGTAAGGCCATACAACCGCTTTATACAGGGCATGTCAACTGGTGGGTGGATTACAGCCAGTGCATCCGGCTTATTTACCGGAAAATAAAAGTGGGAGGCCAATGGATGGATTATACAGATGTGCTGAAAGACCCTCTATTGCAGCGGCTGCTTTGCGATGAAGAGTTTTGTGATTTTTACCGGTATCCATATTAAGGGCAGTTTTTAAAAACTCATTATTGCCGGTAAGATTCTGTGTTAAGAACCAAGTGATTTAAATTTTTTATTTTTGTTTTTTAGGCGGCTAAAAGCCAGCCTGTATAGAGAGTAGCTTTTTTAGTTGCTCTCTATTTTTTTGTTTAAATATTCACGGTCGTACGT
>JAATGJ010000052.1 GCA_015654695.1 Chitinophagales bacterium | reverse complement strand
TGGCTGGTCGCTGGTTCATGCACCGCATATTAATTCCAGGAACCGGGCGCAAAGTTTTTACTCTGGCTGGTGGATGAAGTGTTTTTTAGAGAAGCGTAATTTACCTGGGATACAACAGGAACAGTGGTGACGAGTGCAAGCAGAGGTAATATAATACCTTTTGCCGCACGGGCATGGGTTAGGCCGTTCGTTTTCATAACACGAATTAAGGGTGACGGAATAGGGGTACAATACGAATGGCTAATCAGGAGATAAAAAAAATCATCAGTGGCAATTACACAGATAGGAAATGATAAACGAAAAGGTTAAACGGGGATATTTTAGGCTTTTATTAAGGAAGGAATGTAAATGTAGAGAGCGATTCTGATTTTTGCAAGCTTTTATTCATTTTTGTTCGCAGTGCCCTGTCTCCTGTATGCTAATAACTTACCCGGCAAGCCTCAATGTATGGGTATTTATACGGTGAAGTATCTCCGGGAAAAGGCCACTTGTTCATTTTTTACGGATACCTGCAAGGAGAGTGGGTAAGGGCAGGCCGGGTAAAAATGGCGGGGATATTTATTTCAGATTTGGGCGGGAACAAAATCCGGTCAACCAGCAAACACAAGAAGATACTTTTTCAACAGGTAAATAAATCGCGCAAGACCGTTACAACACAAAGTGAAGTACGGAAAATAAAAGATTGCGTCTTTGTGTCGTTGCGCTAACGTGTTTTTCAAGATGCTTTTGAGACATCTGCTATTACAGGATACTTTTTTTGACAAGATTTATACAGTAAAAAAATGTTTCTTAATTTCGCGGCATGCTTTCAGGCAAGGAATTAATTCTAACGACAAAACCATTTGCCAAAGAAATCCGATGGAAAAGCTGGTACTACACTTTTTCCTCTTTTTTTTTGCTAACAGCTTCCCTTTTGGGCACTTATTTTACTCCATTTATCTGGACAAAAGTGCTTTGCAGTATTTTTAGCGCATTGATGCTGGCCCGTTGCTTTATGATCTTTCATGATTACCAGCACCATTCCATTTTACGAAAATCATGGTTGGCTAATTTTATTTTTACGGCTTTTGGGATGTACATACTTACACCCGCCAGTATCTGGAAACGTTCACATGATCATCATCATAATAATAATTCTAAATTATTCAGTGCCAGTATCGGGTCATTTCCCATCATGACCAAAGAAAAGTTTATGGAAGCTCCCGATAAAGACAAAAAAATATACCTGGCAGTGCGCCATCCATTGACTATCGTCTTTGCTTACTTTACCATGTTTTTATACGGAATGTGTTTGCAGTCATTCTTAAGCAGCCCGCGAAGGCATTGGGATTCGCTGGCCGTATTGATCCTCCATATTGGCGCTGCCGTTTTCCTGGCTGTATATTTTGGGCCACTAACATGGTTCCTGACACTTTTCCTCCCATTATTCATTGTACACATGTTAGGAGCTTATCTTTTTTATGCCCAGCATAATTTTCCCGGTGTGTTATTCCGCAGTAATATAGAATGGTGTTACGAACATGCCGCCATGGAATCTTCCAGCTATATGGCGATGAACCCGTTTATGCAATGGGCTACGGCTAATATCGGGTTTCACCATATCCATCATATTAATTCAAAGATTCCTTTTTACAGGTTGCCGGAAGCTATGGCAAAGATTCCTGAATTACAAAGAGCCACTGTTACCCGGCTTACTCCATCAGATATTATTAAATGCCTCCGCCTTAAACTCTGGGATGCCGGTCAAAAGAAGATGATCTCACTGGCGGAAATTAAAAAATAGCAAACTGCTATTTCCTTTTCTTATCAGGTTCCTTTATTTTCTGCAGCCACTTTATTTTGTTTTTCAAGTGCAGTTATACGGTCCACGATACCATCAAGGTTGCGAAAGTGGATATAAGCTTTTCTATACTTATTCGCATCAAATGCCGGAGAGCCCATATATACACCTCCCGGCTTAGTAATGCTTTTTGAAATACCCGATTGAGCCGTGATAATAGTATTATCAGCTACCTGGAGATGGCCTACTATACCTACCTGTCCGCTAAACATGCAATTTTTGCCTATTTTAGTAGAACCTGCTACCACACCCGCTGCAGCATAGTAGGTATTTTCGCCGATTTCTACATTGTGTGCAATATGAATGAGGTTGTCGAATTTCACCCCTTTGCGAAGGATAGTAGAACCTAATGTAGCACGATCAATAGCACAGTTAGCGCCAATTTCCACATCATCTTCAATAACAACATTCCCGATCTGGGCAACTTTTTTATTATCATTTTCCGGGTTGAACCGGAAACCATCACTTCCCAATACAGTGCCGGAATGGATGATACAGTTTTTCCCAATAGTGGTTTCGGAATATATTTTTACGCCGGCAAACAAAGTGGTATTGTCTCCTATCACTGCATTGTCGCCAATATAGACCTGGGGATATATTTTTACATTGTCGCCTATCCAGGCATTGTCGCCAACAAAGGAAAATTCACCGGCATAAATATCTTTTCCTACCGTGGCGCTTTCGGAGATAAAAGCCAGTTTTGAAATACCTTTTTTATTCAGCTTTACCTGGTTGTACATTTCCAGTAAGGTGGAAAAAGCATTCTCCGCACTTTCTACCCGCAACAGGGCAGCTGAAACAGGCCCTGTCAATACAAAATCTTTATTGATGATCACCAATGAGGCTTTGGTAGTATATAGATATGGAGTATATAATGGATTGGCCAAAAATGAAATAGCCCCTGGTTCTCCTTCTTCTATTTTGGCTAATTTGGTAATAACGGTATCAGCATTCCCTTCCAGTTGTCCCTGTAGCAGGCCGGCTATTTGTTGGGCGGTAAATTGCATGGTTGTCAGTTTTTAATAGTTAGATTATTTTCTATGGCTAAAGATAACTGATGTTTGGAATTAATTTATAAGCGGGCTTTCTATGGCTGATTTTTTTATTCAGTGAATATAAAACCCGCTACAGCAATAAGGGAATTGGAAAGTGATGATGTAACAATGAAGCAGCAAGCGGAGTAAAGCCAACGATCGTATATTTCGTATTAAATCGGGTATATATCCGCTTGTTCTGTATCACCTACTGTATTATGTTTGTATCAGAAGTTGATTGATACATCAATCAAACAATCCAATATCAACTGAAAGATCCAAACCAATACCTTTTGAAAACCACCGGGCTAACCACCTGAAAATCCAATATCGGTCAACTTCTTTCTTTTTACTTTTCAATTTAAATGTATAAACCCCGCTTTTAAAAGCGGGGTTATTTTTTTGCCCTGCTTTTATATCGCAGGACAGCACACGAAGCTTAACTTAATTTACTGAAAAACCCATCCGGACAGATGGGTTTTTCAGATAGAAACCTGTTTCAGGGCATGTTCTCTTTTATTTCTTCATCCTTGTGTACACTTCTACGGTTCTGTCGCCGGTAGTATCGGTGATGGTTTGTTTAAATTCATCAGCACCGTTCATTTCAATGTCAATATCGAAACTTTGTCCCCTGATCTGGTAATAGGTTGAAGTGGTTACCTTCTCTTTTACTTTATTCGCCCCGTTCATTTCGAATGTACCGTATCCGATACCCGTATGCAACTTATTGGCCGAATCCCGGTAAGTATGACCGAACATAAAATGACCGGCAAAATAGGTTTTGTATTGAGTCATTTTTTGGATGGTGGTATCTTTTCCTTTGATGGTATATGATTTAATTTCTTTCCAGGCGCCGTCCAAAGGAGATTTTGCTGATGTACCTGCCGATTCATATTCTTCCGTGAGTTTCCATTTCTGGCCTTGGTATTCAATTTCAGGTAGCACTTGTGTATTTCCTTTGGCTGTTTTTTCTATTAATACTGTAAAATTGCCGGGATTGGTATTTTCGCTGGTATCAGAAGCGTTATAAACTACATTTTCTATGACGGTTCCTGTATCGGCGCTGTAAGATCCAATACCAAATGCTGAAACAGAATCAGCCGGGTTCATGTTCGCATACATCATGTAATCATCCGTATAAATTTTTAGCTGCTTCAGGTCAGTGTACGAAGTATCCGTCTTACCATCGCTCACAGATTGTGACAGCATATTGTATGCACCCGGCATACTCATAGTTTCTTTTTTTTCCGCATTGTTACAACTAAGAATAGTTAACAAGGCAATGGCGAAGAGCAATTTCATGTTGGTTGTGTTTTGGTAATTAAAAATAAATTGAAAAGAAAATAGTCTTCGTAAGGAGGAGCTAACTAAGCTATTCAGAGGGGAGATGGCGGGGAAGATATGTAATAAAATTATAATAGTTGTTTTTATTCATAGTTTTGACACAGCCGGATGAAGGAAGCAAACTGCGAGGAGCTATTTTCCACTATTCATTTTATTCTATTTGTGTATTAATGTTCATTTTCTATTCAGGAGAAGGACTCACTGAAGTCCAGCCACCGTCAATAATAAGACTTTGGCCAGTAATATGCCTGGAAGCCGGCGAGAGCATAAATAAAGCAGCATTGGCAATATCTTCCACATGGGCCGGTCTTCCTGCCGGTGTTATCCTGCTCCATGTTTTTTCATATTTAGCATCTTCCGCTGTTCGTTCTGTTTTGGTAGCGCCGGGGGCAATGGCATTGATGGAAATATTAAAAGGAGACAATTCGATCACCAGTGTTTTAGCCAGCATTTCAATCGCCGCTTTCGTCATGCCATAAGCTGCAAGATCTTTATGCGCCTGGTGAGCAGTAACAGACGACATGAGCAAAATACTTCCTCCTTCTTTTTGTTTTTTCATTTGCGTAGCCGCCGCCTGTGCCAAAAAAAAACTACCATGGAGGTTAACCCGCATTACTTTCTCAAGGGATTCGGGGTTATAATCGAAAAAATCACCAAATAAAGTAATGCCGGCATTGGCAACAGCCATGGTCAACCGGCCAAACCGGTGAACTGCTTCATTCACCATCAGCCTGATAAAATCTGTATTGGCTGCATCACCGGCCATAGCATAACAAATACCCGCTTCACTTATTATCGCAGCCGCCTGCTTGGCCCTTGCTTCATCTATATCATTCAATACAACAGAAGCGCCATGCACAGCCAGTTGCCTGGCAATCTCAAAACCAATACCCTGGCCTGCGCCGGTAATAATAGCAACCTGGTTGGCAAACGATCCTGGAGACATACCCGTGAATCAGTGTTTCATCAAATATAATTGTTTCTTTACCTACTTTTTTACAGGCTGATGCATGATCAGTGTATTGATCAAATCCTCAACAATAGCGGGTGATTGCGCTTCTATAAGATAACTGTGTGTTGAAGGTTTTTTTACCCATGTATTACTTCCATCGTTCTCTACTATCATCTTACCTTTCTCAATACTATACCAGGGCTTATATCCTTTAATGGCGACTAATACGGCGGTTTCGTCCCAGCTCATCCTGCCCGCACTGTCTTGCTTACTTAGCGGAATACTAATACGGAACACATCTTTTACCGGGCTATTTTTGATCGCATCATTATGGATCAGTAGCAAGCCTGTTTTTATTTTAAATCCTATTTCAACGCCACTTAACAAAACAGGTGTTTCCCAGTTAGTAAAAACAAATTGAGAGGCGGCGGCATCCTGGTTCACATTGAATTCACTGCCTGCGGGAAACCTTCCTGCCATGCAAACCAATTGTTTTACTTTCTGCTTCACCAATTGTTTTCCATTCAATGGCGAGTATTTATCCGGCGGCGATTGCAGCAGGTCAGAAAGATTAGTCAAAAACCCAACGGTTACTATTGTTACACTTTTACCCGGTTGCGATGCCAGCACTTTCCTATAGATTTCAGTGGCACCCGGCACTTCATCATTACTTTTTATCTTGTGCGGGTATTTCAGTAACACGGAATCTGTCCAGTGCTGGTTGTCTTTTAATTCCAGCGCTTTGCCTTTTGGCACACCAATCACAATTCCCGGTCTTTTGAAATAAGTATTAAATACACTGAAGACTGCCGCTACTCCTTCATACTTTGTGCTGGCAACTGTAGCCAGGATTTTAGCATAGCCGCTATCAGCGAATGCATGCAGTAAAGCAATAGCCCCCACATCATCATAATCCGGTCCCATATCACTATCAAAAATTATAGGAATGGGGTTAGCTTTTTTTTGAGCTGGTACTGAAATAGTCAGCGCCAGTAAACAAAACAATAAAACTATTTTACCTCGCATAAATTTAAAAGTTAATGATCTGCTTCATTAAGACTATTGTTAAGTACCATACCTGTATTTGTCATCCTTACATAAAATCATCGGCTTCACGGTAAGCTTTAATCAAGGCTAATTCTCCTTCCTTACCGGGTTTTGCATTACCATGCTCCATTCCCAAAACCCCGTTGTACCCTTTCTTTTGTATATGTTTAAAGATATTCCTGTAGTTCATCTCACCGGTACCCGGTTCATTCCGGCCGGGGTTATCGCCTACCTGGAAATAGGGAGTCTCTTCCCATACTTTGTCAATATTACTGATGATATCTCCTTCATTGCGCTGCATGTGATACATATCAAACAAAAACTTGCAGGCGGGGCTGTTGACAGCCTTGCAGATCATAAATGACTGGTCGGTATGCCGGAGAAATAAATCTGCGTTATCACTCAGCGCTTCCAGTACCATTACCAAACCATGTGGCTCAAAAATAGCAGATGCTTTTCTCAAGGCGTTTATTACGTTGGCTGTTTGAAATTCTTGTGATAAATTTTTTTCATAATTGCCGGGGACAACCGTCATCCACCTGGCATTGCAACGTTTGGCTACTTCCACGGCCTCCCTGCAATCTTTTATCATCAGGTCAATCCATTCCTGCTTGCCGGTGGTCAGCGATGTTTTCCAATGCCAGTTGTTAGAAGTAATAACAAACACCCCCATCGTCATACCCAGTTTAGCCAACGTGTCTCCAATCAATTTTTGCTGATCAACAGGTCTTGCCATCATTCCATTATCCTCTATTGCGCGAAAACCCATACTGTGTGCAAATTTTATTTGCTCTGTAAAATCAGGGCCCGCATGATTTTTAAACATACCATCGTGGATACCATAATTAAGATGAAACGGCTTTGCATCATCGGGGGTGTTTTGCTTCTTATTGCCGGCTATTACACTAGCTGAAGCGAATAAAGCGCCACCTGCAAGGAGAGACTGCTTCATAAATTTTCTGCGCTGCATAGTGACTTTTGTTTTTACAATAAATGTAGCAACATTCATGTATTAAAAATAAAATATTGTTTGAGCCACTCACATTATCCCTTGTGACGCTGTTTTTAATTTAAGCTAATACCATACATTCGTGTGAGAAGAGTATCCATTTTTTATGTTATAAAACAAATGATCTTGAAAAAACGGCAAGACTATATTTCATGGGATGAATATTTTATGGGAGTTGCATTGTTATCCGCCAAACGAAGTAAGGATCCCAGTACACAGGTAGGCGCCTGTATTGTGAATAGTAAGAACAAAATAGTAGGAGCCGGGTATAATGGTTTGCCGATCGGCTGTAGTGATGATGAGTTTCCCTGGCAAAAGCAGGGAGAACTGCTCGATACAAAATATCCGTACGTCTGCCATGCGGAACTCAATGCTATTTTAAACAATATAGGAATGGACCTGCAGGGTTGTAAAATTTATACTGCCCTTTTCCCCTGCAATGAATGTGCAAAAGCCATTATCCAATCCGGGATAACAGAAGTGATCTTCCTGTCTGATAAATATGCCGGGACTGATACGGCGAAAGCTTCTAAGATCATGCTGGACAAAGCGGCGGTGAAATACAGGAAAGTGGAAGCAAAAATCATCAGGCTGGTTTTGTCGTATGAGGAAGGGGATGTATGACTCACCCGGTTTGACAACTTTCAACCCTTTACTGATACTGCCAATTCTTCCTTTTGTTTGAAATAGCCAATCGGGATCAGGTGCTTTTCCAGCTTATACTCTTTTAATACTAATTCTACTTCCTTCATAGCAGCGGAATCAACAGCAATCAGCAAACCGCCACTTGTCTGCGGATCAGCCAATATACATTTTACCATTTCACTTTTTTCTGCAAATGAATCGCTGATAGAGATTTTATGCCCGTAGCTATCCCAGTTGCGGTGCGTACCACCCGGCACAGATTGCTGGTGGATATAAAATTCAAGATCATTATTGATAAGCGGAACAAGGGCCATATCAGGAATGACGGCACTCAAATTACTTCCTTCAGCCATTTCGGCCAGGTGGCCCAGTAATCCGAAACCGGTTACATCGGTCATGGCAGTTACTCCTTTCATTTTTCCCAGGGCTTCTCCCACTTTATTTAGTTGCATCATTTGCCTGGCTGCTATTCCAGCGTGTTCGGGTCTCAGCAATCCCTTTTTTTCAGCAGTAGTTAATATGCCAACGCCCAATGGTTTGGTGAGGTATAAAATATCTCCTGCTTTTGCGGTATTGTTTTGCTTGATATTATTAATATCCACCAGCCCGTTTACGGCCAGGCCAAAAATTGGTTCCGGCGAATCAATACTGTGCCCGCCAGCTAATGGAATACCTGCTTCCGCACAAATGCTTTTTCCTCCTTCGATCACCTTCTTTGCAATGGAGGGTGAAAGTTTATTGACCGGCCATCCTAATATAGCGATGGCCAGTAATGGTTTTCCACCCATAGCATATACATCGCTGATGGCATTGGTCCCGGCTATTCTTCCAAATTCAAACGGGTCATCCACCACCGGCATAAAAAAATCAGTAGTGGAAATAAGGGCTGATCCGTTTCCCAAATCATATACGGCCGCATCGTCTTTGCTGTGATTACCCACCAATAAGTTTTTATTGTCAGGCATTGCAAAACTTCCGGATAAAATTTCTTCCAATATTCTGGGTGCTATTTTACATCCACAACCTGCGCCATGTGAATAATGTGTGAGCTTTATTATTTCTTCCATGTTGTTCAATAAATAGAGACTTCTTTTAGGTTTATTTTATCCGTATTTAAAGCAGCATCTACTGTTGTACAATTTAAGTTGGTCAACAGCGACTTTGACTGCTCACGGTTGCCCAGCGCTTTATTATACGACTTATCATAGTATTTCAGCAAAATACGGAAACAAGATTCAATATCTCCTTCGCCCAGCATTTGCAATGCCGTTTTAATTTCCAGTGGTCCGAGTCTTTTTTTTATTCGCACAATGGCATTAGCCATTTTTTCTTTATCCAGTTCACCGTATTCCTGCACTATATATTTTAATCTTTCTTCAAACGGGATATCCAAAAAAAGCATAGGTGAGCGCTGCATGGTATTCCATAAAGTATGCGGAAGGTTGATCTGGCCGATCCGTTGACTTTCATCCTCCAGCCAAATGGGACCAGTCATGACTGCCGGGGTGTCAACATTACTTTTGATCTGAGCTCTCAATTCGTGGCTTAATAGATTTTCAAACATTTCCTGTGTCGGCTGCCGGGGCATGCCAATATTACCAAAGGCGGAACCTTTATGACGGGCCAATTTTTCAAGATCAATTACAGCGGCGCCTTTACGTTGCAGTTCGTTCAATACATGTGTTTTTCCCGATCCAGTATAACCACCAAGTATATTGAAAATGAAAGGGAATGAAAAAGTTTCAATTATCCAATTCCGGTAGCTTTTATATCCACCTGTTAGTGTACACACTTTATAGCCATATAGGTCCAGTAACCAGGCAACACCTGCGCTGCGCATGCCTCCACGCCAGCAATGAATCAATACCTGTTTTGAACCGGGGGCCGGGAACAACGGGCCTACAAGCGATTCAACAGACTCTACGATTGGCCGCATCCTTGGCCCGAAATAATCAAGACCTATTTTAATAGCGGCTTCGCGGCTTTGTTGTTTATAAGTGGTGCCCACCATTTTTCGTTCTTCGTCTGTGAATAATGGAATATTGTATGCGCCGGGTATATGCGCATGAGTATATTCTCCCGGCGAGCGGACATCGAGCACAGGAAATTTTTTCCCCAGTTCAAGAAAACGATCAATTGATATTTTTTCTATTGGCAAGTCGCGAAGTTAAATATTAAAATACCGTTGAATAAAATTGGGTGGCGGTTATGAAGATAAAGACCAATTACCGTAAACTACCCTTTAGGTGGTGTTTAAGTTAATCCTTTACTTTGGGGTCAGAATTGAGGCTATGAATAAATATTTTAATTACGGGACAGATCATTTAACGGTTGAAAAAACAGTTGCTCTTGCCGCAGGAAAAGTAAACGGCAGGCTCAATGATGCAGCTATTAATAAAATTACCATCAGCCAGCAATACGTGCAGAAGATCGTGTCGGACAATAAAACGGTCTATGGGATCAATACTGGTTTTGGCATTTTAGCCAATACAAAAATATCAGAAGAAGACACTGCCACATTGCAGCATAAAATTTTGCAAAGTCATAGTGTAGGAGTGGGCGATCCTATTCCCGTTGATATCGCAAAGATCATGCTGATAACAAAAGTACACGCACTGGCAAAAGGTTTTTCTGGTATCCGGCTGGAAACAATTGAAAGAATTATCTGGCATATAGAGAATGATGTGATACCGGTTGTACCCGAAAAGGGAAGTGTAGGAGCAAGTGGTGACCTGGCTCCGCTGGCTCATTTGTTTTTGCCATTAATCGGGCTGGGTGAGGTTTTTTATCAGGGCACAAGATATAAGGCACAGGAAATGCTAAACAAATTTCAACTTTCCGCTATTCAACTAGGGCCGAAAGAAGGATTAGCCCTGATCAATGGTACGCAATTCATTTTGTCATTTGCTGTAAAGGCAGTACAAAGAATGTATAATTGCCTCGAAGCCGCCGACATTATCGGGGCTATGAGCCTGGAAGCATTAACAGGAACCAAAGCGCCATTTGATGAACGCCTCCATGATCTGAGACCTTTTAACGGGAATAAATTAGTAGCGCAACGCCTCCGGTTGCTGTTACATGATTCCGCCATCATGCAAAGCCATATTGATTGCGGACGTGTGCAGGATCCCTATTCATTACGTTGTATGCCGCAGGTGCATGGAGCATCACGCAATGCATGGTTTCATTTGAAAGAACTAACGGAAACAGAACTGAATTCCGTTACGGATAATCCCGTGATCTTTTCCGCTGATGATACTATCAGCGGTGGCAATTTTCACGGGCAACCCTTAGCATTACCATTGGACTATTGCTGTTTTGCTGCCGCAGAGATCGGTAACATATCTGACCGGCGTTGTTATTTATTATTAGAAGGTAAATGGGGATTGCCTATGTTGCTGATGAAAGATGTGGGATTGAACAGTGGTTTCATGATCCCCCAATATACCACCGCAGCATTAGTAACTGAGAACAAAACATTGTGCTTCCCTGCCAGCGCCGATAGTATTCCTACATCACTCGGACAGGAAGATCATGTAAGTATGGGCAGCATCAGCGGAAGAAAACTCAACCGTGTACTTGACAATCTTGAATTCATCCTCGCGATCGAGCTCATGAGTGCCAGCCAGGCTATTGAATTCAGGGCGCCATTAAAGAGCAGTGAAATATTAGAATTTGCGCATGACTGTGTCCGGGAGTTTGTTGGCTTCGCTGAAGAAGACAGGATATTCGCCGATGATGTCAATAAGATCAAAAGTATTATCAGTGACTTTAGTTTTGTAGAGAAGGTGAATGAGTTTGCAACGGGAAAGGGAATAAATCTCAACTACGATTTTGAAGGATTGAATGGATTATGAGGAACATATTCAATCAGAAATCCTATCATCTCAATCATCTGCCCAAATATGTAGGATCAGGCAATCATCGCCTGTATGCCTGCCACCGATTCCAGCGCCAGGCTGATCATCCTGTCCAATGATTTTTCCCGCTCGTCAGCGCTGATATGTTTCCGGGAAGGCAGGATATCAGAAACGGTTAAAAGACAAGCCGCCGTTTTATTTAAATACTGTGCATTTGCAAACAAGGCAAACGCTTCCATTTCCACCGCCAGGCAATTATGTTCGATCACGATCTCGGGTAAAGCATTATCGGCACGGTAAAATATATCACTGGAATGAACGGATCCTGTCATGACAGGTATCTCTACTATATTCGCTGTTTGATTAATAATATCATAGGCTTTACCCTGGTGTTTCAGTTTATTGCCGGGAATATCAAAAGCATATTTTGCATAAGAGGACTCACTACAGGCCACATCCACGTTGATCACATCAAAGAGATGGAGAGAGGTCATATAAGAACCGCAGGTGCCGATACGGATGATACATTCCACATTGTAATCTTTATACAATTCGTAAGAATAGATACCGATAGAAGGGCAACCCATACCACTGGCGCCGATCGTTACGGGTACGCCTTTATAAGCTCCTGTAAAGAAATAAATATTCCGGGTGCCGCTCACCAGTTTTATATCATCCAGCATTGATTCGGCAATGTGTTTTGCCCGCAACGGGTCACCGGGCATTAATACAATAGGGGCTATCTCTCCGGGTTTCGCACTGATGTGAATGCTCATGGTGGTTTGGCTTCTTTGAATGAAGGTATTAGTTTTCCGGGACTGATATATACCTACTTTGAGGTATATATGCAATTTCGAAAATATAACGACTTTTGCCAAAATTGATTATCACTCATCCCTGCAAAGCGGTTTAACGTCGTTGAGCCTTTGCAGGAACAAAATTGCTTTTATGAGTACAATGGTTAAACAATACGATGCTATCAAATACAAAACTCCCACTGGTAATAAGCTCTCCTGCAAAGGCTGGATACAGGAAGCCGCCCTTCGCATGTTATTAAACAATCTCGACCCTGAAGTGGCCGAACGACCTGCTGACCTGATCGTATATGGGGGAAGGGGCAAAGCTGCAAGAAACTTCGAAGCACTTGATAATATTATCGCCGCATTAAAAGTATTGGAGAATGATGAAAGTTTATTGATACAGTCGGGCAAGCCCGTTGGCATTTTAAAAACTCATAAGGACGCCCCAAGAGTTTTAATCAGTAATTCCCAGCTTGTTCCCAACTGGGCCAACTGGAAACATTTTGATGAATTGGAAAAGAAAGGCCTGGTGATGTATGGCCAGATGACTGCCGGCAGCTGGATCTACATCGGCTCACAGGGAATTGTACAGGGCACGTATGAAACCTATGCCGCGCTGGCAGATAAGCATTATCATGGTACATTAAGAGGAACGCTCAACGTTACTGCAGGTCTTGGTGGGATGGGAGGGGCTCAACCTCTTGCCATCACTATGAATGAAGGGGTTGCCTTAATAGCTGAAGTGGAAGAATGGAGAATTGATAAACGAATGGAGACAAAATACCTTGATGAAAAACATACCAGTATTGATGAAGCCATCAATGCGGCCGTTCATTACCGGAGAGAAGGCGAGGCTAAAAGCATTGGTGTATTGTGCAATGCGGTGCACCTGCTTGACAGGCTGATACAAAGAGATATTATCCCCGATACACTCAGTGACCAAACCAGCGCCCACGATCCGCTGATCGGTTATATACCCCATACACTGACCAATGAACAGGCCAACGTATTAAGGGAACAAAACCCTGAGCAATACCTCCTGCGTAGTTACGAAAGTATGCACCTTCATGTACAGCTTATGCTGCAACTGATGGACAAAGGGGCTATCACTTTTGATTATGGAAACAATATACGGGCAAGGGCGCAGGAATACGAGATACAAAATCCCCATGCCAAAACACAAATTCCAAATTACAAACCCGGAAGGAGCTTCGACTTCCCTGGTTTTGTTCCCGCATACATCCGGCCTCTCTTTTGCGAAGGCAAAGGCCCTTTCCGATGGGCGGCTCTTAGTGGCGACCCCAATGATATTGCGGTTACCGATGAAGTCATCATGAACATGTTTCCCGAAAACAAAGGCATGCTACGCTGGATGAAAATGGCCAAAGAAAAAATTGCTTTCCAGGGATTGCCCGCAAGAATATGCTGGCTCGGGTAGGGTGAAAGAGAAAAAGCAGGACTTGCGTTTAATGAATTAGTAAGAACAGGAAAAGTAAAAGCGCCCATCGTTATTGGCCGTGACCATCTGGATACAGGAAGTGTAGCATCACCTAACCGCGAGACAGAAGCCATGCTGGATGGCAGCGATGCTATAGCCGACTGGCCCATACTCAACGCACTGGTGAATACGGCAGGCGGAGCTTCATGGGTTTCTTTGCATCATGGAGGCGGTGTAGGCATGGGCTTTAGCATCCATGCCGGAATGGTGATAGTCGCTGATGGTACTGGTGATGCGGAACAACGATTAAAAAGAGTTTTAAGAAATGATCCGGGAATGGGAGTGATACGACATGCGGATGCAGGGTATGATGTGGCGAAAGATACGTTGAGGAAGAATGGGTTGGATTTTAAGGAGAGGTTGAAATAATATCGAATAATGAACAAGTAATGTCGAATATCGAACGTAGCCAAACTTCATCATTTGTTATTCCTTGTTCGATATTCATTATTTTCCTTTATATCGCAAATAATAAATAAACATAAACGATACCATGCGCTCATCTACCCGTAAAGAATTTCTGCAAACATCAGCCGTATTGCTGGCAACAGCATTGGCCGGCACTTCGTTTGATATAAAAAAGAGTAACCCCCTTTTAGCTTTCTCCACATTAGGTTGCCCCGACTGGACATTTCAGCAAATTGTTGACTTTGCCGTGCAGCATGGATACAAGGGCATAGAAGTCCGCGGAATACAACGGCAAATGGACCTTGCCAAATGTGATATATTCAGTGCGGAAAATATACAGGCTACACTACAGTTGATGAAAGATAAAGGATTACAGTTTGTTGATCTTGGTTCATCGGCAACACTGCATTTTAATGAAGGTGCCGAAAGAGAAAAAAACCTTGACGAAGGAAAGCGTTTCATTGACCTGGCAGAGCGGATCAGTTGTCCTTATATCAGGGTATTCCCCAACAACTTTCCAAAAGACCAGGATAAGGATACAACCATCCATTTTATAGTAAAAGGTTTATTGACATTGGGAGACTATGCAAAAGGAAAGAATGTAACTGTATTGATGGAAACACATGGCGAGCTGGTGAAAACAGAAGATCTTGAAAAGGTCATGAAGATGTCCGCTCATCCGAATGTTGGCCTGGTATGGGATATCACTAATATGTGGACAATAACCAAAGAATCCCCCGCAATCATGTATAAAAAACTAAAAAAGTACATCCGTCATACACATATCAAAGACGCAACGCTCGTGGATGACAAACCACAATACAAATTCTTAGGACAGGGAGAGGTGCCCATATTTGAAGCGGTTGACCTTTTAATAAAGGGGGGATACAAAGGTTATTACAGCTTCGAATGGGAAAAATTATGGCACCCTGAACTTGAAGAACCCGCAATAGCGCTGGCTGATTACCCTAAAGCAATGAAACAACATTTTACTAAGTGATGGAAATGCATTACCAGAGCCTCCCACGCCCAAGCGGGGGATGAGGTGGATTGGATGGCTAAAAGACAAATTTTTATTTTTAGCCATATTATTTTCTTCCAAAATCAGCAGGGTTTTCCCCCCATGCCTGTGTTTCCCACTTTAATATTTTATTTTGGTAAGAGTTGTTCTTGAGCCAGATAACTGCTCTTTGAAGCATGTCAAAAATTTCCTTATTATTTTCCGTAGGAATTAATTTGCTTCTATGCATTTTATTCTTTACCCAGGAAATCGCGTTTCTGCTATCAGAATATATTGGTATGTCACTGTTTTGTTTTTTTAATAGTGCTAATGCATGCACAATGGCTAAAAATTCTCCAATATTATTAGTTCCATCTTTCATAGGCCCTTTTTGAAAAATAATTTCTTTAGAGCTTGTTTTTACTCCCTGATATTCCATATCAAGTGTTGAGGTATTCCACGCTGCGTCCACACTAACACTATTAAGTATTGGACTACCAAATTTTAACCTTTCTATTTCTGAAAGTTTGCTATCAAAAATATCTTTCCCCCAATAGTTTTCATGTCCATCTGAAAATGCCTTTGAGGCAGCTTCCCGCGTTTTGAATCCTTTATATTTCGCATTGGGATATCCATTTATTTGTTTTTGGCATTCTGGCCAGCTTGAATATATTCCCGGCTTTGCACCATGCCAAACAACGTAATAGTTGTTCTTTTGCTTGCTCATATCTTTCTTATAATAAATAATAAGTACTCTAAACCTGGAAAACTCCGGTCTTGAAATCCGCTATTTCCGGGTTATGATTTGCCGCCGCAATCCCTTCTGCGATCACCTTTCTTGTATCAAGAGGATCAATGATGCCATCCACCCAAAGACGGGCTGCCGCATAGCAGGGCGATGTTTGTTTATCGTATTTACTTTTTATATCGCTCAGCAGTTTTTGTTCAGCTTCCGGGGTTATCTCTCTTCCCTTTGCTTTTAGCGAAGCCACTTCTATCTGCAATAAAGTTTTAGCCGCCGCATCACCGCCCATCACTGCGATCTTCGCTGATGGCCATGCATAGATAAAACGGGGATCATACGCTTTGCCACACATAGCATAGTTACCTGCGCCATACGAATTGCCAATAATGACGGTGATCTTGGGCACTACCGAGTTAGCAACTGCGTTCACTAATTTAGCGCCATCTTTAATGATACCGGCATGTTCGCTTCGGCTACCCACCATGAAACCGGTTACATCCTGTAAAAAAACGAGGGGTATTTTTTTCTGGTTGCAGTTCATAATAAAACGGGCCGCTTTATCGGCGCTGTCATTATAGATCACTCCGCCCATTTGCATTTCACCCTTTTTACTCTTTACTATTTTCCGCTGATTAGCTACAATACCCACCGCCCAGCCATCAATCCTTCCATAACCGCAGATAATTGTTTTGCCATACTCCTGTTTGAATTGTTCAAAGTCGGAATCATCTGTTATACGGTGAATGATATCAAGCATATCATATTGCTTTCCTTCGGCAGCGAAAATGCCGTATAGTTCTTCCGCATTTTTTTTCGGTGGCCTGGGAGTGCTGCGGTCAAATCCCGCTGTTGATTTTTTCCCCAGCAACGACATGACTCTTTTTACATGATCCAGGCATTCCTGTTCCGTTTTGAATTTATAGTCCGCAATGCCGGATATTTCTGTATGCGTCATGGCGCCACCGAGTGTTTCTGTATCCACGTCTTCACCAATCGCTGCTTTTACAAGGTAAGGCCCTGCCAGGTAAATAGAACCATTCCCTTCCACCATCAATGTCTCATCACTCATGATCGGGAGATAAGCCCCACCAGCTACGCAAGCTCCCATTACGGCTGCTATCTGTGTTATACCCATTGCACTCATTCGTGCATTATTCCTGAATATCCTTCCAAAATGTTCTTTATCAGGAAATATCTCATCCTGCATGGGTAAGAAAACACCGGCGCTGTCAACGAGATAAATAACAGGCAAATGATTTTCCATAGCGATCTCCTGCAGGCGTAAATTTTTTTTACCGGTAATAGGAAACCAGGCACCCGCCTTTACAGTCTGGTCGTTGGCGAGTATCACACATTGCCTGCCGCTTACATAACCAATACCTGCGACCGTTCCCCCGGCCGGGCAGCCACCTTCCTGTTCATACATTTCATAACCTGCAAATGCGCCGATCTCAATGAAAGGCTTATCCTTATCAGTTAAATAATCTATCCGTTCTCTTGGAGTCAGTTTATTTTTTTCTTTTTGTTTTTTGATCGCCTTCGTTCCTCCACCCTGGTATATCTTTTCCAGTTTTTGTTTGATGGCGCTGAGCGACATTTTCAGGGCATCTTCATTCTTATTGAACTCTATATTCATAACGGCAGAAAGTTGTATGGACAAAGATAGGGAGAGGAAGCTGGAAGTCGGAGGCCGGAAGTGCGCCTTGTAAGTTCAGCTTTTAGATTATTAACAGCGAATTTAAAACATACGGGTATGGAAAATTGCCATTGATGATTCTTATGGCACAAACCCAACTAGTATGAACCGGCTGTATATCTTTTCGGTACTTCCTTTTTTTACTGCTTGTCATTTGAATAATGATGAAGTCAGACTGGAACCATCTTCAAGACCGCTTACTTCATTAAATATCACTGCTGATATATGATCCTCCGGAAGGCTACAAACGAATAGACCAGGCTAAGGGTTCTTTTGGTGAATGGCTGCGGAGTACTCATTTAAAGAAAGACAATCATGTTTATCTGTATAATGGTTCGTTGAAGATCAATCAATCAGTACAATTTGCTGTGCTGGATATTACTGTCGGTAAAAAAGACCTGCAACAATGCGCTGATGCTGTGATGCGGCTTCGCGCTGAGTATTTATTCAGTCAAAAGAGATATGCCGATATTGAATTTCGTGATAATGCAAACACATCGTATAAATGGACTGGTGGGGCTGACAGGCCAGGGTTTGATCGTTACTTAGAAAAGGTTTTTGGATCATGCGGTTCCGCATCTCTTGAAAAGCAACTAACACCTGTGGCTGACATAAAGGAAATACAGCCGGGGAATGTATTGATAAAAGGTGGTTTCCCCGGCCATGCCATGATAATAATGGATGTTGCAGTTAATGATAAGGGCGATAAAGTTTTTATGCTGGCGCAGAGCTATATGCCTGCACAGGATATACATATTGTAAAAAATCCGGAGAAGGATAAGTTAAGTCCATGGTATGAGGTCAATAATGAAAAGCAGATCATTACTCCGCAATGGATTTTTGAAACAGAGCAAATTAAGATGTGGTGATAAGTAAATTAAAAAGCCGCCTTTTAAAAGACGGCTTCGTTTTTATCATGAACGATACCTTTTAATTGAAAATATATCTTAAACCAAATTGCATAAAATAGGTAGAAGATACACTCACATTATCTCTGAATGTACTGGTAACAATCTGGTTATTAGCTGAAGCGAGCCTGAATGTAGGTACTACAGCTCCCCCGGGAACCAGGGAATTCTGGTTTTGTGGTACAAGGATAGATCCTGCATTAAGTGTTTTCACCTTACTCCAGTCTGAATTGATCAGATTTCCAAAGTTAAAAACATCAATGGTAAACTGGAGCGTATTACGATACTTACCCGTTTTTACAAAAAGGTCCTGCATGAATTTAAAATCCAATTGGTTGCGCCACGGGAATTGGCCTCCATTACGTTCAGCGTATTGCCCCCTGTGCTTGCTCAGGTATTTGTCCTGTTTAATGTAATTTTCGAATAACTGACCTTGTTCTGCAGCTGAATAAACTACGCCATTAATACTGGCACTTGGTACAAAAGTGATCTCTGACGTTTTCGTTGCATCTTTTGGTATATAGATCAGGTCATTGCCATTTACACCATCCCGGTTAAAGTCAGCACCATATACATAAGAGAACCTGCCGTCAATAGAGCCCTGGTAAACAAAGGAAAGAGTAGTGGCAAGATGTTTAAAGTATTCCTTGCGGTATGATAAGGTAGCAATGATCCTGTCTGGCACTACGTATTGTGCATAAGAGAGATCATTAGTATTAAGTCCCTTTATGTTTGGTGTATTCTGGTAGGCACCTAATGGTTGGTCGCCACCGCCATCATGCAGATTGCCTGCGATGTTTTTTGTATATGCCAAAGAAGCGTAGAGGCCTTTGCTGAATGGTTTTTCAAATTTAACAGTAAAAGACCCATAATAACCTTTATTGCGATTGTCTATAATAACAGGTACAAAGGCAGTGGTTCCGTTAGCTACAGGTACACCCGCTGCGTTTATTGTATTAATAAATCTGGTGGGAACTGTAGCACCATAGATGAGCCTGTTATCAGGATAGCCTGACACATTCAGATTTTGCGGAGCAATATAGTTTGGACTTCTGAAAAAAGCGGTATTTATATCTTTATTAAAAATGCCTTCCATAGTTAATATAACACCCCAGGGAAGTTTAGTATCAAGGGCTAAACTTGTTTTCCATGATTGTGGGTTTTTAAAATCAGGATCAAGAGCTGTAACGGAACCGGGGACAATGGTACCGGCAGGTGGTACAGCAGAAGGACGGTAAGCATTAGGGTCTGGATTAAAAGGCCCTGGAGGCGGCGCTCCGGAAGGTGCACCTGTCGAAGTGTACATATTCCAGGCCTGGGTTATCTGGATCATACCGTTGTCACCCGACTGACTGACTATCCATACAAAAGGAATCTTTCCGGTAAATATTCCGGTTCCTCCACGGATCTGCAGCGAACGATCACCATAAGCATCCCAATTAAATCCAATTCTTGGCGACCACATTATTTTCTTACCGGGTAAATTACCTGTATTCACCTTTTCGCCATTTTCAAAGTTCATGGCCAGAACAAGCGGGTGTGTTATAATCTGGGGAACACCGGGGTAAGTAGGCAAATCAAGACGTAATCCAAGGGTTAACCTGAAGTTTTTATTAATAGCTATTTCATCCTGTCCATATACGGAATACTGTCTGAATTTAAATGATGAGAATGCAGGGGCGAAGTCTTTGGCTAAAGAATAAGTCAGTGCAAAATCAGTTGGTAGTTTACGCTGAGTAAGGTCTGGATTTAAGGAACTGGCAAAATCGGCCCAGGAACCAAATCTATAATAACTGGTGGCAAATCGCTGAAAACCGTTAATGGTTTCACTCTGGTCAAATTGCGCACCAACTGTCCAGCTATGTTTATTTGTTTTCCAGGTTAGGTTGTCTACAAAAGAATACATTTTTACTTCGCGAAGGTTTCCAAAACTAAAGGGCTCATAACCAAATGCAGTATAGGGTACCCCAACTCCGGAGCCTGATTGAGTTGCAACCCCGTTTCCGTTGCTCATGATATCTACAAAAGGAAATATCTGGCTATCTGTTTCGCGGGAATCATCCTGATTGGTGTAAGTGCCACGTAATGTATTGAAGAATTTTCCAAAATTGGAATTCAACTCGGCTGCAAAAGAATAAAAATTAGCACCCTGGAAATAATTCGAATTTTTGAACCATAAAGAGGTAATATCGGTTCTTGTTCCTGTAGCGCCGGCTACAGTTCCAGCGCCTCCTACAGAAGTACTCGGAGGATTTGGTTCCCCACCTTCTACCTGGCTATAACGAACATTGAAACGGTGACGGCTATTGATGTTCCAGTCAATTCGGCCGAGTATCTTTTTTCTTTCAATATTCGGTGTATAATTATCAAAAGGTCCGGTGTCATATCCATAATTCGTCTGCAGATACTGACGGATGTAATTTAATGAATCAGCAGTTGGTCTAACAACGTTGGTTGAACTTCCATAAGGAGCCCCGGGGGTAGCGGCAACCCTGGTTTGTATTGACTTAGGCTGCTTTTCAGTTTCATAATTAAAAAAGAAGAATAATTTATTTTTGATAATAGGGCCTCCAAAACTGGCACCATACTGGTTATATTCTTCTGTTGGGCGTACAAAAGAAGTTTTTCCAACTTTGTCACCCCGTTGTTTCTCGGTTCTGAAAAAGGTATAAACCGTTCCATAAAAATTATTTGTGCCAGCACGGGTCACTGCATTAATTGCGCTGCCGATAAAACCAGTCTGCCGTATATCAAAAGGCGTCAGGCTTACTGAAATTTCTTCTATTGCATCTATTGATATGGGCGATCCACCTGCAGGCAGATTGGTGCCGATACCAAAACTATTATTAAAATCGGCTCCGTCTATTGTAAAATTATTTTGCCTGTAATTACCGCCACCAATTGAAGGTCCGTTAGACTGTGGAGTGGCGCGGGTAAAGTCGTTAAGGTTCCGGGTAACCGTAGGCGACTGCTGTATCTGGCGCAACCCGATATTGGTTACAGCCCCTGTTCTATTCGAATTTAAAATTGTATTCCTGCGGCCAGTTGTTACAACCACATTTTCTAATGTACTGTTTGCGCTTTTCAATGCGCTGGTCAAGATAAAAGATTCAGCAAGTTGTAAATAAACATTTTCAAGCTTCTCAGTTTCAAAACCAACAAAACTAATTTCAATAAGATAAGGACCCCCAACCCGCATATTTTGAATATATACCTGGCCCCCTGATTTTGAGGTCGTCACATATCGTGTACCTGACGGTTGGTGAGTTGCGGTTATGGTCGCTCCTACAAGTGGTTCTTTAGTAATACCTGTTACCGTTCCGGAAATACTAGAAGTGGTTATCTGTGCCACCATCATAGCCGGGAAGGCAAAAAGAAAGGCAATTACCGGGATAATTCTCTTAAGCATATTAGTTGAGTTTTCGGTTATGAAGTGCAAAGAAAAGGAATATTCCAACATTAAAAATAGGCAAATATTAACAAACCATGATTGTTTGCTAAATTTAGCATGGACACTATATCTATCCAATTTGCTGCTTACAACAAGGCAACCTTTACACGGGTTTAAATGTTTCTATATTTGTAAAAAAGTAAGAATATGTTTGATACAATCGAGGATGCGATCCGGGATATCAGGGCGGGAAAGCTGGTGGTGGTAGTGGATGACGAAGACCGTGAAAATGAAGGAGACTTTATTGCCGCCGCTGCTTCTATTACCCCGGAGGTGGTCAATTTTATGGCCAAACATGGACGGGGACTAATTTGTGTTCCATTGCCGGAAGACCGTTGTGAGGAGCTGTCACTTGAATTGATGGTTAATAATAATACCGCATTACACGAAACCGCATTTACCGTTTCTGTTGATCTTCTCGGGCACGGATGCACTACCGGCATCTCAGCCCGGGATCGGGCCAAAACCATACAGGCATTAAATGATCCCTCTACCTCACCTGCTGATCTGGGCCGTCCCGGACATATATTTCCTTTGCGTTCAAAAAAAGGGGGGGTATTGAGAAGGGCGGGTCATACTGAAGCGGCTACTGACCTGGTAAGGCTGGCCGGATTTGATTCTCCTTATGGATCGGTACTGGTAGAGATAATGAATGATGACGGCACCATGGCCAGGCTGCCCGAATTAATGGAAGTAGCGAAAAAATTTGACTTCAAAATTATTTCTATAAAAGACCTGATCGAATACAGGCTGAAAAGGGATTCGCTGATTGAAGAAATAGTGAGGGTGGATATGCCGACAAAATATGGCGACTTTAAATTGATTGCGTTTAAAGAAAAAAATTCCACTAATGAGCACCTGGCTTTGATAAAAGGGGAGTTGCAAAAAGATGAACCGGTGATGGTGAGGGTACATTCCTCCTGTTTTACCGGCGATATACTTGGATCGCTCCGTTGCGATTGCGGCGACCAGTTGCATAAAGCCATGCAGATGGTGCAGGCAGAAGGCAAAGGCGCTATATTATATATGAACCAGGAAGGAAGGGGAATAGGATTGCTGAATAAATTAAAAGCTTATCGTTTGCAGGAGCAGGGCATGGATACTATTGAAGCCAACCTTCACCTGGGTTTTCAAATGGATCAGCGGGATTATGGTGTGGGCGCACAAATACTCAGGCATATCGGGATCACGAAACTGAAACTGATGAGTAATAATCCAAAGAAAAGGGTAGGGCTTGTTGGTTATGGCCTGGAGATAGTAGAAAATATTCCCATCATTATACATTCCAACCCGCACAACGAAAAATACCTGCAGACAAAAAGAGATAAGATGGGGCATGAGTGGAGTGAGTGACAATTAAGGGGCAATAAAAATCATACGATTAGTTTTTCTTTAACCCTGAAAGGTATTCGAGCAGGTTGGCGATATCCTGTACTGGCATGTTTTCGTACTGGCCTTCCGTCATCATGGATTGTTTCATCTCGGTCATGGTTTGTATATCGCTTGTTTTAATCTGCCTGCGTGCACCGCCGGGAAATTTCAGATCAATATCGGTTTCAGTTCTACTGGCAAGTATGCCTGAAAGCGTGGAGCCATCTTTCATCTTTAATTCCCATCCTTCATAGCCAAAACCAATGCCGGCTGATGGATGCACGATGGCATCAAGCAAACTTTCTTTAGGTAATTTGGAACCGATCCCCGAAAGTGCGGGACCAAAATCGTAACCTGTAGCATTTACCTTATGACATACACTGCATGTAGCAGTAAATATCTTTTTTCCTTCTTCTGCATTCGCTTTTAGCGCCAGCAATTCATTCATGGTGGGCGCAGGTTTAGCAGTTTTTGTTTTGCCATCATTGGGCAGATAACCTGCAGCTTCGGCGCGGACAGCACCACGCCATGCACCACTTACACTGGCGACCACATCAGGTATTAATTCAGCAGGTACTTTTTTATTTTTTAAAATCTCCAGCGCCCTTTCTTCCCCGCTCCAGCTATTGCCGATTTTATGCGCTGCCTGTTTTCTTAAACGCATTACATACTTATTGGATAAAGCAATTGTCTGCAGTATATCAATTGACACTTTGCTTCCCACACCTGCAAGCGCAGCCAGTAAATTATTTTGTTGTGTACTGTCTTTTCCATTGATCACATTCCATACTGATTTGCTGCCCCCAAGTTGCAATAACAAACCTGCGGCGTTTTTACCTATCGGTTCATTGGGTCTATTAATGGCCAGTTGCAACAGGTTTTCGTTCTGTGATTTTACTTCGTAACGGCTTACCAGTTCAATGTATTCGGTTGTTCCGTTTACTGATTGCAATACATCGTTCAATGCTTTTTGTGCAGGCGCAGATTGTGTGACTGTTTTTATATCCAGCGCACGGAGCGCAAGTTTATTCAAGGCAATATCATTACTGCTGTTGTCCTCTATCATTTTCAGTAACAACTTTGATTTTGCCGGACCGGTATTAAAATCGAGTGCACGGAAATATCGTAACCTTTTATTTAAAACTACATGCTTATCAGCGGCAAGCGATGCTATATAGGGTACAGCCAGTTCCGTTCTTGCACGCCAGATAATATCTTTTGATGCATCAGTTAGTAAAGGATCTTTTACTTTAGAAAGATATGCGGTAAAAAACTTATCCCATTGCCTGTCTGCACCAATACCCAGCGCTTCAAGATACCAGCGGTCTTTACCATCATGCTGTGCAGCAAGCACGGCCCATAGTTCCGCTGCTTCAGCAGAGGGATTATGGCGCAATGCGAGTGCACATTCACGGCGTACCTGTGCATCAGGATCATTCACCAATGCACGAATAACACCTGTTACATCTGCATTTAATTCTGTTGCCGCCCGTACTGCTGTTATACGGAGGTCAGCATTATTCTCTTTAATAGCCTGCTGAATATATTGTCCTGCATTTGTATGAGGCATTTTTACCAATGCCCATAATGCCCTTGCACGCATTCTTTGATCTTCTGAATATTTCCAAACCTTTTCCAATTCGGGTACTGCATTTGCTCCCATTTGCTGCAGTACTGTCCATGCATGATAACGCGTAGCAAGGTTTGGGTTTTGTAAAGCAGCTACTGCACCTGCTGCTGAAGTATAATCCTGTTTTGGAATAGAATATTTTGAACCGGGAGGAGCTACCCGATAAATCCTGCCACGTACCTGGTCGCCTGCTGCATGGCCGCCAACTCCAGGATCGTACCAGTCTGCAATAATAAGCGAACCATCCGGCGCCACACATACATCAGCGGGGCGAAACCATTGATCCTTTTCCCCTTTTAAAATATTTACTACTTCTGCCGTATAACCGGCCCCGTTTTTTTTTACAGGATAAGAGCGTACCACATTTGGTCCTGCATCGCAATGTATCATCTGATCATGAAATTGTGCTGGCAATAATGAACCTTCATAAATAACCATTCCTGTTGGTGAGCCTGCAAAAGTTTGCAAAAGATTCGGCACTTCACCGGGATCATTCAAATGCCAGTGCTGCAGGGGTATGGAGTCTTCTATATTGGTACGGTTTGTCCGCCATCCTGCACCTGTCATTTCATCGGTGTAACCATAGTTGCCATATTGCATGACGTAATTGATGCGTACGCCCCGGTTACCATCATCATCATTATCGCTCTGCCATAAAGTGCCGTAACTGTCAACGGCTACTTCGTAAGGATTACGGAAGTTATTGCCCAAACATTCTACATGCGAGCCGCCAGGATCGCAGCGGAAAACCATACCCTGTTTGTATTTCTTTGGTCCGATCACATCGCCATCCTGGTCCAGTACATCTTTACCATTCTTATCTTTTAACGTATGCCCTTCATTGCCCAGGTTGAAATACAATTTGCCATCAGGGCCAAAAGTAAAAGCATGCGCTCCATGATCGTGCTGCTCCCCGCCAATGCCGCTAAACAGGATCTCTTTGCGGTCTGCTTTATCATCGCCATCATCATCATAGAATACCCATATATACGGGCTTTGAGAAACAATTACTTTGTTGCCCAGCACACAAATACCTAACGGGGCGTTCATTTCAGACCCCTGGTAAAATACTTTTGCAGTATCTGTTTTTCCATCGCCATCATTATCTTCCAATATCATGATGCGGTCGCCCAGGGCATTAACAGGATTGCCATTGATGGAAGGGCGGTAATTATAGGCTTCAGTGACCCATATCCTGCCACGCTCGTCCACGTCTATGTTGGTGGGATTTTTCAGCATGGGCTCGGTTGCCATTGCATGCACTTCCAAACCTTCTGCAACAGTGAGCCCCCTTAAGGCGTTTCCAGGAAAATGCTTTTGTTCTTCTGTAATGCTGTCTGATTTACTTTCTGTTTCATTTCTATTATCTCTATTATCAGTATTGTTACAGGAAATAATGAAGCTTGCAAATAACAGGAGATTCAGCAAAAGAAAATAATGGCGCACGGCGGGATGGGTGATTTTCCTTTTCAATGGCATTAATTGGAGCATAAATAATTATCGTGTAAGCTAAGAAAAGCTGCGGATTTTAAAAAAGATTATGCTGCTATGCAACACGAAACTCATAACACGTAACTTATAAAGCCTTTACCATCTCTGCAAATTTTTCAATTGTCAACGCATCACTCAGTTTATATTCCCCGATCCTTGTTCTGCATAAACTGCTGAGGTATCCACCGCAACCCAATGCTTCTCCAAAATCAAAAGCCAGGCTGCGTATATAAGTGCCCGTTGAACAAACAACCCGGAAATGCACCACCGGCATTTCAATATGAGTGATCTCAAACTCGCTGATCGTTACTTTACGCGGTTCTATTTTTACTTCTTTTCCCTGTCTTGCCAGTTCATACATTCTTTTGCCACCCACTTGTATAGCAGAATGAGCAGGCGGTACCTGCATAATCTCTCCTGTAAATTGTGCTGTTGTTTTTCTTACATCATCTTCTGAAATAGCTGAAGTTGATTTAATATTTATGGGCTCGGTTTCCCGGTCATAGGTGGGTGTAGTAGCGCCAAGTGTAATACTGCCGGTATATTCTTTTTCCTTCGCCATATAGTCGTTGATCCTTTTGGTAAACTTACCTGTACAGATGATCAGTAAACCTGTAGCCAGGGGATCAAGCATACCTGCATATCCTACTATTTTTATATGGATCCTGTTACAGTGTTGCCTTTCCAACACGAAAAATAGGATACATTCGCCATCGTGTACTCCACGGCTGAAACACCTCAAATCCTGCACTGCTGGTCATTGGGCGTTGAAGTCGCTGGAACTGACACACTTTTTCACAGGTGGAGTTCCGCTGCCTTGGCGAGACATTGACGCTCCCGAATGCCGGAATGTTCTTCTCAGAAACATGCTCGTCATCACAGAACGCAGGGATTTCTACTAGACGAGATGTAAAAGATAACTTCGATTAGGATATCATGTGTATCTCTTTCCTCGCCACACGGCACATCGTCAGCTGAATCGTGCTCCTTAGA
>JAATGJ010000063.1 GCA_015654695.1 Chitinophagales bacterium | reverse complement strand
ATTTCGGGATGTAGCGCAGCCCGGTAGCGTACTTCGTTCGGGACGAAGGGGTCGCTGGTTCGAATCCAGTCATCCCGACTGAAAATAAAAAAGGCTTTAAGTCATTGAACTTGAAGCCTTTTTTGTTCGAATAAATTTCACTTCTTTTAGCTTCTAAATCGTCAATGTACTGTGAAGGAATAATTTGTGTGGGTTCGAATCCAGCAGTCAGGTATATCTTTTGGGACGAACACAACGGCCATGGCTTTCTGATGTATGGGTATTTGAAAAACGTTCAGCCCGGAACCGCTGCTTGATAAATATGAAGATGATACTACATTCAAAAGCTCATCTGTGATTCTTCAGCGGGAACAAAAGTTGAATAGCGATATGAAGGTGGGATTTCCATTCTTCAGCCCATATATCAGAAAACCGCCTGTTGGCTGTTGTTTTTCCTGATAATTCCAATGCCCTAATTATCACCTGCCTTTCTTAATAAATTTACGCCCATGAAATAGGGCATTAAAAATGGAATTGCAGGAATTGCTGCTGCAAAACCAGCTGTTATAAACGGTTCGGGTAAAAATACTGATAGCACAATAAGCATAAAAGCAAACAAACTGATTAAAATATAAATCTTTGAGGAAATTTTTCCTAACCATCCAACTCTATTCATTGAAACAGCAAAAAAAGTAATCGCCAAATAGGTTAGTGAAACTTCGACCACTGATATCATTCCAAATATGACTCTCAAGGGCTTGAACCAATCCGGCAGTTTTTCTGTGTTTGTTGAAACTAATATTTTGTATGATTCTGTTAATGAAAACCCCCAGAAAAGCATGTCAAGTATGAAAAGGGGAATAGCTATTATTATTGCAATAAAACCTAGAAGTGAATAATAATTTTCTCCGTCATTCTTTAATTTTTCTTTTAATAAAGTAAACCCAAAAGCAACAAAAATACCTGCTACTACTAACATTGAATATCTTACTTGTTGTTCGGTAGCAGTCGCTACCCAACCTGTAGCTTTCTCTGGTGGCGGTCCTAACCCAAAAAACATGGAAACAAGAATCCATGGGATTATTAAGAAAAAAGCTCCTACGATAAGGTGTGTCTTTTCAGTTTTTTTATTAATAACATGTAGTCCAAGAATCCATGAAGCAATTACCATTAGGAATACATTTATTATCCAAATAGGTAAATAGAAAGTGTAACTAATTTTTCCAATTCCGAAACCAAAGGCTGCCGCTAAGAGAGGAACAAGTAGGAGGTATATTCTGCTTATTTTACGATTAAGTAGTGTCATATATTAAATGGCATGATTATAAATAAGGTAAATAGTCTTGTTTACCATAATTAATCACAGGGGCTTTTAAAATAACAGGCAACACTTTATTTACGCTAAAATACGCTACTTGAAATAGTAAACAATATTTCTAACTCACTCTTTTATACCTGTTTAGTAAAAAAAGCGCTACGGGGGATGAGTAGCGCAAATGCAACTTAGTTTATTTCTTTATTATCAATTGCACTGATAATTTGGGGCAGCTTTTGAGGGGATTTCAAGTCGCCTGTTTGCCTGTAAAACTCGTCAATAGCCTTTAAATCTTTGATGAACTGGTTCGACATTTGTCCAGTTCTCCCGACGAAAATTAAAAAGGCTTTAAGTCATTGGACTTGAAGCCTTTTTTGTTCGAATAAATTTCACTTCTTTTAGCTTCTAAATCGTCAATGTATTGGGAAGGAGTAATTTGTGTGGGGTTCGAATCCAGCAGCCAGGCGTAGCTTTTAGGAGACGAACATAACGGCTACGGCTTGGCGAAAAAGTCTATGGCAGTTTTATTAATCATGTCAGGTATTTCAGAAAAAACATCATGTGATGTATTTGGCAAAATACAAAGTTGGCTTCCTTTAATTAAACGATACATTTCAATACTGTGTTCCAGCTTTATTATGTCCCGGTCGCCTGATACGATCATTATTGGTATTTTCATTTCACTGAATAACTCTTTGGGGAAGCAAAACTCTTGATACCACATCACCATTCTGTCGTTTAGGATTTTTCTCCAGTTAGTTTTATTGGCAATAAAATATCCATCCACCCATTTTTGGTCATTGGCCGGAGGCTGATAGTCAGGTGGTATAAGTTGCAATGTATCTTTGGAGGAGTCGCTCGAAACATAACCACTTTTTGTATAATTGGCGCCTACTGCAATAACTTTTTTTATTTTATCCGGTCTCTTTGCTGCTAAAATAAGAGCTGCTATTCCTCCATCACTCCATCCCATAACGTAAGCGCTGTCTAATTTTAATACGTCAATTAATTTTGATACATACTCTGCTAACAAGTCATAAGTCATGGTATCTAACGCTTCGGATCTTCCTTGTCCAGGATCATCAGGTGCAATAACTCTAAAACGTTTTGATAATGCAGGAATGCACAAAGAAAAGTTCCCTATGTTTTTTAATCCCCCCTCAAGTAATATCAAAGGCACCCCTTTGCCGTATTCCTCGTAATAGATTTTTTTATCAAATATGGTGACAAACTTGCCCTTATTCGAGCCATACGGGATTTGCTTTTGTCCAAATAAATTATTGAACATGAGAATAAAAACGGCAATAATAAATATAGTGCTATAGGTTTTCATTCTTTAATTTACTTATTCATGTCAGAAAATTTACAATAAGCCCTTCCAAAAACGAACTTTTAACATTTCTTGCACAACATTTGTATTTATTTAAAATACGCAACTTGAAATAGTAAAAAATATTTCCAACTCAGTCTTTTTTACCTGTTAGTAAAAAGCGCTACGGTGAGTGGTAGCGCAAATACAACTTAGCTTAATTGTATATTATTAATTGCACTGATAGTTTTTTGGCAGCTTTTGAAGGGATTACAAGCTGCCTGTTTGCCTGTAAAACTCATCAATAGCCTTTAAATCTTTAATGAACTGGTTCGACATTTGTCCAGTTCTCCCGACTGAAAGAGCTCTGAATTTTCAGGGCTCTTTTTATTTGTGTGGAAATCACGTAATGCAAGGATTTAGAATATTTCAAACGAACACGACAGCATTCTACCAGCGATAAGTTTGGTTATGGAGTTGGATGATATTGCTCTAACTTCATCCGGAAAAATTTCAATCCTTGCGATTTGCTGCAGGGAAGTTGCGGCAATTGAAAAAATTTTAAGGCATGGAACGGTACCTTGAATCCAATCATAAGAAGATCGGCGTAGTAGTAATTGATAATAGTACTATTGATCTTATCAATAGTAGCAGGTATAAGGCTTATATTAAAATACTTCATTTGCCCGCAGGTTTTAATGTCACGATAGATTTCAGGCAATTCACCACGAAAACGGCCTGCCTGTTCTTTATCAATGCTAACCAATATTTCCAGGTGGATATTACAGGCAGTAAGAGCGGCACTATGGTTTACTATAACCGTGATTTTTATTGTGTGCAGATCCATGATGATGAGGTTGCCTGCGATGGTTTACTCTTTAACAACATCTTTGAAATACCGGTTGTTAAACTTGCTTCCCCTGGGCAGGCCGTTATTGCTTCTGCAGTAGAACATATCACGGAAGAGTTTACTAATGAACTTTCTTCCAGGGAAGAAATGATACGGACCTACCTGAAGCAGATCATCATCAGGGCCACCAGGTCCTGGAAACAGCAACACCTTGAACAGGCGCGTGCACAGCCTTCTTATGATATGGAGTTCTTCAGAAATTTCAGCCGGCTGGTAGAAATACATTTCAGAGAAAAACACGGCCTTGCGGATTATGCGGAACTACTGGCCATCACACCCAAGACCTTAAATAAAAAACTGGGCAGGCTGAACATCAAACATCCAAACGACATCATTAAGGAACGCATATTGCTGGAAGCCAAAAGACTGCTCAGTTATACTTCGATGAGTATAAAAGAGATCGGCTATCACCTGGGCTATGACGATCCCGCTTATTTCAACAGGCTCTTTACACAGAAAAATAAATGCACACCCGCCGCCTTCCGCAAAGAATTCACACAGCACGAAGTAGCTGGTTAAGTTAAATAACCTTCATATTCTTTTTGTTTATTTTTCTTCCTGAGGGGAAAAAAGTGCAATTATTGTATCCCTTTTCACCTTGCCTGCCTTCTGTATCGGTAATAGTTTTGTCCTGTCAATTAATCAAATCAAACAGCAAAATGAAACACAAATTCTTTTTTACCATCCTTCCCATGATTTTGGGATTTCTTTTCACCTTAAACATCAATACCATGGCACAACAATTAAATGTCGTAAAAGCAGAAAACGATCCAGGGATCTTCACGGAAGTACGATCTTTCTTAAAAGCAGTCAATGCGGGCGGCGGAAAGCCCATCGAGCAACTAAGTCCTTCAGAAGCCCGGGAGGTGCTGGTTGGCGCACAAAGCGGCGCGTCTGTTGATTATTCCGGTATCAGTGAATCTGAAAAGACAATTACGCAGGATGGCATCACTGTCAGGATACATATCGTGAAACCACAGAATGCAAAAGAGAATCTCCCCGTGTTCATGTTCTTTCATGGCGGCGGCTGGGTGCTGGGCGATTATCCCACCCACAGGAGAATGGTTCGCGATCTGGTAGTGGAAAGCGGAGCTGTTGCTATTTTTCCAGACTATACGCCCTCCCCGGAAGCGAGGTTCCCGGTAGCGATTAACCAGGCGTATGCGGCAACAAAATGGGTTGCAGCACATGGCCAGGAGATCGGTGTTGACGGTAAAAGGCTGGCGGTTGCAGGTAACAGTGTAGGTGGTAATATGGCCACGGTAGTGTCGCTGATGGCAAAAGACAAAAACGGCCCGGAAATAAAACTCCAGGTATTGTTATGGCCTGTTACCGATGCCAGTTTTACAAATGAGTCGTACAATGTATTTGCCAACGACCGTTTTCTTACCAGGAACATGATGATTTGGTTCTGGGACAATTATACCACCAGTGCGCAGGATCGCAATAATAT
>JAATGJ010000174.1 GCA_015654695.1 Chitinophagales bacterium | reverse complement strand
ATTACCAGAATGATGGTGACAGCGTATTCCGTTTATTTTATGATACGACCAAAGGGGGACATTACCGGGCAAGAGAAGGGAATGTACACCGCTTAGCCGAAGTAAGTGTCAATATCATTGATCAGTGTGTGGCCCAAGGCGTACCATTTGCAAGAGAGTATGGTGGTTTATTGAACAATCGCTCTTTTGGCGGCACGCAGGTAAAAAGAACTTTTTATGCAGCGGGTCAAACCGGTCAGCAATTATTAATAGGCGCTTACCAGGCATTGGAAAGACAAATAGCGCTTGGGAATGTACAAATGTATAGCCGCCATGAAATGCTGGATGTGGTAGTGGTGGATGGAAAAGCGAGGGGTATAATAGCAAGAGATCTGATCAGTGGAAAATTAGAACGTCATTTTGGACATGCTGTATTATTATGCAGCGGCGGTTATGGTAATGTATATTATTTAAGTACCAATGCGATGGGCAGTAATGTGACTGCCGCATGGAAGGCGCATAAGAAAGGCGCATATTTCGCTAATCCGTGTTTTACACAAATACACCCCACCTGTATCCCTGTAACAGGCGATCATCAAAGTAAGCTGACGCTGATGTCAGAATCATTACGTAATGATGGACGTATATGGGTACCTAAAAAAGAAAATGAGACCCGTAAGGCAAATGATATTCCGGAAGATGAAAGAGATTATTTTTTAGAAAGAAGGTATCCTGCATTTGGAAACCTGGTACCGAGAGATGTGGCATCAAGAGCCGCTAAAGAAAGATGTGATGCAGGATACGGAGTGGGTACAACAAAACAGGCGGTATATCTTGATTTCCGTGCTAATCTTATCAATAAATACGGAAGGGCGGAAGCTAACAAACATGGGATAACTGATCCTGATGAAGCGACATTGGTGTCTCTGGGAAGAGAAGTAGTGAAAGAAGAATATGGTAATCTTTTTGATATGTATGAAAAGATCACTGGTGAAAATCCGTATGAAGTGCCGATGAGAATTTATCCTGCGGTGCATTATACCATGGGTGGCCTGTGGGTGGATTATGAATTGATGACGAATGTGCCGGGTTTGTATTCACTGGGTGAAGCTAACTTCAGCGATCACGGCGCTAATCGTCTTGGCGCCTCCGCATTGATGCAGGGTTTGGCGGACGGATATTTTGTGCTTCCTTATACAATAGGTAATTACCTGGCTGATGAGATAGCAACAAAACCTATTCCTACTGATCATGTGGCATTTGAAACAGCTGAAAAAAATGTAAGCGAAAGGATCAGTACATTAATGAACATTCAAGGCAAGCAGACTGTTGAAAGTTTTCATAAACGTCTTGGCAAGATCATGTGGGAAAAATGCGGCATGGCAAGAAATGCAAAAGGTCTGCAGGAAGCTATTACTGAAATACAGGAATTGTAAAAAGAATTCTGGAGTGATGTAAAGATACCGGGCAGCATAGATGAAATGAACCCGGAGCTGGACAAAGCTAACCGGGTGGCGGATTTTATTGAGCTGGGAGAGTTAATGTGCCTGGATGCATTACAACGGAATGAAAGCTGCGGGGGGCATTTCCGTGAAGAATACCAGACTCCGGAAGGAGAGGCATTGAGACAGGATGATCAGTACATGTATGTAGCGGCATGGGAGTTAAAAAACGATCATCAGTGGGAGTTGCATAAGGAAGAGTTGAAGTATGAGTTGATAAAACCAGCGCAGAGGAATTATAAATAAATGAGTGAGAAATTAGTCATAAAGAATTTTGGGCCAATAAAGGATGTTGAACTTGAATTGAATCTAGTAAACATATTCATTGGAGATCAGGGAACCGGAAAGAGTACTGTCTCTAAGTTGTACGCTTTGATATATAACTATGCCTACTATGATGTTTTTGATATAGAAAATTCTCATCACTCAAATACGTTGAAGTTTATTAGAAATTTAGAATTATTTGGTGTTATCAATTATTTACATCAGGATACTGAAATAAGACTTGACTCATCAAGATTTCAATTTGAGTTTGCGGACGGAGCTGTTAAAACTAAACATCCTGAGCTATACAAAATGTTGCTTTCTGAAATATCAGAAAAGATGAAGGATAATTTTAGTTTCAATTACATACCTGCCGAAAGAGCTTTTGTTTCAACTTTGGCTGATGCACTGTTTGGCTTAAATGAGTTGGGGACAAAACTTCCAACACTTTTCAATCGGTTTGGTAACAAATTTTCTTCTGCAAGAAAAGAAAAAACAAAAAGATATTACAAAGAACTACTTGGGGCTGATTTTAGTCATAATGGGGGTGTAGACACAATAATAATAGCTAATGACAAAACACTTCCATTTTCTGATGCATCAACAGGTATTCAAGGCACAATGCCAATGCTTGTAGTATTTGATAGTGTAGTCGAGAAAATAGCTCACGATGAAAATAATAGTCCAAATGGTCTTTTGGTGATTGAAGAGCCAGAGCTAAATCTTTTTCCAGAAACTCAGAAAAAGGTAATTGATTATATAATTTCAAATAGTTTGGATGATGGAAATTTTAAAACACGCCTGATTATTAATACCCACAGCCCTTATATTTTAACATCATTAAACAACCTGATGTATGCATATCAAACCGGGAAGATTCATGCAGATGAAACCGAAAAGATAATTGACAAAAAATATTGGCTAAATCCTGATGATGTCTCTGTTTATATGTTATTGCCAAATGGCGAGTGCGAAAATGTAATGAATAGGGAAGAAAGCTTGATAAAAGCTGAAAAGATTGATGAAGTGTCAAGGGTGCTTAATAGGAAATTCGATTTATTGCAAAATATAGAACTGGGGATTAAGGAGTAGTATAAATGTTAAGCCTGGAAGAACATATATGTATTTGCAAAAAATGTGAATTGAAGTCCACGAAAACTGCAATTCCTGCGAGAGGGAAGAATACTAAATTCACATTACTAAATGGGAATAAAAAAGTGGTAGATAAATATATAGTGGATGATTGCTTGTTAAAACTGAGAACCCAAGATGAGAAATGTGATTATTTGTTTAATATCAGGACTGAGAAGATCGCCTATTTCATAGAATGTAAAGGTTCGGATATTTTAAAAGCAGTTGACCAGATTAATTCAACTATAGACATATTGAAAGAAAACTTTTTTGGGTATATTTTAAAAGGAAGAATAATTTCTACGCGGGTTTATTCGCCTGATTTAAGAACAGTTTCGTATAGGAAATTAAGGGAAAAATTAAATGGCCATTTGGTGACAAAAAATATAAGTTTAGAAGACTCTATTTAGGACATGAAGATCAGCGGGTTTACATTTGTAAAAAACACGGTGAAATATGATTATCCCGTTACAGCATCTATCCGGTCGCTTTTGCCACTGGTAGATGAAATGATAGTAAACCTGGGCGATTCTGAGGACAATACGAATGAACTGATCGGGTCACTAGCATCCGATAAATTAAAGTTCATCCACTCTGTATGGGATAAAAATTTACGTGAAGGAGGAAAGGTGCTGGCGGTAGAAACGGATAAGGCGATGGATGCGGTATCGCCGGATGCAGACTGGCTCTTTTATATACAGGCGGATGAAGTGATACATGAAAAATATCTGCCGGTTGTAAGGGAAGCGATGGAGAAATATAAAGATGATGAAAGGGTGGAAGGTTTGTTATTTCATTACCTGCATTTTTATGGCAGTTATAAGTATGTGGGAGACGGGCGAAAGTGGTATTCCAAAGAAATACGGGTAGTAAAAAATAATAAGGGGGTAAGGTCTTACAAGGATGCGCAGGGATTCAGGATAAACGGGAGAAAGCTGAATGTGAAACTGATCAGTGCTTATATTTATCATTATGGCTGGGTAAGAAATCCTTTATTCATGCAGGAAAAATTCAGGGATTTCGGGCAGCATTGGACCGGTGAGGCAGACCATGAAAAATGGCAACAGCAGCAGATAGCGAACAGGAATGAATTTGATTATTCCAATATTGATTCACTCACTGTATTTGATGGCACCCACCCGGAGGTAATGAAAGAAAGAGTAGCAGGTGAAAACTGGAATTTTAATCATGATATAAAGAAGAAGAATTTTAAAAATTTCAAACATCGTTTTTTGTATTGGCTGCAACAGGGGTTCGGTATCCGGCCATTTGAATACAGTAATTATAAAAAGATCTGAACTATATCAAGTATGGAACATTATTCAATGAATCTTACACTAAAGGTCTGGAAACAGAGAAACGCCACCAGTAACGGAAGTTTTGAAACTTACCGGGTAAAAGATATTTCGTCAGAGATGTCTTTCCTGGAAATGTTTGATGTGCTGAATGAACAACTGATCCGTGAAGGAAAAGATCCTATTGCATTCGATCATGATTGCCGGGAAGGAATTTGTGGCGCCTGTTCCATGTATGTCAATGGCCGTCCGCATGGGCCATGGCATGGCACTACTACCTGCCAGTTGCACATGCGGGCATTCAAAGATGGCGATACGATAGTGGTGGAACCCTGGAGAGCGAATGCTTTTCCTGTCATTAAAGATCTGATGGTGGATAGAACAGCTTTTGATCGTATCATACAGGCGGGCGGATATATTTCAGTCAATACAGGCGTATCTGTAGATGGCAACGCTATCCCCATTGAAAAAGATAAAGCGGATAAGGCATTTGCAGCAGCAGCCTGCATTGGTTGCGGCGCTTGTGTAGCCGCATGTAAAAATTCTTCCGCATTATTATTTGTTTCTGCAAAGGTTTCTCACCTTGCTTTACTGCCACAAGGTAATCCTGAAAGAAGAACAAGGGCAGTGGCCATGGTAGCTCAAATGGATAAAGAAGGTTTTGGTTCCTGTACGAATACTGGGGCCTGTGAAGCTGTTTGTCCCAAGGAGATATCTATTGAGAATATTGCCAGGCTGAATAAAGAATATATGTTCGGAGGTTTGACAGCAGAAAAATAGTTTTTTTTGCCGGTAAGGCGGGAAGACGAAAAGAATACATTAATCAACTTCCTTACCGTCTTAGAGTCTTCCCGGCATATTTACCTTTAAAAGAGATAAGTTGCTTTGAATGATGCGGCAAGAAGTGCATTGGTTTTATCATGCTTCATATACATAAGACCGGGAGTAATAGCAATCCTTTCAGTAACATAATAGCTGCCACTCAGGTTAATTCCAAAGCCAATATCCGCACTCCCTTTATAGATTCCCATCGTTGGGCCGGCCGTCAAAGTAATATTTCCTTTCTTACATGGATTATAAATTGCTCCGCCAAATACATGCAGGTAAATATATCCACCGTAGCGATAACCATACCCGGCGACAGTTTCGTTATTGCCGAAATAATAATCTATTCCTCCGTTAACTGTAAAGCCTATCCATCTTTTGGGTAATGAGTTCAGCTTTCCAAACCGGTGATTGCTCCATGAATAATGAGCGCTTATACCGCCAATATGTGTTTTCGAAAACTCGCCGATAGGGATGTTTAATCCAAATGCTGCAGAATGGGTTTTGCCTTTTACAGTATCAGTTTGCGCCAATAGCTTAATGGTTGTCAAAAGACTGATCACCAGAATAAAAACAGTTTTTTTCATTGTACTTCGCTCAAATTTGCCCCTTTTTTCGATAATTCATAGCGGTTAATACTTTTAAGGCAATAAAAAGGGCGAATTTTACGATTTTGAATCTAAACCCTCTGCTTTTGAGCGATTTGCGCAGGATATCATTTATTCTTTTGTTCATACTGTTTTCCCTATGGGGCAGTGCCCAGATTCCTGGTCTTCCTGCCAATACCGGTTTTGGCTCCAACCTCCGGCAAAAAACGTTTACAGTAGCATCAGATAGCTTACAGGTTGATACGATCAGCATTATACCCGGCACATTTATCGTTGAAGGCATCTCTTCCGCAGACTACCGCCTTGATTTTATAAATGCCATCCTGCACTGGATCAAAAAACCCGCAACAGATAGCATTATTAGTATCAGCTACAGGGTATTTTCATACAGGCTTAATCCCGTTGCTCAACGGATGCGTTACGATAGCATCATGAATAATTCTTCTCTCAGGCCTTATGAGTTCAATGCCGGGTTGACTGAGTCGCAGCAGGGTATATTTAATTTCGGTACCATAAAAGCGGAAGGAAGTTTTGGAAGGCAGCTTGCTTTTGGCAACAGCCAGGATGCTGTACTCAATTCTACCCTGAATCTTCAACTAAGCGGTATGCTGGCTGATAGCATAGAAATACAGGCGGCGATCACTGATAATAATATTCCCATACAACCGGATGGAAATACACAGCAACTGAATGAATTCGACCAGGTCTTTTTACAATTTAAAAAACGCAACTGGCAGCTTAACCTCGGCGATATTGATATACGGCAGAATCAAAGTTATTTCCTGAATTTTTATAAACGATTGCAGGGCGTTTCTTTTCAAACAACCAACCGCATTTCAAAGAATGCAAGTTCAAAAACATTGGTAAGTGGTTCTATTGCCAAAGGGAAGTTCACCCGAAATATATTTAATGGATTAGAAGGTAACCAGGGTCCATACAGGCTTACCGGCGCCAACAACGAAGTTTTCTTCATCATACTGGCCAATACAGAAAGGGTATTTATAGACGGGCAATTATTGCAGCGCGGCGAGGACCAGGATTATGTGATCAATTATAATACAGCTGAAATAAGTTTTACGCCCCGCAGGATGATCACAAAAGATAGCCGTATCCAGATCGAGTTTGAGTATGCGGACAGGAATTATTTGAATGCGAACCTTTATTTATCCCAGGAATTTGATATTAATAAAAGATTAAAACTAAGGCTCGGCATATTCAATAACAGTGACGCTAAAAATTCTTCTATTAACCAGGTACTGGATAACGATCAGAAACAGTTTTTAGCAGGAATTGGAGATAGCACCCAACTTGCTTTTTATCCTTCAGCCGTGCTGGATACATTTGCCGCCGGTAAAGTGTTGTATGAGAAAATATATTATAATCCCGGACCCGGTATTGATTCTTTTTACAAATATTCTATTGATCCTTCCTTAGCCAACTACAATCTTTCGTTTATAGAAGTAGGACAGGGGAAAGGCAATTATGTTGCTGATTTTAATGGTGCTAATGGAAAAGTGTTCAGTTTTATCATGCCGGTTGCAGGCGTGAAGCAGGGGAACTATGAACCCATTTCCATACTAGTCACTCCCAAAAAGCAACAGGTATTTAGTCTCGGCGCAGATTATGCTATTAGTGATAATACATCGCTGAAGACAGAAGTGGCCATGAGTAATTATGATGTCAATACCTTTTCTAAAGTGAATAATGGCGATGACCAGGGACTGGCTGCGAAATTTCAATTGAGTAATACAAAGTTGTTGCAGGCAAAAAACAAACTGCAATTGAATACTTCCATGGATTATGAGTATGTGCAGGATAAATTCAAACCACTAGAACGGTTGCGGACAGTTGAGTTTTCCCGGGACTGGGGGCTGCCCCTGTTATTTATACCGGCTACTGAAAATATTATCAGGCTTGGCGCAGGTTTAAAAAATGATAAGAGCCACTCTGTGGCTTACCGGTTCACCAGTTATACCCGGAGCGATAATTATAAAGGTTTTCAAAATGCTATCACACATGCCGTCGGTTGGAAAGGATGGCAATTCAATAATGATCTTACCGTTACTAATTTTAGTACGGATATGAATAAGGGTACTTTCCTTCGTCCCACTATTGATCTCAGCAAACAACTAAAGAAAATGAATTACTGGAAACTGGGTTTACGGTATTCATTAGAACAGAATTCGTCACGGAATAAATCAACTGATACGCTTACTGCAGATGCTTTTTCTTTTGATACCTATTCCGCCTACTTAAAATCGGATGAAAGAAAGAAGAATAAGTACGGGATTACATTCTTTACCCGGTCTGATAAGTATAAATATACGGGCAATAAAGATTTTATTCGTGGTGACAGGAGTTATAACCTTAACCTGCAAACAGAACTGCTGGCTAATCCCAGGCGCCAGTTTTACCTGAATGCAACCTTTCGTAAATTAAAAGTAACTAATACAGCCGTATCCAGGCAGCAGGAAGATGAAACTATTCTTAGCCGTGCGGAGTACGTAATGAATGAATGGAAGGGCTTGCTGACCGGTAATGTATTATATGAAGTAGGGGCGGGGCAGGAACAAAAAAGAGATTTCGCTTACCTGGAAGTGCCGGCAGGAACAGGCCAGTATGCATGGATAGATTATAATACGGATGGTGTTCAGCAATTGAATGAATTTGAACTGGCGGCATTCCCTGACCAGGCAAAATTTCTACGCATCTTTACACCGACCAACCAGTTTATAAAAGCGAATTATGTAACGCTTAATTACAGCTTCAGCGTTAACCCAAGATCCATATTGAATTCCGCCGACCTGAAAGGATTTAAGCGACTGGTCGCAAAATTTAACCTGGTAACATCCATGCAGGTCACAAAAAAATCAGTTGCCAAAGGAAGTTTTGAATTCAGCCCTTTCAAATACGGGGTAAATGACACGGCCCTGATCACGCTGAATACTGTTTTGCTGAACACCCTTTCTTTTAACCGGTTCAGCAGTATATGGGGTATTGATATAAGCAATCTTCGCAACAATGGTAAATCATTGCTGACCTATGGATATGAAAGCCGGAAAGTGAATGACTGGTCAGCCAAGTTTCGCCTGAATGCCAGCAGGGCAGTTTCTTTTAATATAAATGGCCGTAAAGGAGTGAATGCTTTATATACAGCCAATGCGCAATTTGATAACCGCAATTATCAACTGAATATTTCCAGTATTGAACCATTGTTTACGTATATCCGTGGTACTTCATTCAGAATTGTTACGGGGTATAAACTGGAAAATAAAAAGAACCTGCCTGTATATGGGGGAGAAAAAGCGGTTTCTAATTCTATTAATGTTGAATCAAAATACAATGTACTGCAGAACAGCGCCATCACCGGTAAGTTCACCTTTAATAATATCAATTTCAAATCTCAAACTACGGCTACTACAACGGTGAGTTATATAATGCTGGATGGTTTGTTACCGGGGAAAAATTATCTGTGGTCGTTAACCTTCACCAAAAGACTGTTGAATAACCTGGAAGTAAATTTTCAATATGATGGGAGAAAGCCCGGTACTTCAAGAACGGTTCATATAGGGAGGGCTTCTGTTACAGCGTTGTTTTAACCCCCAAACCTCCTAAAGGGGCTTTCGAAGAGTCTTCTGATTCCATCTTATAATGTATTTCAGAAAATGAAAAGTTTATTCGATCTAAGTTCCCCTTTAGGGGGACAGGGGTCACACATTAAACCTGAAATGCATCACATCCCCGTCTTTCACTACGTATTCTTTTCCTTCTATTCTTAATTTACCCACTTCACGGGCTGCGGCTTCTGATCCATACTTTACAAAATCATCGTAAGAGATCACTTCCGCTTTGATAAACCCCTTTTCAAAATCAGTATGAATAACCCCGGCCGCCTGCGGCGCCTTCCATCCCTGGTGAATGGTCCATGCCCTTACTTCCTGTACACCGGCGGTGAAGTAAGTGTAGAGATTTAATAATTTGTAGGCAGAGTGAATTAACCTGTCCAATGCAGGTTCTTTCATTTTATATTCTTCCATGAACAACTGGCGGTCTTCCGGGTTTTCCATTTCAGCTATCTGCGCTTCGATATTATTGTTCATAATGATCACTTCGGCATTTTCATTCTTCACGGCTTCTTTCAATGCTTCGGAAAATTTATTGCCGGTATGCATGGAGGGTTCATCCACATTGGCAACATAGAGAACTGGCTTGTCCGTTAAAAGAAAAAGATCGGCGATAGCCACTTTATCATCCTTAGATAATTGTAATTCCCGGATGCTCTTCCCTTTTTCCAAATGCTCTTTGCAACGTATCAGTACTTCCAGTTCAGTTTTTAGCCTTGGTTCCAGCTTAGCCGCTTTTTCTGTTTTTGGAATTTTTCGTTCAACGCTATCCAGGTCTTTTAACTGTAATTCTGTATCTATTATTTCTTTGTCGCTTACCGGGTTGATAGCGCCTTCATCTCTTAATATGTTCTCATCTTCAAAACAGCGGATCACATGGATGATGGCGTCCACTTCACGGATATTACCAAGAAATTTATTGCCGAGGCCTTCACCTTTGCTGGCCCCGCGAACAAGGCCGGCTATATCAACGATCTCGATCTGGGTAGGAACGGTGCGGTTGGGCAATACCAGTTCCGCCAGTTTATTCATTCTGGGATCAGGCACGTCCACCAGTCCTACATTCGGGTCAATAGTGCAGAAGCGATAGTTACTGGCCTGTGCCTTGGCGCTGTTGCTGACCGCATTAAACAAAGTTGATTTTCCTACGTTGGGAAGTCCCACAATTCCTGCTTGCAATGCCATCTTTTATTTATCTTTTTTAGTTTATTATCCCGGGGTTATTACCGCTTTTTAACGAGGCGCAAAGGTAAGAGAATCTCCCCTGACCTGCATAGTATCAGGAACTTTCCTTTAACTTCAATTTTGACGGCAGAACGGGCTGCCTGTAACGAAACCTAATAACCTAAACAACAAACCAACATGGCTTTAAGCAGGATATGGTCGGCATTTATCATTATAGCTGTCCTGGTAGCAGGGATCAGAATGGCAACCGGTGACGAAAAAATATTCACCCGGATGGTGGTTGGTAAATCTTCTGATAAGTATGACAGTGTTTATTATTTTACTGTCGGTTCACCCCTTAATCAAAAACTTTCTCCTAAATACGCTGAGTTTTTAAAGGAGTATGGTTATTATAAAGTTGATTCAGTTCACAAAGCATCCGTACTGCTGACTGATAATATGGCTCATGATTCGGTTACAACGGTCAAAACTTTAAACCCGGTTATAAAAGCATACACTTACGTTTCAGTTCAAAAAAAACTGGTACGCAAAGTAGATGGCATCATTGAAACGGCCAAGAATGCAGTGGTTGATATCATCATTCCGCTGATCGGCATCCTGGCATTGTTCATGGGTTTCCTGAGCATAGCTGAAAAAGCGGGAGGGGTAAGGGTTTTATCAAAGATCATCTGGCCTTTTTTCTCAAAAATATTTCCCGATATCCCGAAAGGTCACCCCGCAACAGGGCACATGATGATGAACTTTTCTGCTAATTTATTAAACCTTGATAACGCCGCTACGCCATTTGGATTAAAAGCGATGGAAAGCCTGCAGGAATTAAATCCCAATAAAGCTGTAGCCTCCAATTCGCAGATCATGTTCCTTGCGCTTCATGCATCCGGGCTTACATTGATACCTGTTACAATTATTGCTTACCGGTCAGGGCTTGGCGCACAAAATGCTACGGATATTTTCATTCCATGTATGATCGCAACTTTTGCTGCTACTATGGCCGCTATGTTCATTGTTTCATTCAAACAAAAGATCAATGTATTTCAACCGGTGATACTTGCATGGGTTGGGGGCATATCCGCCATTATTACTGTACTTGTTTTATATGTTACCAGTCTTAGTGCTTCTTATGCCCAGACATTTTCAGGCATTTTAAGTAATGGAATTATTCTTGTCATATTCCTGCTGATTGTTATTGGCGGTGTGTATAAAAAGATAGATGTATTTGATGCCTTTGTAGAAGGAGCAAAAGGTGGCTTTGAAACCGCTGTTCGCATTATACCTTATATAGTGGGTATGCTGGTTGCTATCAGTATGTTACGGACAAGCGGCACTTTTGATATAATTATTAACGGGATGAAAGATTTGTTTACCGCTTTGGGAACCGATACGCGTTTCGTAGATGGATTGCCCACGGCGTTGATCAAACCCCTGAGCGGAAGTGGTTCCCGGGGAATGATGCTGGATACTATGAAAACATTCGGCGCTGATTCTTTTGCAGGACGGCTATCCTCTGTCCTGCAGGGATCCTCTGATACAACTTTCTATGTGGTCGCTGTTTATTTTGGATCAGTTAATATTAAAAATACAAGATATGCGGTAGGTGCTATGTTGCTCGCCGACCTGGTAGGGATCATCGTTTCTATTATTCTTTGTTATTTGTTTTTTGGAGGATACGCATAAAAAAACTGCGCCTTATTTAAGCGCAGTTTTTTATAACTACTTTGAATGGTTAATACGTTGCAAAAGTAGATAGCGCTCTTGTACCCCTGTAACTGCCATTGTAAGTGGTAGTATAGCTTCTTTGCGGAACAAGAGCTGGTATTATTGCTTTAACAATTAATGGAGAAGTTGTACCGGTTGCATAAACATATAATGTATCTGTTATGCTGGATGCGTAAGGAATAAAATTGGTTACCTGTGTTGTAGATATATTGGCAAATACCGGTGCAGAAGGACCTTTCCTGAAAGAATAAACATCCACATTCGGAAGAGCAGACGTATTGTAAATAAAATTGGCAAAACGCAGCCTCGCCGTTGTATCAGAAGGCACTTCGATATCATTTAAAATAGTTGCCTGTTTGGGGTTGGTAAGCGAATCATAGGTAAAAATCGTATAGCTTTTACCTAACTCCAGGTTTTCAGAAAAAACAAGAGGTACCTGTGTGGAACTGTTCAATGTATCTCTTATTAAAAAGGAACGCAGACCCGGCGCTACTTTAAATGCATAAGCTGTAGCCGGAAATACTCCTCCGAATGCAAAGGCGCTTCCTGAAACAGCAGCACCGTCAACGTACACATAGTTTCTTGTTGACCTGACGGTTGAATTGAAAATCTGTATAAGGGTTGTGTTGGTTAAGTCAGCGTCTGTCCCTGCCACTTTCGGAGTAGTTTTGGTGCAGGAAAGACAGAGTGTACTTACCGTCAGTATTCCCAGGCTTAGTATGATTAGTCTCGTAAGTTTCATCTTAATTGATTTTCTTGGTTAATAATTTATGGCATGGAGAACCAGCACTCATACGTATTATAATCTGTGTTGAGTGCACCAAGCCTTGTCAGTTCAGGGATATTATATAAATATTCTGAATTATACCTTGGCCTGCACCGGTACACCCATTTGCCATTGTTGGTTGATACCAGGTAATTAATAGGTGAAGTAGGCGGTGGTGTGAAACCTGCATACACTTGTTTGGTTGTTTGCGGATCAATGGCCGTATAATGAAACTTACGCATGTCCGTCCATGTCTGTTGAACTCCCCATCCATACAAAGCGATATATTTTTGGAGCATTATATGAGTCAATGTTAAAGCGGCAGAACTGGCTGGAACAATGGCCGTACTTGTAATATAATTCGCTTTTGAAGCAGGTGTGATCTCGCGGCCTGCCGGAATATTAAATGAATAGGTTGTTGTCAGCATATCAAAATTCAGGTTGATAGCATTTGTATAAGCAGTAAGGGCTGTTGCTTTATCACCTTTACGATGAGCGGCTTCGGCTATCACAAATTGCATTTCTGAAGCTGTCATCATGGGCCATGGTCCTTTATTTCCATATACATACCGGGCGAGGTTATCAGTTCCGGTAGTTGCTTCAAGGGTCGGGTTTCTCCAGAAATTTTTGGGATAATCAGGTAAAATAGTTGGTCCGCTGACAAATTCTGTAACACCTAACCAGGGAGTTACTCCTTTAAAGGTATTATTGGCATTTTCACTCAGCATATACCACATCCTGAACTCAGTAACTCCTGCAAAAGCCTCGGCATTGGTACCTGACATCAGGTTTGCGATATAGGATGCCTGCCTGATAGTCCCGATATTAGAACGGGTAGGCCCAAAATAGCTGTTAAAACCATTGCTTGTATTAGTGGCAGAAAAAGTAGCCAATGCATTGTCTGCATTGGTTGTCATAGCAAGGTTTGCATATTTGATAGCAGAATCCGCCAATCCACTGCTTACAAAATTTGTTTTGTTGCTCAAATTAATATAAGAGCGGGCCAGTGTGCCATACACAAACTTTTTCCATTTCCCGAGATCGCCTTTATTAAAATAGAAATCACTTTCTGCAAGTTTTGCCGGGCTTAAATTGCCATCAGTCCTGTTCAGGTAGCTTATTGCCTTGTGGCAGATCGCCCTGCAACTGTCATAAAATTCGGGTTGCGTATCGTAGTGGAATTGGGAAAGGTTGGTGTTAAATGCTTCTTTCAGTATAGCATCGCCATATTGGTTGGTCAATTCAAGCCAACCCCAGGCCCTGATAGCGTATGCCACACCTACATAATCCCATTTTTCTTCCGCGGTACCCCATTCAATGATCCTGTTCACATTTTGTCCCTGGCCAAAATAAACCGTACCCCAAACACCTCCAGTGTTATCGCTGCCAATGGTTCCTCCCATTCCACCATAGTTTTCACCGTTAGTGGTAGATCCCCAGTACTGTATATATCTTCCAAGTAATATAGCATCAATCTGTACACCGAAGTTTGTACCGGCTGCGGAATTGAAAGCCGTAAAACCACCGATCACCCCGGGTAATATGCTTTCAATAGGAACTGTAACAGGAGCATTGGGGTTAAGATAAGCTTCTTCAATTTTTTTCTTGCAGGATGTTACCAGTAAGATACTGGCGGCCCCCAGGAAAAACATTGATTTTAAATATTTGATTTGCATATACAAATTTTTATTTTTTATTAATAAAGTTCTGATCACAGAGTAGCCCTTAATCCAAAGCTTAGGCTTATCGGAGTAGGAGGACTTCCCAGGTCCATACCATAACCGCCTACACCATTTGTACCGGGGTTATTGGCATTTATTGCAGGATCAGCGCCATAATAATTAGTTAGCAATATCAGGTCATTTCCTGTGATAAAAATACTTAACCCCTTTAAAGCTTTTATCCGGCGAACCGATTTCTCCGGAAGGAAATAGCTTAAAGTAAGGTCCCTTAACCTCAACCAGTTTACATCTTTTTGAATAAACTCTTCATCCGGCAGTGAAGTGTAATAGCTTGACAAAAATTGCGGAACAATAGCAAGCGTATTCGGAGTAGGAGTAGCGGTATTTTGCTTGCCATCATTTAAAACTCCTTCTATAACTATTGGAGTACTGCGGTCAGCAGTTCTCTCGCTTTTGCCTAAACCTGTAAGTATCTGGTCTGTTCCGTTGTAAATATCTCCGCCTATTCTCAGATCCCATAGAAAACTCAGGCTCCAGTTTTTAAATTTGAAAGTATTTAATGTACCCAATGAGAAATCAGGTGTTCTGTCAGCTATCAATGAATTACCTACCGTTACGACCGGTATGCCTGTTGTAGGATTAATAATGATTTTTCCTGCATTATTTCTCGTGTATATAGAACCGGTAATAGTACCTGTAGAATGACCCCTGATCAGGCCACCCCTTACATTTGAAATGTATGTATCTGAATTGTAAAAGTCATTGGTAGGTCCTATTGATTCAGGCAGCGTCAGTACTTTACTCCACATCCGGTTAAAGTTAAAGTTGACTGTCCAGTTTAAAGCGGGTTTGCTGATCGGAGTTAGTCCCAGTGTCAATTCAACACCCTGGTTGCGAAGAGAGGAAGAATTCGTGGTATTTAATATGTACCCGGTTGCATAGCTGGCCCTGTATCCCTGGCTGATCTGGTCTAAGCAGAGAGTGTTATAATAAGCCAGCTCCACTGTTACTGAGCTTTTGAACATCCTGAGTTCAGTGCCAATTTCAAATGTTCTTTGTCTTTCCGGTACCAGGTAGGGATTGGCATTGGTAAAGCTGTATGTAAATCCCGGTATGACCGAGCTACTGAAATTGTTTACAAAAAACGACTGGTTGGAATAAGGGTCATTTAATCTCGCCGTGCTGGCCAATGACCCCCGTAGTTTTGCATAGTTCAGGATATTCCCTTTTTTCAGAGAAGGGAATATATCTGAAACGATCAAACTCAAACTGGCGCCGGGAAAGTTGTAATTCCTGTTGTCGGACGGAATAGGCGATGCAGATTCAAAGCGGTGAGAATAGGTCACAAATGCCACGTTTTTATATCCTATTGACACTTCTCCGAAATAAGCCAGTTCCCTGAAAATATTTTCGTTGGGTAAACCATAAGCGTTCCTCAACAAACGTCTTCTTGAATTTACCGCAGTATTGCTGCTGTCAGTGCCGACAGAATCTTTCAGGTTGGTGCCATATATCGCAAACTGTTGTGTTTTCATATCCTGCCACATCGTTCCTGCTAAAAGCCTCGTTGAAAAATCACCGAAGGTTTTTTTCACAGTGGCAGTAATGGTATGATTATATCCTTTGTATGTCCTGTAATAATTATCCAGTCCTCCGCCAGTGGCTGCTGTAAGTATAAATGACTGGGGATGTATAAACACATACCCGTCATTTGTATAGGTATCATAACCAAAACGACCAGCAACGCTTAGCCAGGGGAACGGGTTAATATCCACTCCCAGTGTAGATATCCAGCGTTTGAGTACATCACCGCTCCTGTTATTTTTGGCGTTCCAGAAAGGATTATCAAAGTCGCTGTTATAGTTTGTATTAAAAAGGAGACGTTTGCCGCCATTAGGATTTTCGTAATTCCGGATATCATTATTAGCGGGCCATTCATATAAAGTGACGAGGTAACCGCCTGCACCGGATGTAGAAGTTGAGCTTTTAAGAGGTCTCAGGTTCTCTGCATTGGTATAAGCAATACTTGGCGTAATGGAAATGTATTTCCCGATTTTGGTGGAATTAGTAATCTTAAAATTATACTTCGTATAATTATTAAAAGGTACCACACCCGTATTATCAAAATATTGCCCGGTAATTCTGAAGCCGGCGTTTTTCGGTCCGAAATCAGCGGCTAAATTATGCGTTTGTGAAAAACCAGTCTCATAGAAGTTGTGGAGATTGTCGTATAAAACAGTACCCGGTCTCCAGGCCGGACCCCAGGAAGCAAATTGTCCGCTCAGCGGAGGGGCGGTAGGTATATTATTGCTGCCGCCTGGTCCATAATCATTATTGGTCTTGGCAAAACGGGTGATTCTTTGCATCCGGAAATTATTGTCGTAAGAAAGAGAAAGCTTCTTTCCCCCCGCTGCTTTTTTTGTTGTAATGACAATCGCACCTGAACTGGCATGGCTACCGTACAACGCAGTGGCTTCCGGTCCTTTTAACACAGTAACGGTTTCAATGTCATTCGGGTTTATATCTGCGATACGGTTTGTATTGTCATTATTCCTGTTATTTCCGTCAGAAGCAAGACCAATGCCGCTACCGCTTTGTGAATTGGAGTTTAAGGTCTGGTTATCTATAATGACACCATCCACAACAAACAAAGGCTGGTTACTGCCGGACAATGTGTTGAATCCCCTTAACACAATCCCTGCAGAAGCGCCTGCTGCACCGGATGTGGGTGTTATGGTAGCACCGGCCACCCGGCCCTGGAGACTATTCAGGAAATTCTCTCTTTGTGTCTGCTGAATATCCGTTCCTTTTACAGTTTGAACGGAGTAGCCTAATTCCCGCGGATTTCTTTTTATATCCATAGCTGTTACTACTACTTCGCCAAGAGCACCATCTGTTGGTTTCAGGCTAACACCAATTGTATTGCTATCACCAGGCTTTACTTCCTGTGGCTCATAACCCACATAGGATAGTAGTAATGTTTCGCCAGGTCCTACCTGGATGCTGAATTTACCATTCGCATCAGTTTGTGTGATACGCCGGGTATCCTTCACCCTGACAGTGACGCCGCTTAACGGGGTCTTATTGTCATCTGATAATACCGTGCCTGTAATTGTTCTTTGCTGCGCATGCAGAGCCGGCGGTAGTACGAGTAACATTAATGATAATGCCACTAATAACCGGAGAATTTTTCTCATAGCGTGTAGTTTTAGATATATGTTTATTAAGCAGTTTCTAACAATATAGCCTGTCAGGGCAGCCAATAACTATTGCCGGATCATAGTAAGTAATGATTACAATACTTTGATGCCCGCTTCGGTATAAGGTTTTAATAATGGATCATCCGCCGGTAATTCAGTGATAAGGATGTCAATCTTGTTTATTTCACAGATATGGATCGGTTGAAATGTATTGATCTTTTCAGCAATCGAAAGGCAAACTACCTTTTGAGAAGACTCGATCATGGCACGTTTTAGCTGCACTACTTCCCAGTCATTATCAGTAATACCATGCTGCAGGTCTATCGCATTGGTGCCAAGAAAACAGATATCAGGTTTCATCTGTTTTATTTTGGCAATAGCCTCAGGGCCAACAGTTATTTTAGAGCTTTTTGAAATTCTGTCTCCGATAAGAATCACCTCGATATTCGGGTGATGCATGTACTCAAGTATGGCAGCGATGCTCCCGGAAACAAACGTAGCCTTTAGTTGTGGCGGCAATGAACGGGCCATCTCCAAAATGGTAGTGCCGCCACTGGTTAATATAAACATGCCATTGCTGATAAGACTGATAGCCTTGTCAGCAATTTTTTTCTTCTGACTTTGAGAATATACTTCGTTAATGGGAAAATGCACCTGGCTAAACGAATGGGAAAGAGCACCGCCATGTACTTTGATCACTTTTCCTTCTTCCGCTAATTCCATCAGGTCGCGACGAATAGTATCTTCCGAGACATTGATGTCTGTGGACAGCGAAGAGGAGAGCACCTTATTGTGCAGGTTTACCTGGTGCAGAATGTAAGCCTGTCTTTCTTTCTTAAGCAAATAGTAGTTTCTGCGTTAAATATATGTCAAATTACCGCACAAAAACGCACAAACCAGAAAAAATTTGCACAGTTGGAAAAACATGTGGATAAGGTCAGTGAATAATGTCTTCTTATTATAAAAAGTAAAAGCAATTATTTTATAAGATATGATGTATGCAAAAAGAAAAGCCCCGTTTTTTGAACAGGGCTAATAAACAAACTGGTAATATGCACTTTTATTTTCCAAAAGTAAATCGCGCCGTAAAACCAATAGCTGCCGGTTCAAAATTTATATCACCAACAATATTCAATTCAGGTTTCCAGTCAAGTGAAAGGTTAAGCGGGATATTAGCGAATTTATAATCCATACCGATCACGCCCTGCGCACCGAAATTGACATCCGTTTCATCTTTGGCTTTGGTAGTATTATATGTTTTTACAAAAGCAATATAACCGCCACCTCCATAGAACCATTGAATACCGGAAGTCCCCAAAGGTTTATGCATTTCCACCAGGGCGCCTAAAGCAAGCGGATCGCCAAAAGAGAAAAGAGCTTCCACCGCTGTTTTTTCGTTTAAGAAATGTTTGAGGGAAATAGAATTGTTTACCATTGCGGAACTGCTGCTGAGCCTGACGCCGAGAGCAGTTTTATAATCCTGTGCGGATACCGTTGTGGCAAAACAAAATCCTGAAATAAGCAGGACAAAGCAGAGTGTTTTTTTCATGGTGATTTATTTTGTTCACTGAGAACGAAAAATAGTGCCAACATAGTCTAAATAAAATGCAAAAGTGTATGCCGGAAGTACGAAGTCTGATGGATGATGTCAGAAATATGAGGTCAGGTATGAAAGAATCACTCTGTATTGAAGAGTACACTACAAATAGAAAGGGTACTTCCTGCTTCTGACCTCAGACTTCATTCTTCCTGCTTCTTCTGTACTTTTACCATTATGGCAATTGCGATCATTATCATTTTCATACTTGGCTACCTGGCGATAGCATTTGAACATACGATCCGGCTTAATAAAGCGGCTACAGCACTGGTGACCGGCGTTCTGTGCTGGACAGTGTATATCCTTTTTGCGGAAGACAAAGAGGTTGTTACAGGACAGTTGTCGCATCATGTGGGTGAGTTATCGCAGATCCTTTTTTTCCTCATGGGTGCTATGACGATCGTAGAGCTGATAGATGCACATGATGGATTTGAAATAGTGACCAGCCGGATAACAACCACCAGCAAAGGAAAGTTACTATGGATCATCGCACTGCTTTCTTTCTTCTTCTCAGCGGTACTCGACAATCTTACTACTACTATAGTAATGGTATCATTGGTAAGAAAACTGGTGGCCGGTAAGAATGACCGGTGGATGCTGGTGGGTCTTATTATTATTGCAGCCAATGCAGGAGGAGCCTGGTCGCCGATAGGAGATGTAACGACCACTATGCTCTGGATAGGCAACCAGATAACGGCTGCTAATATTATGATCAAACTGATAGTTCCCAGTCTTGTTTGTCTTCTTGTTCCTCTCTTATGTATGCGGTTTGTTTTTAAAGGTACTATCACAAGACCTGTACAGGAGTATGATAATGGAGAGCCGGGTCCCGGAAGTTCACGCCAACGGAATATTGTTTTTTTTTCCGGCATCACGGTGCTGCTGATGGTACCCGTTTTCAAAACGATAACGCATCTTCCCCCGTTTATGGGAATCCTGATCGGCCTGGGAATCATCTGGATCATAACAGAAATTATGAATAGCAGCAAAGATGAAGAAGACAGGAAAACCTATACAGTATCTTATGCACTGAGAAAGATTGATACCCCAAGTATCCTTTTTTTCCTTGGCATACTGCTCGCTATTACTGCATTGGAATCGGTGGGCCAGCTTACCCTTGCTTCATCGTGGATGGATAAAACATTGAAAGATCAGAATCTCATTGTAATGAGCATCGGTCTTCTTTCATCTGTTGTTGACAATGTACCGCTGGTAGCGGCAGCACAGGGTATGTATGATCTCAATACATATCCTACTGATCATTATTTCTGGGAGTTCATAGCCTATTGCACGGGAACGGGGGGAAGTATTTTAATAATTGGTTCCGCGGCCGGTATAGCGGCAATGGGTTTGGAAAAAATTGATTTTATCTGGTACCTGAAAAAGATTGGCTGGCTGGCATTGATCGGGTATTTTGCCGGAGCAATAATATACATATTACAACATAAGCTATTTGGACTATGAGGCTGAACATTGCATTTCCTGTTCACTACTCACCATTCATTACTCGTACATTTCAAATTTTGATTTAGGTCTTTTTTCTTCCAGCCATTTAAAATTGGGCAGGCGCATTTCAGAAGGGCTTTTTTGCCGGATAGGCCATAGAGTTCCGGTTACGCTGCTGCGAAAAACAACCTTAAATAATTCTTTATTACGAAAATAGATATCCATAATGTCAGCCTTGGACTGATTGATGCCAGTATAGGCGCTGTCATCATCCTGTATATAATAAATACATTCCGCACTGCCTTTTGCCCGGACTGAATCAATGTCCCCATTTACAAAATAGCCATCCATTCGCGAAGATTTTATCTGGTTGAAAGCCTGCTCGGTCATTTTATTGACTAAAAGACTATTTTCAAAAGCCTGTATTCTATCCGCTTTTTTATTTTTTGTAAACAGTAAAAGTGTATCACCAGTTATCTGGCTTTCTTTGGCCCATACCACCGGGTCATCGTATAAACGGAACACTGAATCTTTAAAGGAATAAAACATGCTGTCACATGACGCCTGTAACGAATCATTGAATATGCGGACATTGCGGTAAGCTTCAAAATAGCGGTTGGTGCTGTCCTTTTCATTAATGGCAACCATTTTTATCCCTTTCGTTGTATGCACCCACACTGAATCTTTGGAATTTTTCAGTTCCCCTGCTACCTGCTGAACAGGCGTATCTGCTTTCGTCTTGCCGCCGCTTACAGAATCTTTTAGCTGAATCACTTCCGGGTTTTGTTCAATGATAAGCGTATCCTTAGCAATATCTTCTGTCGTCAATGAGTCTTTGAAATTATTCAACTCACTTCGTTTCCGTGTGACAAGCGTGTCTGCTTTCCTGTTTTGGTTTATGGTATCTTTTTTCTGAACGGTTACAGGATTATTTTCTATGATAAGTGTATCTTTTATCCTATCATCTTTTGTTAATGAATCTTTTGGATTAAACCGCATAATACTATCCTGTACAAGACTTGTATCTTTGGCAGCAACGGGTAATCCCACAGATCTTTTTGCCGCATACAGATCAGTAAGACGTGCTGAAAAAAGGGTGTCTGCACTGATATATATGGAGTCACTGTCCTGCACTATGATCATTAATGGTTTCCGGATCGCCATGATGGCCTCTGTTTTTTTATTGCGAAAAATGACCCCTGCAATAATGGTGGTTTTATTCTTCTTATCAATTACAATAGCATTGCCTTCCAATTGAGATATCATTGTACTGTCGTCAATCCTGGCACGATCAGCCACTGCCTCAATATCTCCATCCACGATAACTGGCCGCTGTCCAAACTCCGCTTTTCCTGTTTGCTGGTTATAATACCCCTCTCTTGTTTTGATGATACGTCCGCTGCTGTCTGTAATGGTAGTCATGGAAATAAACCGTGTCGTTTGTGATTCCGAATTATACAACAATGAATCGGTAACAATATTATAAGCCGGATCTTTCAGCACTACATTCTTTTTAAAATAAACATCTTTCATATCAGCATAGTACCAGCCTTCCTGGCTGGTCAGCGTAGTTTTTTTATTCACCACCTTTCCGCCATTTTTATAAATACCGATATTGGTTTCCATATCATATTCCAGGTCAGGGGTAGTCAATGTGGCTTTACCATCGGTAAGCGTTACGCCTCCATCAAGATAAGCCAGTTTTGTTTTCATCAGGTAGCGAAGGTGGCTGGAATAGATATTGGTAGTGTCTGAATCGTTGATATGTACTTTACCGCCTTTGCCCCATGCTTCAAAGATGTTTGTATTATTGTTGATCACACAACTATCGCAGTAAAAAAGCGTGGTTCCCTGGCGCAGTTTTACATCACCCGCAATAATGGTGAGTTTGGTTGTATCATCCACTGTTTTAAACGTAAGCCGTTTGGTAGCGCTGAGTATCTCTACTTCCTGCAGGGAATCTTCAGCGGGTGACTTAGTTGTTTGTGCAAAAACATTACCATTGCCTGCAAGCAGGATCGTGAATAAAATGCAGGCAATAAATTTTAAGTAATGTATCAGTAGCTTCACTTGGGAATGGTATCTTTAATCGAAGGCGAAGTTAATGCCCCGCCTTTATCCTTTCTGCCAAAGACAGACAAATTAACGTAGCGTTTGGGGTGTGCACGCAGATCATCCACCAATATCTCGGCACTCAGTAAGACATCATTTAGTTTATTATACAGCTTCCTGTCACTGATCAACGCGCCGATAGTGCCATCCGTACTGGATATTTTTTTGATAGTTGCTTTCAATAAGCTGATAGCAGACTGCAATGTGTCCATTGTTTGCTCCAGGGGAAGTTCATTCAGCTTTCCGGTGAATTGCTTTGCATTACTGAGAACAGCTGTAATGCTGTCATTATTTTTCTTCAGGTTATCTGTAATTGAGTTTACATTTTGTAAAGCATGAGCCAATACGCTTTTTTCCGGATCAAGTATTTTTGTCAGCGAACTGGTAGCTGTATTCAGGTTGATGATCATTTGCTGCAGGTTTTCTTTTGCACCCAGGTCAAATATGGTATTGATGTTTCCCAATACCCTGTTTACAGAATCCAGTGCCGAACGGATCTTGGCAAGGGTAGGACCTGCTTCAGAAGAAAGACTACCAAAAATACCTCCATCTCGCCGGGTATTCAGTGTCCCCCCATTTTTTAAAAAGGTAGTAGCATCCCCCTTTTCAATGACAATAGTTGAACTTCCAAGAATATCTGCCGCGATATAAGCAACTGAGTTAACGGGGATATTAACATCTTCTGTAAGGCTAATGGTTACTTTTATCCCGTTTAAATTTTTATCGGTGGGTTCAAAGGCATAAACAGCTCCAACGGGGTAGCCATTTATCTTCACCGCATTTGATTTTGCCAATGCGCCCAGTTTGTCAAATACAGCATAGATCTTTTTTGTCCTGTTAAAAAGATCTTTTCCTTTTAAGAAATTAAAGCCCAGTATCAGTATGACAAGGGCGGTAATAGAGAGTATGCCTACTTTGGTTTCGTTACTGATTTTCATGCGGGGGTTCTTTTACCTTGCTGTTGATTTGAAGCTGCCAAATTAGCCATTTATTTTTAAACCGTTCAGGAGGCCTTTAATAAAAAAAGGATGAATGCCCCGGCCGGGGCATTCATCCTTTTGAACGAGGTGATGATTTTATTTTATGGTGTAGTATTTATTGTCTTCGATTCCAGCTTGTGTTTGTAAGATCGGAAAGCATTGACGAGATTTTCCACTATTTCTTCCTGGCCTTTATCACTATTGATATAATCTTCTTCTTCTTTATTGGATATAAAACCGATTTCTACCAGGATACTTGGCATTCCTGTTGCCTGCAGCACCCAGATACCTTTATCGTTTCGTTGCTTGACACCGCCCCTGTAAACTCTGCCCTGTGCCTGGAATCCTTTTTCTACCATTTCTGCGAGGTTAAGGCTTTTCCTGAAATATTGCTGAGCATATATAAGCATTCTTGCTTTTTCAGCCGGATCGGATGGATCGGGTAACTCTAACGCAGTACTGCCTGTTGAATCTATTTCACCGAAATATTCAGTCTGGTTAACAGAATTCACCTTTGCATCATTTTTACTCAATGCCCAGATATATGTTTCTGTTCCCGTAGCTGCACTGGGAGAAGTCCAATGCCGGTATTGAGGGATTTTTTTTGCAACCTTCCTTTTCTTTTTTCCTTTACCAACATTAACAGTACCTGTTTTATATCCTGTAAACTCCTTATGACGTACAGGAGCTGCGGAGTTGCAATGAATGGCGATAAACAGATCGCCGCCGGATGAGTTGGCAAGATCCGCCCTGTAGCGTAATCCTTCATCTTTCGTTCTCTTATTGCCCGGCATTATATCCGTTGTTCTTGTATATACGATCTTAACATCGGGAAATTCTTTTTCTATTGCTTTGCCAAACTTCAATGATACAGCCAGGCTCACATCAGCTTCGTTGGAAAAGGAACCCCGTGCTCCCGGATCTATACCGCCATGCCCGGGATCAATGACCAATGTTTTGATAGTAGCTTTAGGAAGATAAGCTGTGTTTTTTCCTGTAAATGATAGAAGAAAAACAGAGAAAGAAAATGCTGTAAGAACAAGTAAGATCCGTTTCATGATGGAGATTCCGTTTTTAATGGGGTTCGTTATTCCTAATCTTCACAAATTGTTTAGGCTTGAAACATTTACTTTTGCTTCAACCGTATGAGGCAACTGCACAAATTTAGTTCAAAATTTTTTTTTATTGCAATATTGATTGCAGCTATCTTTTGCATACTAACGTGCAGGGTGGAAGCTCAGCGTATCATTCGCCGTGATATTACCAGACCTTTAACAGGAGCCGATTCGGTGAAGCCACCCATCAAAAACGTAAACCCACCCCGCGTTATTGTCAATGCAACGGACACTTCCGGGATACCTGATTCGGCCGGGTTGCTGAATGATTCCTTACCCAATCAAAAAATTGATACGTTTTCACTGAAACTTTCAAAAGATAGCCTGGATGGGCCTGTTAATTATTCCGCGGAAGACTCGGCTGTCATACTCGTACAGGATAAAAAGATATACCTGTATGGCAAAACAAAAACAGAGTATAAGGACATATCACTTACAGCGCCGCAGGTAGAACTGGATCAGCAATCGCAGGTACTAACGGCTTATAACAGTAAAGACAGTACTGGCCAGGTGACGGAGGAAGCGCATTTTACCCAGGGAGAAAACGCATTCACCAGCGATACGATACGTTATAATTTTAAAACGCAAAAAGGCTTAACAAAAAATACGATCACGCAGCAGGGTGAAATGTTTGTGCATGGAACGTTTGTTAAAAAAGTAAGCGAAAGTGTAACCTATGTAAAAGAAGGCTTATTCACTACCTGCAATCTTGATGAACCTCATTTCGCATTTAAAGCGAATAAATTAAAAGTGATCAACCAGAAGCTCGCCGTATCAGGTCCGGCGCACCCGGAGTTTGAAGGCGTACCTGTTCCCATTTATTTGCCATTTGGTTTTTATCCGCTGAGCCAGGGCCGGCGTTCAGGATTGCTCCCGCCACAGTTTGCTACCAATGAACAGTTTGGTCTCGGTCTTGAAGGGCTTGGTTATTATAAAGTGATGAATGATTACTGGGATGTAAAATTATATGGTAATATTTATTCCTATGGCGGATGGTCGGCCAATTTAAATCCTACTTACCGTAAACGCTATCGCTACAGCGGGCAGTTTAATTTTGGATTGCAAAGCACAAAATTTAATTTCAAAGGCGATCCTGATTATTTTAAAAACAAGAGTTATACACTTACCTGGAACCATAGCGCCGATAGCCGCGCAAGGCCCGGTACTTCTTTTTCCGCCAATGTAAATGCAAGCACCACTACCTATAACCGGTATGTTCCCAACAGTCCGCAGTTAAACTACCAGAACTTGCTTGGTTCATCTATTGCGTATTCAAAAACATGGGCGGGCAAACCCTATAATCTTACCGTCAGCGCTAACCATAGCCAGAACAACCAGTCAAGGATTGTGAATTTAAGTTTGCCTGATATTGGATTTTCGGTAAGCACGCTTTATCCCTTTCAGAGTAAAGAATCTGCCGGTACTAAAAAATGGTATGAGCAACTGGGAGTAGCCTACACGGGAAATTTCAGGAACCAGGTATCCTTTTATGATTCTGCTTTTAAATTGCGTAATTTAATTGATACGCTGCAATGGGGAGCCAGGCATAGTATTCCCATCACATTATCATTGCCACCCATACTTGGAGGAGCTATCATGGTATCACCATCTATTTCTTATTCGCAGGTTTGGATAAACCAAAAATTCCGGCGTAAATGGAATGATGCAGCACAAAAACTGGACACTGTAATTACTAAAGGGTTTTTTATAGATCAGCAGTCTTCCATGGGATTAAGTTTTAATACGGCCATATTCGGTACCTACCAGTTCAAACGATCAAAAATATATGCCATCCGTCATGTGATACGTCCATCATTAAGTATAAACTATCAACCCGATCTTTCAAGAAAACATTATTATACAGAGAAAGTAGATACAACAGGTTATACAGCCCGGTTCTCAGAATTTGAAGGATCATTATATGGCGGGTTTAGCGAAGGCAGGTATGGTGGCATGAGTTTCCAGGTAGATAATAACCTGGAGATGAAGTTGCGGCCCAAAAAATCAAAGAATGAGGATGAAGTGATTGATTCAACAAAAAAACCCGAGTTCAGGAAGATCAGGCTGATTGATGGATACGGTTTTTCTACCGGGTATAACTTTTTTGCCGACTCTATGAAGCTGTCGCCTTTGCAACTTTATTTCCGCACCAATCTTTTTGATAAAATAAATATCAGCGCCAGCGCTACGATGGATCCATATCAAACAGATGACAGGGGCAGGGATATTGACAAGTATGCCTGGAACGGTGATAAATTTAAGCTTGGGCGCATCACTACAGGAAGCGTCTCGCTTTCTACCAATTTTCAGAGCAAACCAAAAGATGAAGGTAAAGAGAAGGAAAAGCAGACGCAATTAAAAGATATGAAAAACGATCCCGCACTAATGGGTGATCAGCAGCGTTTGCTGGATTATATGCGGCAAAACCCCGCGGAGTTTGTTGATTTCAATGTTCCCTGGTCATTCAGTTTATCTTATTCGCTCTATTTCCGTGAACAGTTCAAAGCGGATTACAGCGGGTTTGAAAAAATATTTACCTCTTCCGCCAATTTCAACGGAAGTTTCAGCCTGACACCGAAATGGATGTTCACTATGAATGGCTATTATGATCTTGATACAAGGAAGCTGCAGACTTTTCAAATGTCTATATCCAGGGAAATGCATTGCTGGCAAATGTCAATTAATGTAACGCCTATCGGACCCTACCGGTATTTTAACTTTACTATCAGTCCCAAATCAGGCATATTACAAGACCTCAAGGTCAATCGTACACGGTCTTTCTATACCGGCTATTAATGGCTGTTGTTTACAAAATGATCCTTCATCAGGTTAAACACTTTGTCTTTCAACTGCTCTGCGGTCAGGCCATCCGGTTTTACAGGTTCGAGAAAATGCATACGGAGTTTATGAGGAATAAAATAAAATGATTTATTGGCAGGCAATGCCTTCTTTGTATTAAAGATCAATGCGGGTATAATGGATGTTTGGGTATCAACAGCCAGTTTAAATGCACCATCATAAAATTTTTTTAACGGATCAGCCGTACGGTTGCGGGTACCTTCCGGGTAAATACACATATACATACCTTTCTTTAATACCGCTTTCATTTCTTCAAAACTTTTACGCCGGCTGGTATCGCTGTTCCTGTCCACCAGTACGGAACCCTTCCTGTAAAACCAGCCAAACAAAGGGACTTTTGTAAAAGAAGTTTTAGCTATCGTTTTATTAGCGCCCGGTACAAAAGGTGCGGATAGAGGAACATCCAGTAACGAATTGTGATTGCAGGTAACGATATACGCCTGGCCTTTTTTAAAATTTTCTTTGCCTGATACTTTTAACGGGCAACCCACCAGCCGCAACCATACCGACATCCATACCCTGGCGATCTTAATAAAAAGAACACTGCCTTTAGGGTCTGGCAACAGGTAAGTAAACATCGAAGGAATAAATATGACCAGGAATGTGACGACGAAACTGATCATTGCCCATACAGCCCATATACGTCCCGCTATTTCTTTAAATATTTTCATATAATTATTCTATATCCGAAAAGATAGTCTTTCTTAATTCCGGCCATTCATTTTTTAATACACTATAGTAGATGGAAGTTCTGCGCCGGTTATTCCACATGGTCATGTGGCTGCGCAAAATGCCTTCTTCAATACCGCCAACATTTTGCAATCCTTTTCTTGCTCTTGCGTTCTGCTCATCTGTTTTAAATTCCACTCTTTCAAAATTCAGTTCTTCAAATGCATATCTCATCATAGCAAACTTGGCATGACGGTTCAACCCCGTACTGCGAAAACTTTTTCCAAGCCAGCTCCACCCGATCTCAGCACGAAGGTCATGCATCGAAATATTTCCCAGGCTGCTGCTGCCGCCGGTTTGACCGGTCTCTTTATCAATAATGGTAAATGGTCGCCTGGTATTGGCCGCTTTATCGGTAAAAGCAATTTCAAACCATTTTTGTAATTGCTTTTCATTGGCAAGATTAGAAGAGAAATAATACCACATGTCCTTATCCTGTTGCGCCAATTGAAGGAAAGTGGCATAATCATTTACATTCAATGGTCTTAATATGGCCCTGTTTGTTTCTAAAGTAAGATCAGTTGGTATCATAAATCTATTGTTTCAATATTTAGAAAATTTCACCAGATGAATGTCACTTCAATCTTTCAAGATGGTATTCACTATAACTGCCAGTCAACCGGGTCAAATTCTTTGCTCATCAACCATGCATTGGCTTTCGAAAAATGTTTACATCCAAAGAAACCTGCATGGGCTGAAAGGGGAGAAGGGTGAACCGATCTTAGTATCAAATGTTTTGAATCATCAATCAGTACTCTTTTTTCCTGTGCAAACTTTCCCCAGAGCATAAAAACAACATGTTCTTTCTGTTGTGATATTGTTTTAATAACGGCATCCGTGAATTCAGACCAGCCGATCTTTGAATGGCTCATCGGTTCACCGGCGCGAACAGTTAACGAAGCATTTAATAAAAACACTCCCTGCTCCGCCCAGTGAGTAAGATTGCCATGATTAGGAATTGTTATGCCAATATCATCATGCAATTCTTTAAAGATGTTGACCAGGGATGGAGGTGGGGGTACGCCATTTTGTACAGAGAAACAAAGACCATGCGCCTGCCCGGCTCCGTGATAAGGATCTTGTCCAAGTATCACCACTTTTACTTTATCAAATGCTGTTGTATTGAAGGCGTTGAAAATTAATGGGCCGGGCGGATAAATTGTTTTTCCCTGTGATTTCTCCGTTTTTAAATGCAAAGGGATCTGCTGAAAATAAGGTTTGGTGAATTCGCTTTTCAGCGCTTCTTTCCAGCTTTCTTCTATTTTGACATCCATGAATAATAATTGACTTTGGCTGCAAGCTAAAAAAAAATACACTGCGCCCGTCTCTTATATAAAGAAGCATAGAAAAAGGGATATTTCTTCTTCCCTGATAAGGTT
>JAATGJ010000003.1 GCA_015654695.1 Chitinophagales bacterium | reverse complement strand
TTGGGGAAATTGTTAGCCTTTCATTATCAGTATTGCTAACACATTAATTTTATAAAGAGCTATCATTAAAAAACATTCTCACTTCTTTCGACCCTCCCGCCTCAAGCGGGATGAGCTACCGGGCTGGGCTACGTCCCGAAAATCTTACTAAAACCAGAGGTTAAACGGGTTGCAAACCTAAGCCATAATTTTGCAATTCTGAAATCAAAAACAACCTTTATCTTCGCTGCTTAATGAACATCCTCATTAAGCAAGCCAGGGTAATTGATCCCACTTCTCCCTTCAACGGACAAATCACTGATATTTTTATAGACAATGGTATTATTAGTAAAATCGGCAGCCACCTGTCTGAGAATGCTGATAAAATAATTGATATAAATGATCTTCACGTTTCGCCGGGATGGATGGATGTATTTGCAAACTTTGGCGATCCGGGCTATGAATTCAAAGAAACAGTAGAAACAGGCGTGGCAGCGGCAGCAGCCGGTGGCTATACCGATGTAATGGTCATTCCTAATACCAGCCCGGCCATTCACAACAAATCAGGGGTGGAATACATCGTACAAAAATCCAGATCACTCCCGGTGAATGTTCATCCGATCGGCGCTATCACAAAAAATACTGAAGGTAAAGAACTCGCGGAGATGTATGATATGAAGGCCAGTGGCGCTATCGCTTTCAGTGATGGTATTAACAGTGTACAATCATCGGGTCTATTGGTAAAAGCCCTGCAATACGTAAAAGCATTTAATGGTATCCTTATACAAATACCGGATGATAAAAGTATCAACCCGCACGGCTTAATGAACGAAGGTATTGTTTCCACCCAGCTCGGGTTACCCGGCAAACCCACGATGGCTGAAGAACTGATCGTAGCGAGAGATATTAAGCTGGCAAGATATGCTGATTCAAAACTGCATTTTACCGGGGTCGCTTCAAAAAAATCATTGGAGTATATCAAACGTGGTAAAGAAAGCGGGGCCGCCATCAGTTGTTCGGTGACGCCTTATCATCTTTTCTTTTGTGATGAAGACCTGAGAGATTATGATAGTAATCTCAAAGTAAACCCGCCATTAAGAACAAGGGAAGACAGAACTGCATTACAAAATGCGGTCGGCGACGGAACGATTGATTGTATAGCTTCTCATCACCTGCCGCATGAATATGACAGTAAGGTACTGGAATTTGAATACGCTAAATATGGTATGATCGGATTAGAAACCGCCTATGCCGTTCTGAATACTTCATTACCAGGAATAGCACAGGAAAAATGGGTAATATTATTATCCGTCAATCCACGAAAGTTATTTGGACAGGAAACCTTGACTATACAAGAAGGAAGCAAAGCCGTGCTTACATTATTCAACCCATCACAAAAATGGAAGGTGGAAGTAAAAGATATTTATTCCAAATCAAAGAACTCACCCTTTATCGGGAAAGAACTGACCGGGAAAGTGGTGGGTATTATTAATGCGGGAAAAGCAATTATCATTTAATATTGCAGCTATTATGAACAAGATCACTCCGCTTATTAAGGGGCTTATTACAGGAGCTGTGATGACAGGAATAAATTTTTTGCTCATCTATACCAACCGGGCAAACAATTCGGGTTCCACCTATATTTTTTATTTATTGTATGCTGCGGGTATTGCATGGACATTGATTGATTATTTCCGTTCAGCAAATTATAAAGCAAGTTTTGGCAGTATCTTCGGACAGGGGTTTCGCTGTTTTATTATTGTAACCTTAATCACTGTATTGTTTACAGGTATTTACAGCAGTACACACCCGGAGATAGCTGAAGAAGCAGCTGTTAATTACAGGAAAGAATTAGTGAAACAGGGCAATAAAACCCCTGCTCAAATAGATGAAGAGATCAACAGCGTCAAAAAGAACTTTGTGACCGGTAATGTTTCGCTGGCAATTTTTGGATCGTTGATTACCGGGGCTATTTTTACTGCCGTGGGCGCCGGGTTATTATTAATCAGGAAAAAATAAAATGGATATATCCCTTGTCATACCATTGTTGAATGAAGATGAATCACTGCCGGAACTGTCCGCCTGGATAGAAAAAGTAATGAATGAGAACCGCTACTCCTACGAAATAATATTTGTGGATGATGGCAGCACGGATAATTCATGGAAAGTAATAGAAGAACTGAGAAAAAAGAACCCGAATATAAAAGGGATAAAATTTCAGCGCAACTACGGCAAGTCAGCCGGGTTGAATGAAGGTTTTCGTGCGGCGCAGGGAGATGTTGTCATCACCATGGATGCCGATCTGCAGGACAGTCCCGATGAAATACCGGAATTAAGAACAATGATACTACAGGATGGATACGACCTGGTAAGCGGGTGGAAAAAGAAACGCTATGATAATACATTGACTAAAAATATTCCTTCCAAATTTTTTAATGCCGTTACAAGAAGTGTATCCGGTATCAAAATACACGACTTTAATTGCGGTTTAAAAGCCTACCGTAATAAAGTGATCAAAAGTATCGAGGTATATGGTGAGATGCACCGTTACATTCCCGTATTGGCGAAATGGGCGGGTTTTAAAAAGATCGCTGAAAAAACGGTAGAGCACCGGCCAAGAAAATATGGCGTATCAAAGTTTGGCTTACGCAGGTTTGTCAATGGTTTTCTTGATCTTATTTCCATTACGTTTGTCAGCAAGTTTTCCAAACGACCTATGCACTTCTTTGGTTTGTGGGGAAGCATCTTTTTCATTATTGGTTCAGGAATTTCATTGTACCTGATCATTTCAAAATTTCTCCACCCGGTTACATTCGCTCTTACGAATCGCCCGGATTTCTACCTGGCATTAACAACACTTATCGTTGGTATGCAATTATTCCTCGCAGGATTTTTAGGAGAGCTGATCTCCCGTAATTCCCCCAGCCGTAATTCATACCTGGTAGAAGAAAAAACAGGGTTATAATGGGAAAGGTGGTGATCATAGGCCCCGCTCATCCGCTTCGCGGTGGATTAGCTACATTCAATCAACGGTTAGCCAGGGAGTTTACGCTATCCGGAAATGATTGTTCTATCTATTCTTTTTCACTGCAATATCCATCCTTCTTATTTCCGGGCAAAACACAATATACCGATGAACCCGCGCCGGAGGGAATAATCATCCATACTGTTATCAATTCCATCAACCCCTTCAACTGGATAAAGACCGGCAACCGTTTAAAAAAAGAAAAACCGGATATCATTGTTGTACGATATTGGCTGCCTGTTATGGGACCTGCGCTGGGAACGATACTACGAAGAGTAAGAAAGAATAAACATACCCGGATCGTCTGTATCGCAGATAATATAATACCGCATGAAAAAAGACCCGGCGACAAATCATTTACCAAATACTTCCTGGAGAGTTGTGATGCTTTTATTACCATGAGCGAAAAGGTGATGAGTGATCTTCGCACATTTGAACAAACCAAACCGGTACGATTAGTACAGCATCCGTTGTATGATACATTTGGTGATATTATTTCAAAAGAGCAAGCCAGGAAACATCTTGGTCTGCCTGGAAATGAGAAGATCATTTTATTCTTTGGTTTTATCCGTAAATACAAAGGGCTTGACCTGTTATTAGATGCCATGCGTAATTTAAAAAATTCCGGTATTAAACTACTGGTAGCGGGAGAATTTTATGAAGATGACAAGCCTTACAAAGAACAAATTGAAAAAAACGGTATCAGTGATCAGTTGATATTACGAACGAATTTTATCCCGGACAGTGAAGTAAAATACTATCTCTGCGCCGCTGATGCAGTGATACAACCATACCGCAATGCTACACAAAGCGGCGTCACCCCGCTCGCCTATCATTTTGAAAAACCAATGATCGTTACCAATGTTGGCGGTCTTCCTTCGCTGGTGCCGCATAAGAAAGTAGGACTGGTAGTGGAGCCTGATCCGCAGGCTGTCGCTAATGGCATCCTCCAGTTCTATCAATTAGGAGAAGAATATTTTATTCCTCATCTTCGCAATGAAAAACTGAAATATAGCTGGGCCAACCTGGTGAATACTATCACGAAGCTTGCTGAACAGCGGACATAAAGCTGATGCGCAGGAGGCGGATGCAACAAAAGCCGATAGTAGTAGTGCAACCGGGGTCAATTATTATCATCAAAATCAAACACATCAGTGTAATCAACGGTCAATGATCTACCGAAGTAAAGCTCCCCTCAGAATAGGATTAGCCGGCGGCGGCACTGATGTAAGTCCTTACAGTGATCTGTATGGCGGCGCTATCCTTAATGCGACTATTTCTTTATACGCCAATGCGACTATTGAGCCAATACCGGAAAATAAAATAATCCTTCATGCCATGGACCGGGAGGAAGAACAGGAATTTGAATGGAATAAAGTGCTTCCCATTAATGGTAAACTTGACCTGCTGAAAGGGATTTATAACCGAATACAAAAAGATTATGGCATTAATCCATCAGGTTTCCGGTTATCTACTTATGCGGACGCCCCGGCAGGCTCAGGACTGGGCACGTCCTCCACTATGGTGGTAGCCATTATCGGTGCTTTTACGGAAATGCTTCGTTTGCCACAGGGCGAATACGATATGGCCCAGTATGCTTATGATATAGAAAGAAATGACCTGAAACTGGCCGGTGGTAAACAGGACCAGTATGCGGCCACTTTTGGCGGTGTTAATTTTATGGAATTTTATGAAGGTGATAAAGTAATTGTAAACCCGTTGCGTATCAAACAACAATATTTATTTGAACTGGAAAATAATTTACTGCTTTATTATACAGCTACCAACCGTGAATCCGCTGATATTATCAAAAAGCAAAGTAAGAATGTAGTGGATAAAAAAGACAGTTCTATTGAGGCCATGCACCAGTTAAAAGAGCAGGCAAGGCAAATGAAAGAAGCTTTGCTGAAAGGAAAACTGAACGAGATCGGCGAGATACTTGATTTTGGTTTCCAGCAAAAACGGCAAATGGCGGAAGGTATCAGCAACCCGCAGATGGAAGAAATTTACGAGACGGCTAAAAATGCAGGAGCTACGGGTGGAAAGATCTCGGGAGCTGGTGGTGGTGGATTTATGATATTCTATTGCCCGGTAAACACCAAATACGCTGTCATTAAAAGTTTAGAAAAATTTGGTGGCAGGTATAGAAGATATAAGTTTACGGAGCATGGATTGTCAACGTGGACGATATGATGGATGGATGGATGTCCGTTATTTTTGTGACCTGGAATTTTATTCAATTATGGAAAAGATCAAAAGTATTATCAAAGCTTCCATTGAAACGAAGCAGCAAGTTTTACAAGATGAAGAATTGCTGAAAACGATTGAGAAGGTTGTTGATGTAATGGTCACTGCTTTTAAAAATGGTAATAAGATTTACTTCTGTGGCAATGGCGGCAGCGCTGCTGATGCGCAACACCTGGCAGCAGAATTTTCAGGCCGCTTTTATAAAGACAGGAAAGCTTTACCTGCAGAAGCTTTACATTGCAATACCTCTTACCTTACTGCTGTTGCCAATGATTATGGCTTTGATCTCATTTATTCCCGCATGATGGAGGGCATCGGTGAAAAAGGTGATGTATTAGTGGGCCTTTCCACATCCGGTAATTCAACCAATATTGTTAAAGCATTTGAAGTGGCGAAAGAAAAGGGAATAATAACGGTGGGTTTTACAGGGTTGACCGGTGGGGTAATGAAAAGCATAACCGATTATCTTATCAACATACCTTCAGCTGATACTCCCCGCATCCAGGAAAGCCATATTATGATGGGTCATATTGTTTGCCAGTTAGTCGAAGAGAAGTATTTTAGATGACCGAAACAACCAGTTAAACCTTGATCAAAGAAGCGATAATATTAGCGGGAGGACTAGGCACAAGATTACGTGATACAGTTCCTGGTATACCCAAATGCCTGGCGCCGGTGGCAGGCAGACCGTTTCTTTATTATGTCATCAACTACCTGCGAAAACAGGGTATTGAAAAATTCATTTTCTCTCTTGGTTATAAGCATGAAGTTATTGAAGAGTATCTCGCCAGTCATTTTGCTACTCTGAATTACAAATCTGTCATTGAAGACGAGCCACTGGGCACCGGTGGTGCTATCCTGCTGGCTTGCAAAAAAGCTACTGAAAAAAATGTAGCCGTAACAAATGGCGATACCCTTTTTAAAATAAAAGCGGAAAATCTTTTTTCATTTCATACCAGGCGTGATGCCGATTGCACGTTAGCGCTGAAGCCGATGAGTAATTTTGACCGGTACGGCGTAGTAGAACTGGATGGAACTAACGCTATAACTAGTTTCAGTGAAAAAAAGTATTATGTATCGGGCCTGATCAACGGCGGGATATATGTTTTAAATAGTGAAAATTTTCTGAAAGAAAACCTGCCACCAAAGTTTTCTTTTGAAAAGGATTACCTGGAAAAACTATATACAGAAAGAAAATTTTACGGCATCATTGATGACGGTTACTTTATTGATATCGGCATACCGGAAGATTATAAACGAGCACAAATGGAACTTAAACTACCACCGCTTGAACTGAAAGCGATTGACAATAGCTGGACATTATTCCTTGACCGCGATGGTGTGATCAATATTGACAAAGACGGCAGCTATATTTTTACTCCTGATGAATTTATTTTCATGGAAGGTGCGCCGGACCTGTTTTCAAAACTTACTACCGCGTTTAAACACATTATTGTTGTTACTAACCAGCGCGGGGTGGGCCGGGGATTGATGACGGAAGATTCTTTGCAATCCATTCATCATAAAATGAAAGACAGCATACATAAGAGCGGGGGAAAAATAGATGCGATATACTACTGTACAGCTACTGACCGGCTGAACCCTGAAAGAAAACCCAACCCAGGGATGGCCTTTCGGGCTAAGGCGGATTTTCCTGATATTGATCTTTCAAAATCCATCATAGTGGGCAACAATATCAGCGATATGCGGTTTGGCAGAAATGCAGGCATGCGTACCGTTTTTGTAACCACTACCACCAAAAACCTCCAGCTCCCCCACCCTGATATTGACCTTCTCTTTGATTCACTGGCAGATTTTGCAAAAGCTTTGTAATCTTCACAAAATTTTACGGGGTTTCCTCCGTTATCTCCCTAACCGGGCAACCTGTGGTTTTGGACAAACGTCAGAAGGATGACCTACTTTTACACTTACAAATTCAAACTATATCTGTGAAAATGATACTTGCAAAATTTCCGCTGGCAGCAATTATGCTTTTATTATTATCCCAGGTTGCTGTTTCACAAAAAAATATCAGTGCCGCTGACCTGAAAAAACTAAGGGCCAAAGAAGATACCCTGAAAGTGTATGCCCGTTATATGGTCACTGATTCGGCGACAAAAACCCGTATGATCGCAGACAGTTTTGTAACACGTATCCTGGTGAGGGCATTAAAGATCAAAAATTCTTTTTATTACCCGTTTGATGCTGTATTAGGTATGTCCAAACTATATGCTCCTGACAGCAGTTTCCGCATCTTCACCTGGAACCTTGCTTTTGATGATTATTATTCGCGGCAAAAAGGAGCTATACAATTAGCTACGAAAGATGGCTCGCTGAAACTGATCCCTTTGACAGATAATTCTGAATTCACCGATAATGCCGATGACTCTGTCCGTACCAAAACAAACTGGATAGGTGCAGTTTATTACAACATAATAAAGACGCAGTATAACGGTAAGAATTATTACACTTTATTCGGTTTTGATAATCATAGTATAATGAGCAGCAAGAAATGGATAGAGGTACTTACATTCAATGAAAAGAATGAACCGGTTTTTGGCGGTTCTTATTTCAGTTATGCAAAAGACAGTATCCCGCAAAAGACCCGTTATCGCTTCAGCCTGGAATATAAAAAAGATGCAAGGGTACTGGCCAATTATATTCCTGATCTTGATGTCATACTGGTTGACCACCTGATATCAGAAACAGATGAGCCTGATAATAAATGGTCCTATATTCCCGATGGTGATAATGAAGCCTTCAAATGGGAAAATGGTAAATGGATGCACCTGGATAAAGCCTTCGACTATAAAGCGGATATGACCGGGGCCGATGCCTATCTTGGCAGACCGCCTATGGGCGATCCGATCCTGGATCAGAAAGGAAAGAAAGACGAAAAGAAACTACAGGAAAAATCGGATAAGAATAAAACGAAGGAAAAGCTGCCGGTCAATTACGATAACTGAGTCAAAAAAGGTAATATGGCCAGAAATTAATTAATGATCATGCGTAGTTGAATCATTCTTCCGTCTTTTCAATAACCTCACGGATATCCACATGTAGCTGATCAAGATCAAATTGAATAATATCCCAAACTATTGTATCGTCAATACCGAAATAATCATGTATAATAATATTCCTGAAATCTTTTACCTGCCTCCAGTTGATATGAGGAAATTCTTCTTTTAAGGAATTATCTAACCGTGCTACGGCCTCACCAATGATAGAGAAATTTCTTTCAACCGCATGTTTTGTTTTAAGATCGGCCAGGTATGTATCCAGTGAAATATCTTTTGTGTAAGACTTTATATTTCCAATAGCAATAAGGATGTCCTGAAGCAAAAGAATATGACTCCTTTCAGACATGGATCAGGCTTTTTTCAACATAAGGAAGATACTTGGGTTTGATACCACCACGGGAAACAAGATCAATTTTCATCCTGAAAGTATCCTCAAGCTCATGCGCCAGCAAAATAAATTTAATACCGATCCTGCCATTAAAATCTACCAATATATCTATATCGCTGTTCTCATTATTGTCTCCTCTTGCATAAGAGCCAAAAACCCCCAGCTCAGAAATGGGATAGCGTTTCTGCAGGTCAGGCTTTTTTTCCCTGAGAATTTTCAATATTTGATCAAGAGTGTACATCAATACCAAATTTACAGATCATAATCCTAATAAGGAAATAACAAACTATCATCAATAAAAACAGGTCATGAATCGTTGATGCCAGTTTAACGTATTTACCATTGACTGTTCACTGCTCAATCATCTAACTTCAATACTGCGAGGAAAGCCTCCTGAGGCACTTCCACATTACCTATCTGCCGCATACGTTTCTTACCTTCTTTCTGCTTCTCTAATAATTTCCGTTTACGGCTGATATCACCGCCATAACATTTAGCGGTTACATCCTTACGCATAGCCGAGATGGTTTCTCTTGCTATTACCTTAGCGCCGATGGCCGCCTGTATCGCTATCTGGAATTGCTGACGCGGTACCAGCTCTTTTAATTTTTCACACAGCTTACGGCCAAATTCCTGTCCCTTGCTGCGGTGGATCAATGCGCTTAATGCATCCACTTTATCGCCGTTCAGTAGTATATCCATCTTTACAATATCACTGTCCCTGTATTCAATGGGATGATAATCGAAGGATGCATAACCACGGGTAGAGCTTTTTAATTTATCGTAGAAATCGAATACGATTTCCGTTAATGGCATTTCAAAAACCAGTTCCACCCTTGTAGTGGTCAGGTAACTTTGATTAATTAATATACCGCGTTTGCCGAGGCAAAGCGTCATGATATTGCCGATATATTCAGGCTTGGTAATGATCTGTGCTTTGATAAACGGTTCTTCTATCCTGTCTATTTTTACCGGGTCGGGCATCTGCGTAGGATTGTTTACGATCACCTTCTCCCCCTTTGTAGTATAGGCGATAAAACTAACGTTGGGAACCGTGGTAATAACAGTCTGGTTAAACTCCCTTTCCAAACGTTCCTGTATGATCTCCATGTGCAGCATACCGAGGAAGCCGCAACGGAAACCAAAACCAAGGGCCTGTGATGTTTCCAGTTCGAACGTTAATGAAGCATCATTCAGTTGCAGCTTATCCATGCAATCACGCAACTCTTCAAAGTCATCTGTATTAACCGGGAATATACCGGCAAATACCATCGGCTTCACTTCCACAAATCCTTTGATCATCTCTGGATTGGGATTGCTGGCCACTGTTAGTGTATCACCCACTCTTACTTCTTTTGCGTTCTTGATGCCCGTAATGATATAACCCACATCGCCGCAACCCACAGAATCTTTGGGGGTCATTTTTAATTTCAGGATACCCACTTCATCGGCGCCATACTGCTGGCCGGTAGAAACAAATCTTACCTGGTCGTTCTTCCTTATTGAACCATTTAAAATACGATAGTAAACAATGATACCGCGAAAACTATTGAACACGCTGTCAAATACCAGCGCCTGCAATGGCGCATCGGGATTACCTACCGGTGCGGGAATTTTTTCTACAATAGCTTCCAGGATTTCAGGAACACCCAGCCCTGTTCTTGCACTCGCCAGTAAAATCTCTTCTTTCTTACAACCTATCAGCTCAATGATCTGGTCCTGCACTTCTTCCACCATCGCACCGTCCATATCTATCTTGTTGATGATAGGAATGATCTCAAGGTCATTATCAATAGCGAGGTATAAATTGCTGATCGTCTGCGCCTGTATGCCCTGTGATGCATCTACCAGCAGCAAACAACCTTCGCAGGCGGCTAATGCACGGCTCACTTCATAGCTGAAGTCAACATGACCGGGAGTATCTATCAGGTTGAGGATATACTCTACGCCGTTTTTATGTTTGTAATTGATCTGGATGGCGTGGCTTTTAATGGTAATGCCCTTCTCTCTTTCCAGGTCCATATCATCGAGCACCTGTTCCATCATATCGCGGTCGCTGATGGTACCGGTGCTTTGCAAAAGACGGTCAGCCAGGGTGGATTTGCCGTGGTCAATATGTGCGATGATGCAGAAATTTCGGATATTCTTCATGTAAGTTTTACCTCTTTTTTCAAGGGGGCGAAGGTAAGCCTTTTAGGCGGTTTTAAAGGCATTGTTTGGCAGTGCGTTGGCCCTCGTCATTATGCCTGGTAAGCTTAGCCGGAGCGAAGTGAAAGACTCCGATCGGAGTTCGGTTCGCTACCCTGTTAAAGGAATGCTTGTTCCCTTTTTGATTGAAAGTTAATTAGATTTGGAACAAATAATAACGCCAATACAGACATTATCGGTCAGGCTGCAACAGCCCTCAATGTATATTACCTGGTAAACAAAATGCGACTCATTTTAATATTTGCAATATCTCTCCTTTCTGTTTCAGTCTTTTCCCAGGCAGACAACAAAAGGTTGAATGATATATTAACGAAATCGAAACTAATTTGGAAAAAACATCAAACAAAATTTTTTAATTTTTTTTGTAGAAGATAATCAGTATGCTGACCAGGCTATTGATTATATCAAAAATGATTTTGAACTTAAACGAAAAGATATTATTTGCTTTCTCGGAGACGAAATGTTTTACGATACCGCTAATATTGTTATAGTTGATACGAAAGAAAAGATATTACGTATTCTTGGGTTTGAAGTACAGGGATTTGCAATTCCAGAAAGCGATATTGCAATTTTTTTGAACAGCAGGGATTACTTATTAGCTACCAAACATGAGTTGGCACATTATTACGCATTTCACATTTGGGGAAGGCCGGCCGATAATTGGTTCAGTGAGGGCCTGGCCGTGTATTATGACAACAAATGGAGTGGCTATCAAATTGATTCTTTGGCTAAGAATTTAAAGGACAATAATAAATTGTTTAAAATTTCTACCCTTTCAAAAACGTTTTATTTACTAGACCCCATGATCGCCTATCCGCAAATCGGAAGCTTCACAAGTTTTTTGTTATCCAAATATGGTAAAGCAAAAATGAAAGAATTATGGATTCGGGGATTCAAAGACATAAAGATGATATATGGCATATCAAAGAAGGAATTAGAAGACGAATGGCTTAAAGATTTAGACAAAATTGCAAATGTCAATATTGACTATGGCAACTATTTAAAACAAAGTCCGAACCGCTAACATGAAGTTTTCTATGTTGGGTGACGAATATATACTGGTCGTCCCGTTCGCTTACCATCTGCAGACCGGGCTGAACGAATGAAGCCCGGCAACTGGATATAACATCAACTGCATTAACTTTACCCGCCAACAGTTCGGACTAACGGATCACGCAATACCAGCACAGCAGAAGCCCTGACATGTAGAAGTTGATACACAGTAAAAAAACCGGCTGGTTCAATAAATTAACTCAAATCAACTTCTTTCCTTCCCATTTCATATTCCGGCATCGCTGGACTAGTTTAGGCCAAATTATAAACACACAACTTTATGAAAACAATTTACTTTGGATGTCTCTTTACATGTATCACTTCAAGCGTATTTTCGCAATTTTCAATTGGCGCGGCCGCAAACTATACCGCCTACAAAGGTGATTTCGGCAAATCTACACCGGGTGCACAAATACGTGTGGGCTATCAACCCAGTGAAAAAATTTCAGCACATTTCGGCTTTACTTATGGTCTTCCTATCAAAGAAAGCAGCTCTGTTATGATTATGGATGACCTTGGGAATACCATTAATGTGCCCTCCAATATCAAGTACAATTTTAAAACCTTCACGCTGATGGCCAACTATAAATTCATTGGCAATGATGAAACAGCCGGAAGCTTTTATGGTCAATTTGGCGCTGGACTTGTCCTGGTCGGTTATAAGGAAGATATAAGTGGGAATTATGATCATAATACTTACAAATACCCACAAGACCAGATTGAAAAATCCAATGAAAACGGGTTTACAATAAACCTGGGATTAGGGGGAGAATATAAAATTGGTATGCCGGTAATTTTTGCAGAAGCGGGCCTGGCTTTGCCCGCCAATCAAGTTAATAACTATTACGTTGAAAATGTAATACCCACCCATTTTATACTTACTCTGGGAGTAAAAATTCCACTTGGCTCTAACAGCGACTATTAATTTATAAAGAAACATTTCTGATAAGACATTCATTTTAAAAGGCCCATCACTGCGGGCCTTTTAAAATTTTTATATGCCGGTCATCAAAACAACCTGGTACTCTGTTATCCCGGGTGTTTGTTATAATAAAAAACCATTCGAAGACAATCAGAAGTTTGCAACTTTCGACCGGCTAGTTAATTACCCTTAGAAACAGGACAATTCAGAACAAGAATTCAAAAACCTTTAGTCCTGCATTTATATATTGCAAAATGCTGCGAGCTTAACTGCAGGCTATGACTATATTGGGCAAATACTCACTTTGTATCAGTGTCTTTCTGCCGACAGGTGTTCTCAAAAAAACACTCAGTTGTTGGCGTTTCTCTCACTAACAACCGGATTCCCTGCATTTAGTAGTTGCTAAAAGATGTTTATGCTGGTTGTTATTCCAGTCCATCATTTACCATCACCCAAAATTCATCCAACGTTATCATACGGGGTTTCAGGAAAGAAATAATAGTCGGCCAATCAGGTTCATTAAAAATATTTACGCCTTCTATTGTTTTGCTGATGCGGCTAACGATATTTCCATCTTCATCTTTTTGCCGGCTTTGCCAATCCCATGCTTCACCCATACTTTGCTCCAGCAAATGCTTTACTTGTTTCAACCGCTCAAAATAATGCTGTCGCAGCGTCTCATCTGCATGCTTTAATTCAATGGCAATAGTGGCGTTGTTATTTCCGGCATCCATCCTGAAATAAATATGACGTATACCGGTATTATAGTTCAGCCAGTTCACTTTATTGTCACCGGCACCGGCAACCGGCCGCATATACTGGCCAAAATTTGTCCAGAATCTTTTTTTAATAAGAGATACTTCCTGTTTGGTGTACACAGATGCAAAATAAAAATTATCCGGTTACCCGAAAGAAGTGTTAAAGATTTTTTAACAGACCCCGGGTATGTATCAAAATGTTTCCTCCATTCATTGCTATTCCGTTTATAAACTGTATAACACTAAAATTAAAACCCCGGGGAATATTATCCTCATTGGCAGCCTTAATTGTTCATCCAGGAACTTCCATGTATTTATTCACCATTTTATGAATTGGCATCATTTTTTCGACTTATTATATCCCGGTTGAGTTCTTTATCTCCTGATCATATTTTACCTTTTTTATTCATTTTAAAATTTATCATTATGAAAAAATTAATGTTATTAATGATCGTTACCGCTATAGCAGCTACTGCGGTAATGGCACAACCTCCCGTTCAAAAAGATCACAAAAAAGATCGCCTTGAATGGGAAAAAAAGATCAAAGATGAACTAAAACTGACTGATGAACAGGTTGTAAAATTCGACGCTGTGAATAAGGAATACAACGATAAGATAGATGTCATTACACAGGACGCCGGATTGAGCCAGGAAGCTCAGAAAGAAAAGAAAATGGCTTTGAAAAAAGAAAAGGAAGCCAGTTTCTTTGAATTTTTTACCCCGGAACAACAGGCAAAGTACAAAGAACTGGTAGAGAAAAAGAAGAAAGACAAGGGTACGAAACCCGGTGGTTCCTGAAAATTTGAATAATAATCTATTGTTAAGAGCCGGTTTAAACAACCGGCTTTTTTATTACCCTTCTTACTGACAGGGACATTCCCATCCTATTCTGCCAGCTTTGAACCCGGGCAACGCCGGTTGTTATTATAATCACTATGTTTTACCTTTATTTAACCAAACCATTTTTATGAAAAAGCTTATCCTTCTGTGTTCTGCCTGTTTCTTTTTCATTCAATGTAATAAGAATGATATAGCCTCCGGAGAAATCCGTTTACTGAAGACAAAATATGTTGATGCTGGTAACGGCGATGTCTACTATTTTTCATTTGAATATGACCAGGCGGGCCGGATAATAAGACTACTATCTTCAAAAAACAACGAAACTCCTCTTACAATTGCTACTGTAAGTTACAATAGCAATAAAGTTACCATATTGCCTGACCCTGTTCATAACGCCGGCTTCGATTATATTGATGAAATAGAATACACTGTGGATGCGAATAACAAACCTCTCCAACGCATTCAAAATGTTTACCGGGAATTCAAACCACTTGTCTCCAACCTTCAAAAAGATTTTGAAACCGATACCGCCAATTATGAATATGATGCTGCGGGTTTACTGGTGAAAGTAAAAGGCAGTAGCAGGGACTCTACCTGGTTTGATCCGGGTACCTTGATTCAGACCTATACCTATAACAGGCAAAATACCAGCTTGTATACTAACTCTGGCAGTAACCTGGGAAAAATTGCAAAGACGACCCAGCAGGAACACAGGTTTATTTGCGGAGCAGTTGACATTCTTACTAAACGAAACATTGAAGAAAGCTATATGTATGAATACAATCATGCTTATACCAATAAAACTGATTTTACCAATGCGCTTATTCTGACAGAATTTAGCGTGTTGTATGATAATGCATATCCCTTGAATAAAAATTACAAAAATGTTCCCGATAAAATAAGCTACTCGAGGATTACGAGGGATGCCGCTACGGGAGCTATTGTTGAAAGTGATAATAATATAACAAACGTTGCGCTGGGCTTTAATAATAGCAAGTTTATAACTTTTATTAATTTCGGAATCACGCCTGCCGGGAAAAAAGAATTTATTTATAACCGGTAGAATAATTACCTGAAAATTAAAAAGCCTGTCCCGTTTAAAACGGAACAGGCTTTCTGTTAAAGTATAAAGTAAGAAATTCTATTTACGTTCCAGTGCATTATTGATCAGGAACACCAGATTAGCACGATGGGCTTTTGTTTCTTCGTTAGTTGAAACAGCGGTAGCCAGCAATGCTTTTACTTTTTTCAATGTATTGAGAGCCGCCGCTTTGGCTACATCATCAAAACCGGCAGGAGAAGGCTCTAACATAGCAGCCGTTCCTTTTACAAAAGCTGTTTGCAGGTATTGGCGATATACATTGACATTGGTGGCTTTGTCGGCGTCAAAGATTCCTTTTACCAGGTCGCTCATTACATCGGCTGCACTGTATTGATTTCCATACAGGCGGCTGTTGGTGATACGCTGCAATGTAGCAGGATGAAGTATATGCGCCAGTGCACTTACCTGGTTGCCAAGCAATCCGGCTGTCAGTTTTACATCCTCGCCATTACCGGGCTGGTTAAATCCGCGGCGCTGTAGTTGCAGGTAAGGGAATACCTGTGCATCCGCATCATAAACAGTGGGTGCAAATACATACTTGTTCAGTAGTTCCATCGCTTTCTTTTGCGTAGCGAGTGGCACAGGGGTATAAGGCTTGTTAGAAGAGTTTTGATCAGGAAAACTTCTATCAATATAAACACCGCCGATAAAGCGGCTTACAGCAGCGATCATACCTACACGCTGACCATTGAGTGTGCCGTACCTGGCCCTTAGTTCTGCATAAGACTGACCGGGCTTGCTGTATTTCTGTACTATTTTGCCCATCAGGCTATTCACCAATTTAAAACGTTCTTCCGCATAAGCAATAGGATCACTGCTCATATCATTGACGTTCACCCTTGGATCCATCGCTTTACCGGGCGATCTCATGTCATCACCATCATTTCCAAAAACAAGTTTGGGGTCAGTGCTGCGGCTTAGTATTTTTTTCAACCCTTCCGCTTCTTCTGTTTCGCTGAAAGGAGTATAACCAAATTCGATAGCCCACAGATCATAGGGACCAGCGAGGGTGGTATAGTAATCTCCCTGTTTGCTCCTGTCAAGCGCTACGTTAATAGCAGGATAGTCCATGACAGAACCAATAAGACCTATCTTTCTTGTGATCTCTTTATTATTTACTTCAGCCGGTGATAACATCTGGCTGGCTTTCATATTGTGATTAAGACCAAGTGTATGGCCCATTTCATGCATGATAAGATAAGTAAGAAATTCTTTATGCATTTCACCTATCTCTTTTGGATCAGCGCCGGTCACATCAAGCACGGTCATCCCCGTTACTAATTGTGCTTTCAATTCCCGGGCCATAGTGCAATAAGCATAATGCTGGCTATTTTCCATACCGGGAAAATGAAGTTCAGGAGCGGCTGTTTCGCTATATCCTGTATGGCCTGTAAACAATTCATCAAGGTTGGGAGTAGCGCTTCCGCTATACCATTCTACCGTAATATCAGCGCCAAGTATCTGTCCTGTTTTGGGGTTGACAAAGCTTGGACCGATAGCACCATAAGAAGGTTGTGCAGAAGAAACCCAGCGTATCACGTTATAACGTATATCAGCAGGATCCCAGGTAGCGTCATCCGGCATGATCTTCATTTGTACGGCATTTTTGAACCCGGCTTTTTCAAATGCTTCATTCCATTTCAATCCGGCATCCACTATCGTCTGCCGGTATTCAACAGGTGTTGTATTTTCCACCCAGAACACAATGGGTTCAACGGGCTCGCTGAGTGCAGCAGACGGATCTTTCTTCACCAGTTTCCAGCGGTTGATCATGTCTTTATAAGGAACAGGTTTGACGCTTGTCTGGTTAGTGACCTGTTGCATAAAATATCCGACCCGCGGATCATCTAGACGCGGACGGAAATCATTCTTGGGCATTTCGATAAGGCTATGCTGCATACGCACACGAACGTAACGGGGATCCGTAATATCCGGGCCGCCACCCGCCATTGTATTAGGATTATCATAAGCCAGGTCCACCACTACATCCGTATTATCAGGGAATGAACGAACCTGGTGGTATTTTGATTTGGCTGTATTCAGCATACCCAGGTTAAATATAAAAGCGGTGAATGGCCCGGGTGCAATGATCGGTTTTACCGGGTCAAGTTTTTCGCTGATGAACAAGCCATCCGCACTGACAAGATAGCCGGTGCTATCCTCAGCACTCACTTTTTCAGAAAGAAAAATTGCTTCAGGTTTATCAACATTCGCTGTTTTACTTACCGCATTAGCCGGATCGTACCAGAAAGAAGTATTTACCTCTGAGAACTCCAGCTTGTCAAAAGATTTTTTAATTGTAAATACGAGTGTAGCGCGGTGCATACTCTGATTTAAAAACAAACTGGTAGGTCCGCTGATAGAAAAGCTCTGGTAGATATAATCTTTACCAAGCTGATCTTTTTTTACAAATAGCTGTACGCTGCCTGTAGCAGTATCCTGGTACAGGGTAAACAAACCTTCCAATTTTTTACTGCTTTTTATTTTGTCAGTAATACCGGCAGGTTTCTTTGGTTTGCTGGTATCAGCAGCAGGCGGAGCGGTGGTGGTCTTCGGCTGTGCAAACGAGGCCAGTGAGATAATGCACAGCAACAGGAAGACAAAAAATTGTTTTTGCTTCATAAATAAAATGATTGTTTAGATTATATGCAAGATTATGAGATTTTGCCCCGGAAAGATACGGTTTTGGATGAATGCAACATTTCAGGGATGAAAATCAGGGGCTAAAACGCTAATAACGAATTAAGAAACGGGGGAAACAGAGTTTCCAGGGAAAATAGCTCTCTGAGAGTTGCTTGTACGAATGAAAATTTTCTATGATAGGGGTATTACAAACCAATTGGTTATCCCGGCAGAGTCAGTAAATTAGTACATCTTTCGTAGAAAGATCATTGACTATGCCAGGTTATTTTTGTTGATTTATATAAAATAATTGCCATGAGAACAGTATTAGTCCCGGTTGATTTTTCAGAAACCTCGCTGAATGCAGCTACTTATGCCGTTAAAATGCTGACAGGTGTGTATGGTGTAAATATGATACTGTACCATGTTTACGAAAAACCTGAACACGCGGCTGCTTCAGACAAGGAAATGAATTTATTAAAAGAAAGACTTTCTGATATGGGTATCGTAAAGATGCAGATCCTTTGTGAAGCGGGACATGACTTTGGCCATTGTATTGAAAGACTGGCCAGGGAAAATCCAACCGATATGATCATTATGGGTATAACAGGAAAAAATAAGATCGCGCAAATATTCATCGGCAGCAATACATTGAAACTTATCAAAAAAAATATCTGCCCGGTGCTGATCGTACCACCTGGTGCCCGGTTTACCCAACTAAAAAACATCGCATTAACTTCTGATTTTACCGGTGCACCGTCTGTTGCCGCTACAGCAATCATTAAGAATATTTTATCATCCTACTATGCAAAACTGCATATTGTAAATGTCAATCCCGAATACCATATTTCTATCACCGAACCTTACCAGGTGGTAAAAGATGTAATGGAGGAGGCGTTCAATGGTTACCAGCATGATTTTCACTTCATAGACCTTTACGATTTTCATGACACGATAAACCTCTTTGTTAATGATCATTCTATTGACATGACCGTGACATTGCCCAAGGATCATAATTGGCTGAATAGTTTAACGAGTGGAAGTCATACTAAAAGAATGGCGCATGAGAGTACCATCCCGGTTCTTGCCATCCATTATTGAAGGGCGTTGCCATTCTTTTGTAAAACCGGAACAGGCTGCTTGTTTATGTATTGACAGGTTAATATTCAGCAGCCGGTTCCCGGCTGCTGAATCAAATACGACTTTTTGTTCCTTTTATTCTTTTATACCTTTTGCTTTATACAGGATTTTCAGTATTCCCTTTACCAATTGGGGATCTTTATTTAACTCCAGTGCTTTTTCAAGATATTGAATAGCCGTTATTGTTTCGCCTGTATCATAATATCCTTCTCCCAAACTTGAAATCACATTGGCAGATTCAGGATAAAGACTGGCATTGATCTGAAATATTTTCAATGCTTCTTCTTTGTTTCCATTTTTTAGCCATAAATAACCGAGGCTATTCACTTCATTTTCGCCACCTACAAGAGGCTTCAATTGCCAGGCAAGACTCCTGGCTGCAATGTTCTCATCTTTTAATATACCATCAGATAACCAGTTCTTAATTATTCCGAAACTCGTGTAATTAGGTATGTATGGCTTGTTGCTAAGAATAGTAAGCATATCTTTTTCAAGGGAAAATGCAGGATATTCATTGATCCGGTTTATTTCCACACCTTTTTTATAAAAGATAAAAACAGGTACCCTGAATATTCCTTTCCCGTCTTCTTCATGCTGCGGGCTTTGCTTATATAGTGAATCTCCGCTGCCGAGGGCAACGATCTGTACTTTTTGCAGCGGGAAGGAAAGTTCATTCAGCACTCTCATAAACCTCGGTACTTCCCTTTTGCTATCGCCGCACCATGTACCCAGGAATATTTGTATGCTGATATCCTTTGTATCCAGTTTTTTTAATGAATTGACCACCTCTGCGTTGGGTTCGTATGTATCGTAATTGGTAATAAACCATTTATCAAAAGGAGCGGCCACCAGGCTCTCCTTTGTAATAACGCCATATAAAATTTCCTGCTTACCTGCTGACAGTTGAGCAATTGAAACAACAGATAAAGTCAAAAAACAGGTTATAAAAATTATATTTTTCATGATGATTTTTTTATTGAGTTAATATGAAATGTATAGCATGCGCATGCCTGCTCATACACCTGCTGGCATATTGCAAATGCGCAATGAAGAAACAAGATTCAGAAAAGCCGGTTAAACAGCGGGAGGACGATCGGGCCGATTGTAAAAGCCATCACTTAATACAGTATCCTTACAAGGAATATGTACAACACAGTTACCGGGGAAAGATAACTTCGGCTTTACATTTTGAGGAGGAAAATAAGTTTCATCAACATGAACATGATTGTGCGGCACTGGCAGCGGAGATTGATCAGCTACACCTTTGTCTTTGATCAGTATTTTTTCGCAATCACATTTCTCCGCAGGTATATTGAAATAATTTGATAGCCTGCACTCGAGGTAGCTGACCTGCTTTGCATATTGGGCAATAACAAAAGAAGCTAATAATATGATCGAAGTAAATCCTTTCACCCGGAAACAGTTGGCGGTTTTGGTAATATATAACCTGACAGGCCCTTTTTAAAAATGGTTGCATCGGCGCCTGTACCCCGCACTTATTAATTTGACTATATCCTTTATCTTCAGTCCCACAAATACTTTATTGAATGAGCGGATCAATAACCCTGCAGCAATTTGAACTGACCGGTCAGCTATATATGAACCTGAAGCGGTCAGAAACCGCTTACAAAGAATACCTGCAGGGTGGAAAGACTTTTATGTTTGCAAAGATCCTCCGGCTGTATAATGAGAAAATAAGGGAATTGCTTTTGGAAAAAGGCTACCTGCTGCCCGGGAGTTTACAAAAAGATGCGTTAGCATTGATCGCTCATTATGATATCTGGATGCAGAAATGGGATGAATTAAAAACAAGTCTTGATCCATCGCCCAATGATGAATTTATCTTTCCGAATAATGCTACATTTCCCAAAGAAGCTGCGATAAACCTGGAGCAGGAATTTATACGGCTAAAGGAACATATTTCCCATGCAGAATAAGATCAATTTACTGCCGCACCAGGCAGTTGCCATTGCCTTATTGCTGATCACGCTTTCAGTAAATATTTCAATGCCTTTATTCAGGGTATATGCAATGGAAGCCGGGTTGAATAACGGGCAAACTTCATTAGTACTGGCGGCCTATATTATGGGAATGCTCCCCTGTTACGTATTTCTTGGCGGCCTGTCAGACAGGCTGGGCAGAAAACCAATTATGGCTGCCAGTGTTATCTGCGCATTATTATCAACCATCATTATTACTTTGTTCCCGGATGTTTATGCACTGATCGCTTCAAGAATATTCCAGGGAATAGCGCTGGGGTTAAGTATGGGTTGCGGTACTGCTTATATCAGCGAATTGTTGCAACACGAAAAATTGGCTGCTACGAAAGCGGCAAACATGGCATCATTGTCCACCTCCATTGGATTTGGTGGCGGCGCGCTGGCCACTACCATTGTATTACTATACAAGTTCACACTGGTTCCCGTTACCTATTACATATTGCTGGTACTAACTATGGCAGGTCTGGGCTTAGTTTTCTTTCTTCCAAAGCTGGAAAGGATGGGCGGCAACATCATTCGTCTTCCTTATTTTCCCAAAGGTTCATTTCCCGTCAATCTTGCTATTGCTATTTGCTGGGCGGCTAATGGCGTTGTCATCGCTATCATACCCGGACAACTGGCCCAATACGGACTAACTATCTATGGTGGATTTTGCCTGGTACTCATGAACTGGTCGGGTGCATTTCTTCAGCCGTTTATACGAAAGGTTGATCCTGCATGGTCTGTAAGACTGGGATTTATTTTAGTTCCAATTGGTTTTGGATTAGTTGTAGCCGGCTGTTATATCAATGAATTAGCAGTTATCCTGCCCGGCACATTTATTATGGGATTGGCCGCTTATGGTTTTTCTTATATGGGCGGGCTGGCGATTATCTCCAACTTAGGCGGCATACAAAAAGCAAGGGCGGTATCCGGCTATATGTTCTATGGATATATTGGTTTTGGTATCCCGGCTATTTTTTTAGGTTATATCGCTGATCAGTTTGGAATAGTAAATTCTTTATTGCTTTTTGAATCAGTCATTATCGCATTAAGCGTTTACTTGTTTGCTAGTTTTAAAAAATGACCATCACAAAAACATTCAATAGTAAATTCGTTACATGCCAATACTTACCGCAACTTCAGCTGATATTCCCGCACTGGTAGCCCTGCTGAACAGCGCCTATCGTGGTGATGCTTCAAAGAAAGGATGGACAACTGAAGCGGATCTGCTGAAAGGAGAACTAAGGACAGATGAAGCGACCGTAAAAGAGCTGATGCAAACACCCGGTGCAGTTTTCCTGAAATACGTAAATGAAGAAAACAACCTGGCAGGCTGTGTATTCCTGCATAAAAAAGAAAACAAATTATATCTGGGCATGCTAAGCGTATCACCAATGATACAGGCAAAAGGAATTGGCAAACAATTAATGGCTGCAGCTGCTGAACACGCCCAACAACAAAACTGTACTTCTATTTTCATGAAAGTAATATCCGTTCGCCATGAACTGGTCAACTGGTATGAAAGACATGGTTATCAAAAAACCGGCGAGACCGAACCTTTTCCGGCAGGTAACCGCTTTGGTGTTCCGACACAGCCATTGGAATTTGTGATCCTGGAAAAGAATATCTAAGACCCTAATTGCCTTTGAAAATCTTCATGATCCCAGCTGATCTGTATGCTGTCAATCTTATTGGCAGGGTTGAGATGAAAAATAAAAATATGGTCACTCTCAAACTTCTTTCCCTTATTGACAATGCCTGCAAAATCTTTCGCCTGTGTGCCACGTATGACCACCTGGCAACGAACGGATTCACCATCTTGCGCCACAGCAGCATCCACGGTATTATCTATATCAGGAAAAGAATCAATAAGCCCCAGCCAGATGGCTTTTCCCAATTCCCCTATCGTTCCCTTACCGGCATTACCTAATGGCTGAAAAAATACTTCCCCTTCCTTATCACAAAAACTCAGCATTTTATCAATGTTTCGTTGCTGATAGGCAAACATAAATTCCACGGAGGCGTTTTTTAAACTCAGTTCCTGTTGTTGTTTTACTAAAGTGCTCATAAAATAAATTTTATTAGTTATTATAAATTATTTCGCTTTCTTCCATGTTTCTTTCAGGCCATTCTCCCAGCCCTGCTGTGAATACTGACCATTCGCAATTTCTACTTTAAAGACCGATTGGGGGAGTTCCGGCTTGCCCCATGACCAGTATTCAATATTTTCCGTCAGCGTTTTACCGTCAAACTGGTAAGTGCCGCCACCCGCACCAACAAAACTCTTTGTTTTATCATTGTAATAGGCAAAAGCAAAACGGGGGTAAGAAAATATTTTTATTACCGCAACATCTTTATAAGCCCCTTCGCCAAGCTTACTTGTTCCCCAGTAGCCGCTCTGCATTTGCCACGCTCCTTCCAGTGATGAATTCTTTATTGGCTCTTTGGCTTTAAGTTTTTCAAACTTCTCCTTTATGAGATAATGCTTATACTTTTCCGAATCCATATATCCTTCCTGGGTATAGCTGTTGCCGGAGAGTTTATAATTAAAAGTATATACATCACCTACTGCAGTACTGTCCCAGGAATAAAAATTCAGTGTTTCGATGTATTTGCCATCTTTAATATTAAACGTGCCACCGCCGCTCCCGGAAAATGGCATTTCAGGATCGCCAAAGAAAGCCGCTATCCAGTACCCGTCTTTAAATATTTTTAATATCGTTTGTTTCCCGGTACCGGTAGCTGCAGGATCATTTCCATATTGTGACTCTACTACTTTAAACGCTCCCTCCGGAGCTTGTGCCAGCATTTTTACTGAAAGAATAAAAAGAACTGCGGGAATAAGCCATAATTTTTTCATATAAAATATTTACGGCTAAGGTAGCTCTGCGTGAATGCCCAAACATTGTAAGAATGCGTCAATCTGTTGTAAAAATGCGTCAGCCTATTCCAGCGATTGTGTTTTCGGCTTTTCTACATAATTGGCTAACTCGGTGTTTTCTTTCAGGTATTGCTGGGGTGTCCGGCCGGTAAATTCTTCAAAGTCTTTAATAAAATGCGCCTGGTCATAAAACTCACATTCATGAAAGACTGCAGGCCAGTCCACTTTCTTTTTACCGGCAATAAGGTTACATAAATACCCAATACGGCGTATCCGCGCATAATACTTTGGGCTTAATCCTACTTTGTGAAAAAATTTTCTTTCAAAACTCCGGCGGCTCATATAACTATCCCTGAGCAGATCGCTTACCTGCAACATGCCATTATGCTCTATAATGAAGTTGGCAGCCGTATCAATATAATCTGGTTCCGGTTTTTGTACATTGTACTGATGCATGATGAAGGCTTCCAGCGATTTTACACGCTGTTCTTTACCAGTCGCCAATTTGATCTGTGCCGCATATTTATTCACCACATCCTGCCTGAACACTTTATACAGGTCAATTCTTTCCTCCGTGTATTCATAAACAGGAAGCTGAAAAACGGTGGCCAGCGCCGCGGGCTTGAATACAATTCCCGCTATGCCAATACTTCCCTGCAGGAATAATTTATAACTGTAGATACTTTGTCCTGATACAAACTGGAGCGGCACCTGCAACTTTTCATATTTCCTGTTCTGTAAATAATAAGCATCGCCATAATTGAACACTACGGAACAAAAACCATTGGGTGGTGATTCTACTATCATCGCTTCTTCCATCGGGCCTTCAGAATCCCAGATAAAGTAACATTCCACGAAAGCGGATAATAATGATGAAGGCTGATACTTGCGGTAGAACATGGTACAACTTATCTGTCTAAATTTCAGCAATTATCAGCGTAAAAGCAAAAGGAATATTCAAGACCGTACCTGGTGTTAAACCCGGCTTACAAAACAGTTTACTGTGGCAGATGAACCATAGAATTTTATGATCTTCCGGGAAAACAATCTCTCATTAGGTAAATTGTTTCCATAGATTACGGGCATTTTTATTTCCAAAGTCTCGCCCCGCCTTTTATCCCTTCCCTGTTTGAAACAATACTGATATTCTTATCTAATGAAAAATTAAGTTTTTTCGCATTGCCCCCGCCTATATACAAGTGATCGTAATTAAAGACTGTCTTTAAGATCGTTACTACTTTGCGCATACGTTTATTCCACTTCGCGTCGCCTTCTTTTATGAGGGCTTTTTCTCCAATATAAACATCATAGTCCCTGTCTTTGGATAAGGGGTGATGGGCCAGTTCTATATGGGGCAGCAATACGCCATTATATAAAAATGCGGTGCCGAAACCCGTACCAAGAGTAACCACTATTTCAAATCCCTTACCTGCCGCTATACCAAGCCCCTGCATGTCTGCATCATTCACTACAATAGCAGGCTTGCCTAAAGATGTAGTTAATTCATCACCAAGCTTATACTCTTTCCAGTATTTGGTGCCGAGATTGGGCGCTGTCATAACGATATTATCTTTCACATAGCCGGGAAAGCCTGCCGATATTTTATCATAGCCGGGTAAGGATGCAGCCAGTGTTCCAATGGCGGCCATTACTTTTTCAGGCGTAGCGGGAACGGGGGTTTCCAGTTTTTTATACTCCGTTTGCAATTCTCCTTCTTCATTCAGCAGGGTCGCTTTTACATTAGATCCCCCGATATCAATGGAGAGTATTTTTTGAGCAACAGTAGTACTGGCAGGTTTCGCTATTGTTTCCATTTTTAAAATACCCGGTTTAATTTCTGTTTATATTTATCAAAGATAGCAGGAGCTGTTGTATTGACAGGCAAAGAATATAAAGAATTTCAGAGATAATAATTACTGATACACCAGGGCAGACGCATTAATATCTGAGTAGAATAGCACACGGATGACACAGATCAGACGGATTTTCACAGATTTTTATTTATAGATGAGTCCGGGCCTCGTCATAAAACATTGCGAAATAGTTATAAAAAGGATCAATACAGATTTATTCTGCTTCGCAGAATAAAAATCCGTTTATATCCGTGTCATTCGTACTCCCATTTTTCATTTTTAAAGAAGTTCTAAAAGAATTTTAATGCGTCTGCCCTGACTGATACCCCAACATACTATAATTCGCCTATTTTTATCGTATGAACCGCATTGACAGGCTACTGGGGATATTGACACTTATACAATCCAAAAAATTCGTTCCGGCGGAAAAGATCGCTGACAAATTTCATACCAGTATCCGCACAGTTTATCGTGATATAAAAGCGCTGGTAGAATTAGGCATTCCTGTCAGCTTTGAAACCAACAAAGGATATTTTGTAGTACAGGGTTATTTTCTCCCGCCTGTTTCTTTAACTACTGAAGAAGCGAATGCACTACTGCTGACAGAATCACTGGTGTATGGCTTTGCTGACAGGTCTATTCAAAAACATTATTCCACCGCCCTGAATAAAGTAAAAGCGGTATTACGTTCATCACAAAAAGAAAGCCTGGACATACTGGATGATAGTATCAGGATGCAAATGTCACCCAACCTGGCGCTGAATTTTGAATACCTGTCTCTTTTGCAAAATGCGATCGCTTCCAAAACGATCATTGAAATAGAATATAAAAACCTGAAAGAAGAAAACAGCAAACGGCAACTGGAAGCAATCGGTTTGATTTTTTACGCGTTTAGCTGGCACCTGATCGCATGGTGCCATGCCCGCAAAGATTACCGCGATTTCAAGGTATCCCGCATTACCCGCCTTCGCGGTACGGATACCCCTTTCAAAAAAACTTCGCATATCCCTATCAGCGAATACATGAAACAACTTCCGGTAAGCTGGTAAAAGGTTTTGCCGGAGACGGAGAGTTTATTTTATGCCCCTTTGAATTTTTAAAAGTAATTAAAACAGGCTGCCATAGGGTTGTCAGTGTGTGGGTTTTACTTTGTGTCATAACATTTAAACCATACTATTATGACATTCATGCAATCATTTTCAAAAGAACTGGAAAGAGAAGCTATCACTACCCGCAAAATGCTGGAAAGGGTACCCGATGATAAATTTGACTGGAAGCCCCACGAAAAAAGCATGACCATGAAACAACTGGCTACCCATGTAGCGGAAATACCTTCCTGGTTTGACCTGGTACTTAATGCGGATGAACTCGATTTTGCTAATAACGATTATACACCGGTTGAAATAACTACCAATGGAGAATTAATAGCGCATTTTGAAAGATCACTGGCAAACGGTAAAGCGGTATTGGCAAAAGGTAAAGACAAACAACTGGAAGATTTCTGGACGATGCGAAATGGTGAACAGATATACAGCACTTCTCCTAAAGACGAGGTAGTGCGGCAGGTATTTTGCCAGGTAGTGCATCACCGTGCACAGTTAGGCGTTTATCTCCGGCTGCTGAATATTCCTATACCAGGCAGCTATGGGCCAAGTGCTGATGATCCAAGCTTCTAATGCTAAGTAAGAACCGGCTTTCTCTTTTTAAAAGCCGGTTTCTTATACTACTTATCAGAATATCTTATCGCCTTCTTCCTGCGAGATCAATCTTTCGGCGGCGGAATTATCAAAGACCTCTTCGCGGTTGCGTAGTACCTGGCGCAACAGGTCATGAATGGTGATGACACCTGCAAAATGAGAATTATCATACGCCAGCAGGTAACGGGTTTTATGCTGGTTCATAGTATCCATGCAATATTCCGCTGTATCCGTGGTTTCCACGATTGGCAGATCGGTGGTCATTACTTCCTGTACTGTGGAAGTTTGGCTGGAACGTCCTTTCAAAATTACATTGCGGCAATAATCCCTTTCGCAGAAGATACCCTTATACTCGTTTCCCTCCATTACTACGAGATAACTAAGATTTACAGAATTCAGCATTTTCAACGCATCAATAACAAGATCCGTGCTTTTTATTACATTAGAAGCTTTTCGTTTTCTCTCCAGGATTTCCTTTACTTGTATCATGGCAAAACAATTTTGTACTATAAATGTCGTAAATTATAATAAAACCGGTATGTTTTCCAACAATTCTTCTGCGGATTTTTCCAGGATCAATTTTTGACTTTAACCACTGCATCTTTCGATACCAAAAAATTAAGGAAAAGTATGATATGGACATACAATGGATTGGAAAGTAAAACATATGCTTCACCACAAAATTCTGTTCACCGGGTGTTCTGGTATTTTAATGTTCTTTAGATTTGTTTTATAAACTAATGTATGAATATGCAATCCATTGCTTCAGAACTGGAAAGTATAATAGATCAACATGCAGCAGCACTGCATGCTATTCCTGAGAGTAAACTGCTTTTTAAATCATCGCCTGCCAAATGGAGTAAAAAAGAAATCATCGGTCACATGGCTGATTCCGCTCAAAACAATATCCGGCGTTTTATCGTGGCGCAATATGAAGAAATCCCGGCCATAGTTTACAACCAGGATAAATGGGTAATTATCGCCAACTACAAGGATTACAACATCACTGATCTTATTAACTTATGGCAACTGCTGAATAAGCATATTGTTGCTATTTTAAAGAATACTTCTGTTGAAATGGCGCAAAGAAAATGCCGGACAGAAAGTTTGCAAACTATAGAATGGCTGGCGCAGGATTACATCAAACATCTCCGGCATCACCTGCACCAGGTACTGGAACTGGAACCAGTCGCTTATCCCTGACTCCCTCCTCCCGCACCCGGGTAGTTAAACAATTGAGATAATTGTTTCCTGGTATCCTCTTATTTTTCTAAAAGGCCGTCAGTTCTCCATTGTTTAAATACAGCAATAGTACTGTCGCTGAGTTTAGGATGCTTGAACGGCATAAACCCTCTGTCAGACGGGTTTAGTTCAATACGGCGGATAATTTCGTCAATATCAGATTTTACGTTGGTATAATTATCATAAGGCTTTTTGTTTCCTTTTCCCGCGATATGGCAGGGGGAACAAGTGGCTTCGACAACGGTTTTAAGATTAGTTTCATACGTGGAAGGTGCAGGCTTTGAAGCCATGGCTTTCTTTGAGCCGCTGCAATTAAAAAATATAACAGCGATAGCAAACAGGACGATGATGACAAAATACTTCTTCATTTGTAGTTGGTATTAATGATTAAATATATTCAATCGGTGCAGAATAAAATCAAGTTTCCTGAAAAATTTTCCTGACAACAAAGTTTTACTGAACTTTATAAGCGACAAATTGTTCACCCTTCAAATCTTTATAACATGATATCCAAAAACGTTATCGGTATTTGCCTGTTGTCGGTTGCTTTAAGCATCATCTCCTGCCATGACGGGCACAAAGAGGAACCTGGAACAAAAACACCCGCTATTAAAGAAGAAAATATCACCTATACAGCGGATGGTGTTACTATGAATGGCTTTGTAGTATATGATTCCAGCAATACGGATAAGCGTCCCGCCGTGCTGGTAGTACATGAATGGTGGGGCTTTAATGATTATTCTAAAAGAAGGGCGAAAGAACTCGCGGACCTTGGTTATATAGCTATGGCAGTTGATCTGTATGGGGATGGCAAAACAGCTGATAATCCTGATAGCGCCTTAAAACTGGCCATGCCTTTATATATGAATACAACTATGGCGAAAACCCGTTTTGATGCCGCATTAACCAAACTAAAAACATATACCCAGGCCGATCCCGCTAAAATCGCAGCCATAGGTTATTGCTTTGGCGGGGCTATGGTATTAAATATGGCAAAGCTGGGTGATGACCTTGCGGGAGTAGTGAGCTTTCATGGCAACCTGAATGTGGCGCCTGCCAATAAAGAGCTGCTGAAAGCAAAAATATTAGTTTGCCATGGGGCTGACGATCCACTGGTGTCACAGGCTGAGGTAGATCTGTTCAAAAAACAAATGGATTCAATCGGGGCCGTTTATACATTCAAAGCCTATCCCGGGGCGAAACATGCTTTTACTAATCCTAACGCAACTGCATTGGGCGAAAAATTTAAAATACCCATTGCTTACAATGCCGCTGCTGACACCGCATCCTGGAAGGATATGAAAGAATTTTTCGGAACCATCTTCAAATAAAACAGATTACATACTATAAAACATTCATGGTTACCAGGGAACTTGTTCAAGTTCCCTGATTTTCGTTAATTTCAAACCCAACTTAAATTTTTCACTATGCCAGTATTAATTGTCCTTGGAATTATCGTACTGATCGCATTATGGGCGATCAGCCTTTATAACTCGCTTGTCAGGTTACGAAACCGTCGTCAAAATGCTTTTGCGGATATTGATGTACAGTTGCGCCAGCGGCATGACCTGGTGCCCCAGTTAGTAGAAACCGTAAAAGGATATGCCTCGCATGAAAAAGATCTTCTGATCAAAATAACAGAAGCACGCTCAGCGGCCATTAATGCTAAATCCATTGATGATAAAATTGTAGCTGAACAGCAACTGACCTCAGCTCTCCAGGGATTGAAAGTTTCAGTGGAAGCCTATCCTGATCTGAAAGCCAACCAGAACTTTTTGCAATTGCAGGAAGAACTCAGTGATATTGAAAACAAACTGGCTGCCGCCCGCCGCTTTTTCAATGGCGCTACTACTGAATACAATAATGCAGTGGAAGCTTTCCCCGGCAATCTTATCGCAAAGAATTTTGGTTTCAAACGTGAAATATTCTTTGACCTGGGTGAGGATACACGCAAACAAATGGAACAGCCCCCTACTATTAAATTCTAAATTTTTGGATTCGCCCCTGGCGGATTCACAGTATGAAGTACGTTGGCTTATCCAAACAGATAAAAAGAAATAATACCAATTCATTTCTTTTGCTGATCGCATTCCCGGCATTGTTGCTGGGAATGTTCTATCTTTTTTTCTTTTTCGTCAATGACCAGGATATTGAAACTGCCAACATCCAGTTTCTGCAAACAATACCTTTTGTTCTGGTCGGTGTGGGTATTTGGTTTTTGATTGCATGGGCGGGACATTCTGCTTTTATAAAGATGGCTACTGGCTCTAAGCCATTGGAAAGAAAAGAGAACAAACGTGTATATAATCTCCTGGAAAACCTCTGCATATCGCAGGGAATGGCTGCACCCAAACTGTATATTATTGATGACGATTCGCTGAATGCCTTTGCCAGTGGTATCAATAACAGTACTTATTCTGTTTCTTTATCAAAAGGCATTATTGAAAAACTGGATGATGACGAACTGGAAGGGGTAATCGCTCATGAACTTACACATATCAGGAACCGCGATGTACGATTGCTGATCATTTCCATTGTTTTTGTCGGTATTTTTTCCTTCCTGGCTGAAATTGCTTTTCGCAGCCTTCGTTTCGCCGGTTCCGGAAAAAGAAGCAGTGATAAAGATGGTAAGGGATCAGGAGCCATTATTCTTATTGCCATCGCAATAACGGCAGTGGCTTATTTCATTTCATTGCTCCTGCGCTTTGGTATCAGCCGTAAGCGGGAATACCTGGCCGATGCAGGCGCTGCGGAGATCACCAAAAAACCGTATGCCTTAGCTTCTGCGCTTCGTAAAATTTCAGGGGACCCCATGATAGAAGCAGTAGAGAACCGCGATGTAGCGCAATTGTTTATTCAAAATCCAACACTATCTGCCCATAAATCCGCCTCATGGGACAATATGTTTGCCACGCATCCTTCTATTGAAAAAAGGATCACATTACTGGATCAGTTTGTTTGACGAATAGAAGATAGATTAACGCAGATGTGTATTCATTAATTCGGCGAGGACTATCTTTCACTAACGCTTCTAAACCGATGTCTGGACCTGCAATCTAAACAATCCGAATGAAACTACCGGCCCGGAAAGACCTCGTAAAAGGGTTTTGTTTGATG